>CAZTNV010000349.1:0-4237 GCA_964615535.1 uncultured Mycobacteriaceae bacterium | reverse complement strand
GCCCGACCAGCCGGGCGGCAGGCAGGTGATCGACGGCGCGGTGTGCGATGCGCCGCGCGAGGCGGTGGCGCACACTCTGGTGTCCGACCTCTCGGGCCTGACCCGCGCCACCCTGGTGCTGCGCAGCGCGGCCGGGGAGACCCGCCTGCCGATGCACGACCACGGCCCCTATCCCTGCCAGACCGGCGCCGCCGCCACCGCCCACCACCTCTCCGCCGCCCTGCCGGTCGGCGCGGGAGACGCCCGCTATTTCATCGAGGCCGAGGACGGCGCGGGGAACGTGGCACGGAGTTCGCTGGAACGGGTGTTCCTGGGGTGAAGGGCGCCGGGGGCGCCGGCCACTGGAAAGGCGGCCAATGCGAACCGCTCACGACCGGGGAAGAAACCTTGCAGACTGCCCGCGGTCTTCGAGCCTCTCGTTGCGTACAGGCCCGACGCAGCCCGGCAGATCGAAAACGTTTCCAAGCCAGACAGTGGCGCGAGCTTCAAATTCCAATACCCAGAAGCGAAGCCAGCAACTCCCGGAACTGGCGATTGTCGTTACTTAATGGGTCGGCAATCTGGGTGAGATTAAAGAATCGCGAAGTGGTCGGTGACTCGCTACGGGCCTGATCCGTATCGACATCCACTTTCAGAATGGTCCAGAACTCGAAACAACCCTGCAGTTTGGCTTTCTGGTGACTCTTTTCGGCTTCACCAAGCCGATTGTGAATGTTCGACGAATCCGTGCCGCCCTTGATTTCTATAGAGACTATGGGACGAACCCCACTTAGCAGGCTTTGTGTAATTTTGACATCGGGGTCGCTACCGAACTCGATGATGACCTTCCGACCGGAGTCGTTCTGTAGAACCAGTGTGCGGTCGGTGCGGTCCTTGATATAGGGTTCTACCAATCGGCTGATCAGGTCGAATACTTCGAGTGTTGCCCCTTTGCCGATACGGGTATTCTCGCTGCCGCGAAGCTGTGCACCAATCGTCAGCATCTGCAAATCGCGAATTGCTCTTTGATCGATTGTGTCGATACCATCCATCAATTGACAGGCGGACTGGCAAAGACTAGCGCATAACGCTGCCAAATCCAGGGTGGAGATCTTACCCAATTCTCCACGCTCTTCAAGTCGCTTGAAACGAGAAAATTGGCCGCGATTATAAAACTCCTTTTGCGAAAAACCAAGCAGGAGTCGATAATATGCCAGCAAAAAGGGCCGCGCCAATAACACCATTGGCAGTGCAAAGACCCTCTCACCCCGAAGACCGAGACCGGCAGTTTTTTGAAGAAACTCTGGCTTCACATGGTTGGCCAATTCCTGATCCAGCGCTGTTATATCCAAAGCCAGTACCGTTTCGGTCAGCGCTTGATCGAGGCAAAGCTGGGAAATCTCTTTAATTTTGAAATGGAATGAAATCTGAAGGTTCGGCGAAAGAATTGGCAAATCAGTCACGTCACGGTCCTGCGGCGCTGAAACAGCCCGCCCAGGCGGCTGGAGGCGAGGGCGGCGTATTCGGGTTTGATCTCGATCCCCACGAACCGGCGGCCGTGGTGGAGGGCGACTTCGCCGACCGTGCCGGAGCCGAAGAACGGGTCGAGCACGAAGTCGCCCGGCCGGCTGCCGGCCAGGATGCAGGGCTCGACCAGGGCCGGAGGGAAGGTCGCGAAATGGGCGCCCGGGAAGGCCTCGGTGTTGATCGACCAGACGCTCCGGCGGTTGCGCAGCCTGCCCGAGCCATTGGCGCTCTCCATAATGGCTCCACAATCATAATGATATTTCTCGGATTTGGTGAAGAGGAAAAGGTATTCGTGCGACCGCGTCGGCCGGTCCTTCACCGATTCCGGCTGGCAGTTGGGCTTGTGCCAGATGATGTCGGACCGAAGATACCACCCCGCCTCCTGGAGCGCGAAGGCCAGGCGCCACGGCACGCCGATCAGATCCTTGGGCTTCAAGCCGTCCGGGGTCGGCGGGCGATAGGTCATCCCGCGCGCCGGGTTCTTCCTGTCCGTGTCGCGCCAGGTGCGGTTGCCGCTGGTATAGCTGTCGCCGATGTTGAGCCAGAGGGTGCCGTCCCCCGCCAGCACACGGAACACCTCGGCGAAGATCGCGGTCAGCCGCGCGATGTAGTCGCCCAGATTCGGCTCGGCGCCGATCTGCTCCGGAAAATCGTAGTCCCGCAGCCCCCAATAGGGCGGGCTGGTCACGCAGCACCGCACCAGCCCGTCCGGCAGCCGCCGCAGGAACCCCAGCGCGTCGCCGACCAGGATCAGGCTGGTCTCGGGCGGCGCTGTCAGCTCCTCCGGCCGGCTGAGGATCTGGTAGGTGAAGCGGTCGGGCATGGGGGTCATCGCGGTACGGCATCGGGGCAATCGGTTCGGCGCATCGAACTCGAAGATGCCCGGCGGATCACCGGCAATCCAGACGGATCTTCTGATCATCCCCTCCAGGATGCCGGGACTGACCGCCATCGCTCGAAGCTTCCGCAACCGGCCGTGCGTGCTCCGCCGCGGCTCCCGCATGCGGCGCACCCATGCCGGGCCGCGCGTGGTCGATCGACGGCGAGTGCGGTCATGACGTACCGCCCGACCGGGGCGACCGCGCCGAACACGATCAGCGAAACCCTTTACCGCTCGTCCCGGCATTCGCGCAGCAGGACTTCGGACGGCGTATGGTCCCGGCCGTCAAGCGCCGCCCTCAGCTCCTGAAGCTGCGCCTTGACGATTGATCGACGAACGGCCGGTTCCGTGCCTTCGGCTGGAGGGCCGGCGGGTGTGGATGGCTGTTGGGGACCTCCGATGGTCATTTGGACGCCCTTGCGCGACTATACAGGCTCAGCACCGCTGAGATTTCAAAGTCAACAGGGCAGCAGTCTACGATCACCATACCCGATGATGTCGGCCGAACCTACGGGCTAATCGCATTCGATGTACGGCCGACACGCTCAACATCCCTCGGCCCATCATCGCGCCGGTATCCAAGCGGCCGCAGGTCGGGCCCTGCGGCCCAACCTGCGGGCTGTCATCCCAAAGCAACCCGGCTCGGCGATTGCGCTGCTCAACTGCACCCCGTGGTCGTCCCGCAGGTGTCGCATTTCAGGCAGGTGCCGTTGCGGACCAGAGTCATGTTGCCGCATTCGCTGCACGCGTCGCCTTCATAGCCCTGGGCGCGGGCCTTGCGGATGGCGTCGATCTGGGCGTGGGAGTCCGAGGCGGTGCGGCCGGCGGTCAGGGTCCAGCGTTCGGTGACGATCTCGCTGGCGTAGTCCGCCGCGAAGGCGGTCGCGCCATGGCTGCCGCCGCCGGTCATGCCGGCATGGCTCCCGCCGGCCTGGACGACCTCGCCGCCCGTCGCCGCCCCGGCCGCGCTGGCCGACCGGCCGCCTTCCAGCACGCGGAGATTGCTGCGCAGATAGCCGGTCGAGGCGACTCGCTGGATCTCCTCGGTCACCTGCGCCACCAGCCGGGCGTTGGGCAGGTTGCCTTCATGATCGCCGCGGCCCAGCGTGTCGAAGCGCAGATCGTCGGGCGAGGCATGGGCCAGATCGGTGCGGCCGAGATAGGAGATCGCCAGCTCGCGGAAGATGTAGTCGATGATCGAGGTCGCCATGCGGATCGCGTCGTTGCCCTGCACCGGCCCGGACGGCTCGAACCGGGTAAAGGTGAAGGCCTCGACGAATTCCTCCAGCGGTACGCCGTATTGCAGCCCGATCGACACCGCTATGGCGAAATTGTTGATCAGCGAGCGGAACGCCGCGCCTTCCTTGTGCATGTCGATGAAGATCTCGCCCAGCACCCCGTCATTGTATTCGCCGGTGCGCAGATAGACCTTGTGGCCGCCGACCAGCGCCTTCTGGGTGTAGCCCTTGCGGCGGTCGGGCATCCGCTTGCGGCCGGCCGGCCGCTCGCGCTCGATCACCCGCTCGATTACCCGTTCGGCCAGCCGCTCGCCCAGCGCCGCGGCGCGCGCCGCGGCCGGCGCCTCGACCAGCTCGTCGGCCAGGCTCTCGGCCTCGGCGTCGCTGTCGTCCTCCAGCAGGGCGGCGGACAGCGGCTGCGACAGCTTGGAACCGTCGCGGTACAGCGCATTGGCCTTCAGCCCCAGCCGCCAGGACAGGCGGTAGGCGTCCAGGCAATCCTGCACCGTCGCCGCGTTGGGCATGTTGATGGTCTTGGAGATCGCGCCCGAGATGAAGGGCTGGGCCGCCGCCATCATGCGGATGTGGCTGTCCACGCTCAGCGAGCGCTTGC
>CAZTNV010000348.1:0-4266 GCA_964615535.1 uncultured Mycobacteriaceae bacterium | reverse complement strand
CAGAAATCGATGTCGAAGTCGGGCATCGACACCCGCTCGGGATTGAGGAACCGCTCGAACAGCAGGCCGAAGCGCAGCGGATCGAGATCCGTGATGGTCAGCGACCACGCCACCACCGAGCCGGCGCCCGAGCCGCGCCCCGGCCCGACCGGGATGCCCTGCGCCTTGGCCCACTGGATGAAATCGGCGACGATCAGAAAATAGCCGGGAAAGCCCATGCTCTCGATCACCGACAGCTCGAACTCCAGCCGTTCGCGATAGGGTTTGGCGGCGGCCTCCCGCTCCGCCTCGGTCATCGCCGGGGCGAACACGGTGGCGGCCAGCCGCCGCTCCAGGCCGGCGCGGGCCTGGGCGCGCATCTCCTCGGCCTCGGTCAGCCCCGCCGCGGAAGGATAGGCCGGCAGGATCGGCTTGTGCTTGTTCGGCATGACATGGCAGCGCCGGGCGATGACCAGCGTGTTGTCCGCCGCCTCGGGCAGATCGGCGAACAGCACCCGCATCTCCCCGGCCGTTTTGAACCGGTACTCCGGGTTCAGCCGCCGCCGCTCGGCCTCGCCGACATAGGTGCCGCCGGCAATGCACAGCAGCGCGTCATGCGCCTCGTACATCGACTCGTCGGCAAAGAACGCGTCGTTGGTCGCGACCAGCGGCAGATCGTGGCGATAGGCCAGCGCGATCAGCGCCGGCTCGATCGCCTCCTCGACCGGTTCGCCATGACGCATCAGCTCGACATAGAGCCGGCCGGGAAACCGCCCGGCGAGATCGCGCAGCACCTGCTCCGCCGCCGCCCCCTGCCCCTCCGCGACCAGCCGCCCGACCGGGCCGCCGGGCCCGCCGGTCAGCGCGATCACCCCGTCGGTATGGCCGTCCAGCGCGGCCCAGTCGATCTGCGGCTCGTCGCCCTGATCGGATTCGAGGAACGCCCTGGACGACAGCGCCATCAGATTGCGGTAGCCGGCCTCGTCCTGCGCCAGCAGCACCAGCCGGTCGGGTGCCGGCCGCTGGCCGTTGCGCGCCGCGCCGTCGCCCCGCCCGCCCGGCCGCGCCAGCCCGAGCAGGACGCCCATGATCGGCTGCACCCCGGCTTCCGCGGCCGCACCGGCGAATTCCAGCGCGCCGAACAGGTTGCCGGTATCGGTCACCGCCACCGCCGGCATCTGCTGCTTGCGGCACAGCCCGACCAGCTCCTTCACCCGGATCGCCCCCTCCGAGAGCGAATAGGCCGAATGGACCCGCAGATGAACGAAATCGGCATGGGGCATCGTCACCGCCTCGATCGCAACCGGCCCCAGGATGGTGCGCGCCGCCCCGCCGCGCAAGCCCCGGCCGGCCCAGGCACGATCGCCTTGCCCGCCGGTCGCCGGTGCCCATCTCCTGTGCAGGGTTGCACGCGCGGAGGATGATCATGCTTGACGCGCTTTACGAAACCGATTTCTTCGCCTGGACCGAGGCGCAGGCGGCGGCGCTGCGGCGGGCGGGGGCGATGCGCGTCAATGCCGGGCTCGACTGGTCCCACCTCGCCGACGAGATCGAAGCCATGGGGCGGAGCGAACGCGCGGCGGTGGAGAGTCTGCTCGAACGGATCATTCTCCATCTGCTCAAGCTCGAGCATTCGATCGCCGTGACGCCGCGCGCCCATTGGAGCAAGGAGATCGCCACTTTCCGCCTCGATATCGCGAAACGGCTGCGTCGCGCCCCCAGCCTGCCCGGCCGGATCGATCTGGCCGAGGTCTATGCCGATGCCCGCCGCCGCGCCGCGATCACGCTACGCGACGACGGGGTCGATCCGGCGGAGGTGCCGCAGGAATGCCCCTATGCCCTCGACCAGCTCCTCGACGCGGGCTGGTGGCCGGGCGGCCGGGGCGGCGATGAGTGACCCTCCCGCATCGGCGCCCCGCGCGATGCCCGCCGCCCCCGCCTCGCGGCTCGGCCGGCTGGAGGCCGAGCGGACCGCGGCGCGGCGGGCGCGGGCGGTGGCGTTGGCGCGGCGGGCCACCGCCGTGCTGGAGGCGATGGGCGTGGCCACGGTCCGGGTCGTCGGCTCGCTGGCCGCGGGCGGCTTCCATCCCGGCTCGGACATCGATCTGCTGGTGATCGACTGCCCGGACGGCCTCAAATACCGCATCGAGGGCCCGGTCGAAGACACCCTGGAAGGCTTCCCCTTCCACATCCTCTACCTCGAAGAGATCAGCCCCGAACGGCAGCAGCGGTTGCTGGCGGCAGCCATCCATGCACGCGATCTTCGTTGATGTCCAAAATGCGGCGCTTGAGGCGCAGTCGCCGCCGAAACGCGACCTGTATGCCATCGCAGTGGTAACGGTTTTCAGGAAACGATCGGTCGCAAGGCAGGATCACCGAGCTTTTCGGAGTGCGGCGGCGATTGACACGCTTGAATGGTTGTGATCGGTTCGCGCGCGGGTGCGCAAAGCCGGTATGCGATGGGCAACCGGGCGCGCACCCGGCATCGAAACGGCGGTGACCATGGCGGCGCCCGATCGCATTCTCGTCCTGCACCTCTCCGACCTCCATTTCGGCAAGCACAGCCGATTCAAGACGGTCCGCCCCGACCACCTCGGCCGGCGGCTGGCCAAGGCCGTGCTGGGCGTGAACTTCGGCAAGCCCGATCTGGTGATCGTCACCGGCGACATCGCCGAAACCGCGGCCCCCAGCGAGTACAGCGAGGCCGTTGCATTCTTCAAGATTCTGGCCGGCACGCTCGGCCTCACCCGCGACCGTTTCGTCTTCACGCCCGGCAATCACGACGTGTTCTGGCCGGCCTGTAACCGGGTCGAAGCCGAGCTTGCAGAAGAGGAAGACCCTAGAGCGGATTTCGGGTCAGTGCGAAGGGAGGTAGCCGCAGTGGCGGAACCAGCCTTTTGCGTTGTCGGCGGACAGGGTGTCGAGGAGGCTGGGCAAGGCTTGGTCCAAGGCCTCCAGGGTGCGTGCCTCGCGGGCGCGCAGCGCGGTCTTGAGCTTGGACCAGGCGGGTTCGATCGGCGACAGGTCGGGGGAATAGCGCGGCAGCAGGCGATAGACGAACCCGGCCGCGGTGACCAGGCGGCGGACCAGATCGCCCTTGTGGGCGCTCAACTGGTCCAGCAGCACCATCGCGCCGGGGTCGCGGGTGCGGATCAGATGGGGCAGCAGGACGTCGCACAGATCGGCTTCGAACACCTCGTGCGTGGTGCCGCTCTTGACCGTCATGGCCGCTTCGAAGCCGTTCAGGCCGAGCGCGCCCAGCACGGTCAGCCGGTCCCCATGGCCGTTCGGCACCGCACCGATGGCCCGCCGGCCGCGCCGCGCGCGGGCATACCGCGGGGTCATGGCGGTGGTGATGCCGGTCTCGTCCAGAAAGATCAGTCCGGCCGGGTCAAGGCCGGCGAGTTCGGCGACAAACGCCTGACGTTCGGCCCGGATGTCGGCCCGGTCCTGCTCGGCGGCGCGACTCGTCTTTTTTTTCGAGTCAGGCCGAGCCGTTTGAGGGTGCGGCACAGCACCGGCGGGCTGACCGTGATCCCGACGCGCTCGTCCAGGCGGGCGGCATAGGTGTCCAGGGTGGCGTCGGTGTCGGCTTCGACCAGCTCGACCAGCGCCGCCTCGCCGGCTCCGGCCAGCCGCGGCTCCGGGCCGCGGCCCGGCGGCTGGGCCGTGCGCCGGCCGCTCTCGCACAGCACCCGCCACCAGGTCGACACCGTGCTTTCGGCCACGCTGAACCGCCGGGCGATGTCGGCATGCGAGCCGTGGCCCCGTTCGCAGGCAGCCAGAACGCGCTCCCGCAGATCGGCTGAATACGGCGCCGGCATCGCACCCTCCTCCCTGATCGTCTCTCCTCAACAATTCCGCTGTCCCTTCGTTCCTTTCCATCTACTCGAAAACCGCTCTAGCGGTCGGGCGAATCGCCGGATGCCCGGTCCCCGGCAACCGGACCGGGCGCCGCTCCGGGCTCCGGTTCGGACTCCGGTTCGGGAGCGGCATCGGCCTCGACGATGGGGAGGCTTTGGCCCTTTTCGTTCATGGATACACTTTTTGGCGGAGTCCGTGATTCCAATTGGTGGCCGCTTTGGAATCGGCTATCGTCTCGCTCCTGAAAAATTGCGGCCTTATCCTCGTTGAGGTGGTTTCCAAGGGCTCTTTGACATGCCGGCAAGCTTTCGAAAGCGATACAGTGAGCAGTTGCCTCGCAGATCGAGCTGGACGTTCGAACGCATACTCATATCCCTATCCAGCTAATGCAGGTGCTGCAACCGAACCGGATCGGCGCCGCAG
>CAZTNV010000347.1:0-4316 GCA_964615535.1 uncultured Mycobacteriaceae bacterium | reverse complement strand
CACGGCCCGTTCGTCAGCGATCACGAGGTCGAGGAGGTGGTCCGCCACCTCAAGGCGCAGGGCGAGCCCGACTACAACGATTCGGTGCTCGACGACGACGAGGACGGCGAGACCGGCGACGCGCCGCGCGGCACCGCGGGCGGCGAGGCGGCGGGCGGCAGCGGCAACGATCTCTACGATCAGGCGGTGGCCCTGGTC
Organism: uncultured Mycobacteriaceae bacterium; assembly: GCA_964615535.1. Taxonomy (GTDB): domain Bacteria; phylum Pseudomonadota; class Alphaproteobacteria; order DSM-16000; family Inquilinaceae; genus CAZTNV01. The sequence goes on along the minus strand of CAZTNV010000347.1, from coordinate 4,118 downwards.
GCCCGCGAGCGCAAGGCTTCGACCTCCTTCATCCAGCGCCACCTTCAGATCGGCTACAACCGCGCCGCCCGGATCATCGAGCAGATGGAACAGGACGGCGTGGTCAGCCAGGCCAACCATGTCGGCAAGCGCGAGGTCCTGGTCCGCGACACCCGCGACGACCCGGACGACTGACCCTCCGCACTCTGCCCGGCGTCGCGATCCGCAGCCGTCCGCCCGCATGAACGCGCGCCTGCCGCCGCTGCCGCCCGATCCGCCCGCCCGCCGGGCCGCGGCCCGGCGCTCGCTCGGCCCCTGTCCGCTGTGCGGGCGCGAGCTGATCCAGGGTCCGTCGGTCGAGGAGCACCATCTCGTCCCGCGCAGCCTGGGCGGCCGCGAAACGGTCTGGCTGCACTGCGTCTGCCACCGCAAGATCCACGCCGAGCTGACCGAACGCCAGCTCCGCGACCGCTATGCCACCATCGAAGCCCTGAAACACCACCCGGCGATCGCCGAGTTCCGCCGCTGGATCGCCCGCAAACCCCCGGAATTCGTCACCCGGACCCGCCGCCGGAACAGCCGGGCGTAGCCCGGCCCGAGCGCCGCGGTCAGGCTTCGGGCATGAGAAACCGGTCGAACGGCCGGGCCGCCAGCACCGACGGTAGGCCGAGAATCCGGCGGTTGCGCCGCGACAGCGCGTCCCAGCGCCGGCGCAGCCAGGCCCGCGACGGGTCCGGGCGAAAGGCAATGGCGTCCCCGCTCGGCATGCCGCCGAATGCCGCGAGCGCCATGTCGAGATGTTCCCACAGGAACGGGTGCGCCGGTATGAAACTGTGGACCGTTATCCGGTCGGGCGCGATCTCCCAGTCGAACAGCGTTTCCCGCAGCGCCGGGACGGTCAGGGCCGGGGGAGCCCACCGGTGGTCCTCCTCCACGACCAGGCCGGTATTGCGGCGCAGGGCATCGCCGATGGCGGCAAGGTCCGGCGCATCGTGCCCGGAGAACACCCATTCGCCGACAGTCACTCCCACCGCGTCGCCCCCCTCGCCCAGCCTCAGCGCGTCGCGGCCGGCGCGGCGCAACAGCCTCGGCCAATCCGATCCCCGCAGATTGGGCCAACAGGCCCAACGCGGCGCGGCACCTGTGGGCGTTGGGCTACCGCTGCTGCCAGCCCCGACTATGCATCTCTGCTTTTCTTGATTATACGCAAGGGTGCCCGTATAGAAGATCTCATAAAAGCTTCCAAATGGCAGCCTAGGTTCTTACTTGAGACCTTGATTGATCAGGTACCCATCTACGGCACCCCATGTCATTTCAAAGATTCTGCGACGGCCTTCTGAGCTGATTGCACATACTTCTCCGTGACGCAACGGATCGGCTGCTGCCTTAATAAAATCAATTGTCTCCTTACTACATCCAGATAAACCTCGGAATTTGATCCACTGCTTGCTTTTGTCACTGTCCATCAGCCCATGTACAGCGGCACAATGGTGGCGGAGAGATTCAATAGCGCGATAGCAGTAGAAGGCAGTATCATTAGGGTGCTTCATCGCGGCCACTAAATCTCTAAAGCAGCGATCGAGAAGCAGACCATTTTTGCCAACCATATTATGGTGGAGCTTGAGGAAAGCATCTTGCCACTTATCTTTAGGGCTATCTGCTTTATGGCGTTCAACTATGCATGGTATTTCAATACCGAACACCCGATCAACCTTGCGACTTTGATTTACAACACGTGTAATCTCAACGTCATATGCATATCCGATAAGATAACCAAATATTGACAAACGACTCTCGACAACCGATCTTACCACATTGCGCAAATCATATAAATCCCAGTCATGCTCGCTTTCTACCCAAACTGCGACTTGGTTTAGAATGATGCTCACCTTTAGGGAGGCAGAAATATTAGGATCAATACTACTAATATTTATGTTAAATTCAAGTGATAATTGAGCACGCTCAGGCAGAACAACGCCTTGAAAAAAGTATGGTTCTGTCATTCTTCCTCTCCAACATGCCATATAAGCTGGACTTTGGCCATTCAGGCTGGGAAGCAGGCGGCCTGAATGAGCCTGTCCAGCTAAGCTATAGAAGCAATAAATGCAATAAGATTATTGTGGTTCAGAATATAATCCAAAACTGATGCATTACTCGCCGCTCTGCACCGTTGCGCCGGCCACCTAACGCGACTACAGTCCTATCCGCGCCCCATTGGGCATGCGCCGGAGCAGGCAGAGCGGGGCGCCTCGGACTTGGGCACGAAACGGCACAGAAGGGTACGCTTTGGCAAATACCGAAGACCGCGCGTCAGAATGGGCAAAATGGACAAAACAGCCAAAACAGCATTTTTTTCCCAAATCATGAACGCCCCTCCTCCGCCCGCCCTTCCGTCCCCCACCCCCCGCCCAACCCTGCCCGGCAACGGGCGGTTCCGCCAAAAGAATGCGCCGCGCGGCCCGAATCGACCTTTTTGGCGCCCAGGCGGTGCCATATTTGGCGAATATCTGTTCAGGGCTACCGGCGGCGAACGGCCGGACCCGGCATCGCCGATCCGGGGGCGCAACGGCATAAAAACAGGGAGCAACCGCCATGGGCGTCTACGATCAGTTCACCAAGCTGACCCCGGCCGAGCAGGCCTATATCGCCGCCAATCCCGACCATGCCCTGACCATCAGGAACAGCAAGGACACCGCGTTCAACGAGACCAAGCGGCGGTTCGGCAAGAACGGCCACAACGACAAGTCGGATGCCTTCCGGCATTGCTTCTGGTCGGCGATCCTGGCGCGCGATCTGGGCTACAAGAACGCGCTGCACTTCACCACCGCCCACGAATCCGACCCGGCCAATCCGCCCGGCGAGAAAACCATGGATCTGCACAACAACGGCGTCGGCCTGGCCATCGGCAAGCTCTACACCGACCTGGCACCGGTGTCGCTCCCGCTGCCGCTGCGCCTCATGACGGCAATAACCCCTCGCGCCGCCGTCGGGGACAGCGTCACCTCGATCGAGCGGCTGCTGACCACCGATTCCGCCCTGTCCGACAAATGCTATCAGGCGTTGCTGGACGGCAAGCTGAAGGTGCTGGTGCCCTGAGCGGTTTGGTACCCTGGGGCGGCAAGCCTCGACTTCGGCACCGCCACGACCAACATCACGACAGATTGAGGAGTCCGGCGCCGCATTTCCGCCGGATCGCACCGTTACGACAGTTGGCCATGCTCAGGATCCTCACCTCCCTGCTCGCCCTGGTCGCGATCGCCGTCATTGCGGCACCGGCCCAGGGGCAGACCCTGTCCGCCCAGGACCGCGCCGATCTCCAGCGGATCGAGCTGTATCTCAACAGCATCACCACCTTGCAGGCGCGGTTCGTGCAGGTCAGCGCGACCGAGGGCCGGGCAACCGGCACCTTCTACATCTCCCGGCCGGGCCGCATGCGGGTCGAATACGATCCGCCGGTGCCCTATCTCTATGTCGCCGACGGCTACTGGCTGACATTCTGGGACGGCCGGCTGCAACAGCGCACCGACGTGCCGCTCGGCTCGACCCTGGCCGATTTCCTGGTGCGGCCCGATGTCCGCCTGTCCGGCGACGTCACCGTGACCGGGCTGCGCCGCGCACCCAACCAGATCGAGGTCGACATCGTCCAGACCGAAGACCCGGCCGCCGGCACCCTGACCCTGGCCTTCGCGAACAACCCGCTGCAGCTCGAGCGCTGGCGGGTGGTCGATGCCCAGGGGCTGACCACCCAGGTGACGCTGGTCGAGCGGGCGTTCGGCGTCACCCTGTCGAGCCGCCTGTTCTCGGCGCCGATGCCGCCGGAAGACCGCCGATAGGCACCCACCAGCCTATCAGACTTGCAGGTACTGGGCCCGCACCGCCGCGTCGGCCATCAGCTCGGCGATCGGCCCCTGATAGCGGATGCGGCCGGTCTCGATCACCGCCGCGCGGTCGGCAATCCGCGCCGCAAAGGGCAGGTTCTGCTCGGACAGCAGCACGCTCAGCCCCTCGGCCTTGAGGTCCAGCAGCGTCCGCGCCAACTGGTCGACCACCACCGGAGCCAACCCTTCCGACGGCTCGTCGAGCAGGATCAGCGCCGGATTGCCCATCAGCGTGCGGGCGATGGTCAGCATCTGCTGCTC
>CAZTNV010000346.1:0-4342 GCA_964615535.1 uncultured Mycobacteriaceae bacterium | reverse complement strand
ACCAGATTGCCCTTGGCGGTGTAGTCGTAGGCCCGGCGGGGATCGTCGGCAATCGCGCGGCACGGCGCCGCGACGCCGGGCGAATAGGCCAGCGCCAGATCGCGCTGGGTGGTCAGCGGCTTGGTCGGCGTGATCTCCAGCTTGCCCGCGCGACCCGCGGCGTGCATCGCGAGCGCTTCCTCATCAAGGCTCTTGCCGGGGGGCATGAGCAGGTCCTCCTTGCGCGAACCCGCGGGCGGCGGCTGGCCCGGGGCGGGCGGCCGGGTCGCGGAATTGCGCCCTGTCGACGCGGCGTGCAAGTGGACAGAAGGCGGCTACGCCGTCAAGGGCATAGCGAGGCAACCGTCGTGCCGCGAATTCGTGGTCCCGGCAACCGGCTGCCGCGCAACGTCCCGCCACAGCAGGGCGCAATGGCGAGGCCAACCCCTCGGCCACCCGCCTGGCTGACCAGACGGGCAGCCGGCATCCCTTATAACCGATTTCTTCGGGGTATGTCATTAAATTGTAATGATAATGTCGTAATATTCACCGGTTCTTAAATATACGATCTTGCTCCGATTGGTGGGGCCGTCCGTTCCGCACACGGCGCTTTGCCGATCGCACGGCAGTTCGACAATATTCGGAGGCAGAGAGATCATGAAGAAGACGTTCGCCCTCGCCGCCCTTATGATGGTGGCGACGGTCGGCGCTGCTGAGGCACGCGACCAGATCCGTATCGTCGGCTCCTCGACGGTGTTCCCGTTCACCACCCTGGTTGCCGAGCGGTTCGCTCAGGCCGGCGCCTTCCGTGCCCCGATCGTCGAATCGACCGGCACCGGCGGCGGCATGCGCCTGTTCTGCGGCGGCGTCGGCGCCCAGCACCCCGACATCACCGGGGCGTCGCGCCGGATGCTCGCCAACGAATTCCAGAACTGCGCGCAAAACGGCGTGACCAGCATCACCGAGGTCCGGATCGGCTTCGACGGCATCGTGCTGGCCAACAATCGCGGCGCCGAGCAGTTCGACATCACCAAGGGCCAGCTTTTCCAGGCCCTGGCCCGCGAGGTCGAGGTCAACGGCCAGATCGTCGCCAACCCCTATCAGCGCTGGAACCAGATCGACCCGAGCCTGCCCGATCTGCAGATCGAGGTGCTGGGCCCGCCGCCGACCTCCGGCACCCGCGACGCCTTCGTCGAGCTGGTGATGGAGGAAGGCTGCCGGGAGTTCCCGGCGATCGCCGCCCTGCGCTCCGGCGACCGCAACCGGCATAACGAAATCTGCCGCACCATGCGCGAGGATGGCCGGTTCGTCGAGGCGGGCGAGAACGACAACATCATCGTCCAGCGGCTGCAGGCCAGCCCGAGCGCCTACGGCATCTTCGGGTTCTCGTTCCTCGAAGAGAACCGCAACATCATCAGCGGCAACCGGATCGGCGGCGTCGAGCCGACCTTCGACAACATCGCCGACGCCTCCTACGGCGTGTCCCGGTCGATGTACATGTACGTCAAGAACCAGCATGTCGGCGTGATCCCCGGTATCCAGGAGTTCATCGCCGAATACGCCAGCGAGCGCTCTTGGGGTCCGGAAGGCTATCTGGCCGATCACGGCCTGATCCCGCTGCCCGAGGACGCCCGGGAACAGGGCCGTCAGAACGCGGTCAATCTGACCGCGATGTCGGCGCCGGAATAATATCGGCAACGAGGTTCGGGTTCGGCCGGCGGAGTCATCCGCCGGCCGGTCCGGCCGCGTAACGGGAAGCATCCATTCACCGCGTTGGAAAACGCAGCCTGGATTGAGAAGCCCGGAACGATGCGTTCCAAAGCGGCGATCTCCCGTATCTGACGCTTTTGACAAGCGGATGGTCCGGTCTTCGTGCGCTGTCCTATCGACCTGATGTCGACCACAGGCATGCCATGTCCGCAAATTACCTAGTCGCGGTTCTGTTGACCCTGGCGCTGTTCGGCTATTTTTTCGGCCGGTCGCGCTCCCTGGCCACGGCCAACGGCGAGGTGCGGAATCTGCACTCGCTGCCCAGCCATTACGGCATGTTCGTTGCGCTCTGGGCCGGGGTTCCCGGATTGATCCTGATCCTCGTCTGGCTGTCCCTGCAGTCGACGATCGTCGAAGGGCTGGTGCTCTCCGGCCTGACTCCCGACAGCATCATCGCCTGGGCCAATGCCACGCTGCCGGAGCAGGAGGCCCAGGGCATCGCCGCCGGCGTGATGCGGGAGGGCACCGAGGCGCTGAGCACAACCGAGATCCAGCTTCTGCTGATCAACATCCGCAATCTGGCGACCGGCAACGAGAGTTTCGTCAATCCGGCGGTGGTCGGTCCGCTCGGCGCGGCCGCGGAACATTACAGCCAGCTCCAGTCGCTGGCGGACTGGATGCTGGTCGCGCTCGGCTCGGTGCTGGCCATCATCGGGCTGACCATCACCTCTCGGCTGATCTCGCCCGGCTTCCGGGCGCGCAACAATGTCGAATGGCTGATCAAGCTCTTTCTGATCGTCTGCTCGACCATCGCCGTGTTCACCACGGTCGGCATCATCCTGTCGTTGCTGTTCGAAAGCTTCCGGTTCTTCACGCTGGTGCCGATCACCGACTTCCTGTTCGGCCTGCGCTGGAGCCCGCAAATGGCGATCCGCCCGGATCAGGCCGGGGCATCGGGCGCATTCGGTGCGGTGCCGCTGATCACCGGCACGCTGTTGATCGCCGCCGTGGCGATGACGGTGGCCGCGCCGGTCGGGCTGATGTCGGCGATCTATCTGTCGGACTACGCGCCGCGCGGCGTGCGCAACTGGGTCAAGCCGATCCTCGAAATCCTGGCCGGCGTGCCGACCGTGGTCTACGGCTTCTTCGCCATCCTCACCGTGGCGCCGTTCATCCGCGAATTCGGCGCCTCGATCGGGCTGGAGGTTTCCGCCAACAGCGCACTGGCCGCGGGGATTGTGATGGGCATCATGATCGTGCCCTTCGTCTCGTCGCTGTCCGACGACGTGATCAACGCGGTGCCCCAATCCCTGCGCGACGGGTCCGCCGGGCTGGGCGCCACCAAGTCTGAAACCATCACCCAGGTGGTCCTGCCCGCCGCCCTGCCGGGGATCGTCGGCGCCATGCTGCTGGCAGTCAGCCGGGCGATCGGCGAAACCATGATCGTGGTGATGGCGGCCGGTCTCGCGGCCAATCTGACGGCCAATCCGCTCGAAGCCGTAACGACGGTGACGGTGCAGATCCAAAGCCTGCTGATCGGCGATACCGAATTCGACAGCCCCAAGGTGCTGTCGGTGTTCGCTCTCGGATTGCTGTTGTTCTCCATTACGCTGGTGCTGAACGTCATCGCGCTCCGCATCGTGCAGAAGTATCGAGAGAAATATGACTGATCTCGCACAGCCGCTGTCCGGCGCCGGGATTTCCCGCGGTTATCATCGCTCCGACCAGGCGCAGAACCGGCTGCGGCGCCGCTATGCCGCCGAGCGTCGCTTCAAGCTGTTCGGCATTGCCGCCATCGGTTTCGCCCTGGCGATGCTGGCGATCCTGCTGATCACGATCGGCTCGGCCGGGTATCGCGCCTTCTTCAGGACCTCGCTGAACCTGGAGATCACGCTCGACCGGCAGGCGATCGATCCGGCCAATACCGGCGATCCTGCCCGGTTCGACCGCAACGCCTACCAGGATCTGGTCAATCAGGCGGTCTATGCGCTGTTTCCGGAGGCCTCCGGCCGCGCCGACCGGCGCGCCATGCGCGACATGATCAGTTCGGTCGCCGGCGTGTTCGTCCATGAACGGTTGAGCGCCGACCCCAGCCTGCTGGGACAGACCATCAGCATCTGGATTCCGGTGGCGGATCGGGTCGATCAGCTCGCCAAGGGCATGGTCGACCGCGACGATATCGAAGAGCGGCGGGTGGTCAGCGATCAGCAGGTCGCATGGTATGACGATCTGATCGAGCGCGACATCCTCCGGACCCAGTTCAACTGGCGATTCTTCTACGGGGCGGACAGCAACTATCCGGAGCTGGCCGGCATGTGGAGTTCGATCGTCGGCTCGTTCTACGCGCTGGGGATCTGCCTGCTGCTGGCCTTCCCGATGGGCGTCGCCGCCGCGATCTACCTGGAGGAATTCGCGCCCAAAAACCGCTGGACCGATCTGATCGAGGTCAACATCAACAATCTGGCGGCGGTGCCGTCGATCGTGTTCGGCCTCTTGGGTCTCGCGGTGTTCCTGCAGTTCTTCGGCCTGCCGCGGTCGGCCCCGCTGGTCGGCGGCATGGTGCTGGCGCTGATGAGCCTGCCGACCATAATCATCGCCAGCCGTGCCGCGCTGAAGGCGGTGCCGCCGTCGATCCGCGAGGCCGCACTCGGCA
>CAZTNV010000345.1:0-4370 GCA_964615535.1 uncultured Mycobacteriaceae bacterium | reverse complement strand
TTCCTGCCCGGCCGCGCGCCGTTCCAGCTCGATCCGCGCGACCCCGTGCTGTATTTCCTGCAACGGCTGCGCGACGAAGCCCACCGCTTCGTGATCGGCGCCCATCGCGCGCGCCGCACGCGGGAGATCGGCCGCTCGCCGATCGACGAGATCCCCGGCATCGGACCGCGCCGGAAAAAGGCGCTGCTGATGCATTTCGGTTCGGCCCGGGCGGTCGGCCGCGCCAGCCTGGCCGATCTGCAGGCGGTCGACGGCATCAGCGAGGCGGTCGCGCGCAAAATCCACGACCATTTCAACGATGGCGGCTGATCCGCAGCGATGGTTTCGCGGCGTTCGCGCCGTGAAGTTTCTCCCGCGGCGACCTTCCCGGTGGCCTGGCCGGGGCGACCGGGGTAGACTGACCGAACTGCCCCGTCCTGGGACAATCGAACTTGGGATAGCCGATCGGCCGCGCATGCTGACCAATCTGCCCAACCTGCTGACCCTGTTCCGCATCGCCTGCATCCCCGTGCTGGTCGCGCTGTTCTTCATTCCGGCGGGCTGGGCGCCCTGGGCCGCCTGCGCGGTCTTCGTGGCCGCGGCGGTGACCGATTATTTCGACGGTCTGCTGGCCCGGCGGCTCGATCAGGTGTCGGGGCTGGGCAAGCTGCTCGATCCGATCGCCGACAAGATGCTGGTGGCGGCGACGCTGCTGCTGCTGGTGGCATTCGACCGGCTTGGCGGCCTGTCGATCCTGCCGGCACTGATCATTCTGCTGCGCGAGATCCTGGTGTCGGGCTTGCGCGAATATCTGGCCGGGCTGAAGGCGGACAGCCTCCCGGTTTCGGCCCTGGCCAAATGGAAGACCGCGGTGCAGATGACCGCGCTCGGCTTCCTGATCGTGGGCGATGCCGGGCCGGCCGCCGTGCCGGTGCTGGCGATCGGCGTTGCCGGGCTGTGGCTGGCCAGCCTGCTGACCCTGGTCACCGGCTGGGATTATCTGACCCGCGGCATGCGCGCCATGGCCGACGAACCGCGCGCCGAAGACCGCCCGTCCCGCATCAAGGCCGCCCGCTCCATCGGCTGAGCCGGCCCGGTCCGGCTCAGCCGTTTCCCTGCCCGGCAGGCCCCCGGCCGGGCCTGAGCCGTCGCGATTCCGCCGCGGCAATAGTAAGGTCCCGGGCGGCGTGAGTCGGGCGGCGTGAGTCGGGCAGGCGTGAGTCGGGCAGGCGTGAGTCGGGCAGGCGTGAGTCGGGCAGGCGTGAGTTGGGCAGGCTTGAGTCCGGCTGGAACAGGGAAGAGCGCGCACCATGGGACATCTGGCCGATGATTGTTTCGCCTTCGCCGGCGGTCCGCTCCGCATCGAACAGGCGCTGGCCGAGCTGAAGGGCCGGTTGGACACCCTGGCGGAGGCGGAGACCGTGCCGCTGGGCGAGGCGGTCGGGCGCATCCTGGCCGAGGACATGGCGGCGGAGCGGGCGGTGCCGCCCCATGCCAGCGCGGCGGTCGACGGTTATGCGGTCTATTTCGACGATCTCGATCGGCTGCTGCCGACCCGGCTGCCGATCACCGGGCGGATCGCCGCGGGTCATCCGCTCGGCCGGCCGGCACGGCGCGGCGAGGCGCTCAGGGTCTATGCCGGCGCACCGCTGCCCGACGGTCCCGACACCGTGCTGGCGCAGGAGGATTGCCCGACCGATGGCGAGGGCCGGCAGTCCGAACACGTGCTGATCCCGCCGGCCACCGCGCGCGGTGCCAATTTCCACAAGCCGGGCGAGGATGTGCGGCCGGGCGCGGTGATTCTGACCGCCGGACGGCGGCTCAAGCCCCAGGATATCGGTCTGGCGGCGCTGACCGGCCGGACCCGGGTGACCGTCTATCGCCGCCTCCGGGTGGCGCTGTTCTCGATCGGCGAGGGCGTGCGCGAGCCGGGGGCGCCGCTGCCCCGCGGCGTGGTCTACGACGCCAACCGTTACATGCTGGCGGCGCTGCTGACCCGGCTGGGCAGCCAGGTCTCCGATCTCGGCATCGTGCCGGACCAGTCCGCGCCGGTGCGCGAGATCCTCAGCCGTGCGGCCGGGGATCACGATCTGATCCTGGGCTCGGGCGGCGTGGCGCTGGGCGACGAGGACCCGATCATGGCCGTGGTCGAGGCGGCGGAGGGCCGGCTGCACGCCTGGCGTCTGGCGATCCGGCCCGGCCGGCCTGTGGCGCTGGGCCAGATCGCCGCCCGGCCGCGGCCGAGCGGCGTGCGGATGGCGGAGCCGGGCGGCACGGTGCCGTTCATCGGCCTGCCGGGCAATCCGGTGGCGGTGATGGTGACCTTCCTGCTGGTGGTGCGGCCGATCGTGCTGCGGCTTTCCGGAGCCGTCGAGCCGCCGCCGCGGCTCTATGCGGTGCGCGCCGATTTCAGCCATCGCAAGCGCCGCGACCGCCGCGAATACCTGCGGGTGACGCTGTCCGACGGGCCGGACGGCATTCCCCTGGCGCAGCAATTCCCGCGTGCGGGCTCGGCGATCCTCAGCGCGATGGTCGGGGCGGACGGGCTGGTCGAACTGGCCGAAGACGTCACCCGGCTCGAGCGCGGCACGATCGTCGGATTCCTGCCCTTCAACGAGGTGGTCTGAAAGCGGCCGCCGCGCGCCGCCCATCCCCGAGGGGTGCCATCATGCCGAACCTGCCGAACCGGGTCAGGATCGTCGAGGTCGGTCCGCGCGACGGGCTGCAGAACGAGCCGGCGATCGTGCCGCTGCCGGTCAGGATCGGTCTGATCGACCGGCTGGCCGCGGCCGGCCTCTGCACCATCGAAGCCGGCGCCTTCGTGTCGCCCGGCCGGGTGCCGCAGATGGCCGGGACCGCGCAGGTGCTGGCCGGGATCGCGCGCCGGCCGGGGGTCACCCATGCCGTGCTGGTGCCCAACCTGAAGGGGTTCGAGGCAGCCCTGGCCGCCGGGGCGGACGAGGTCGCGGTGTTCGCCGCGGCGACCGAAACCTTCAGCCGGCGCAATCTCAACTGCTCGATCGCCGAAAGCCTGGAGCGGTTCCGCCCGGTCTGCGCCGCCGCCGCGCGCCATGGCATCCGGGTGCGCGGCTATCTGTCCTGCGTGCTGGGCTGTCCCTGGGAGGGCGCGGTCGATCCGGCGCGGGTGGCCGATCTGGCCCGCCGGCTGGTCGATCTCGGCTGCATCGAGGTGTCGCTGGGCGACACGATCGGCGTCGGCACGGCGGGGCAGGCCCGGGCGCTGATCGAAACGGTCGCGGCGGCGGTGCCGGTCGAACGGCTCGGGGTGCATTTCCACGACACCTATGGCCAGGCGCTGGTCAACATCCATGCCGCGCTCGAAGCCGGGGTGACGGTGGTCGATTCGGCCGTCGCCGGGCTGGGCGGCTGCCCGTTCGCGCCGGGTGCCGGCGGCAATGTCGCGACCGAGGATCTGCTCTATATGCTGGACGGGCTGGGCATCGAGACCGGCGTGGATATGGGCCGGCTGCTCGAGGCCAGCCGGTTCATCGCCGGGGCGCTGGGCCGCCCGCCGGCCTCCCGGGCGGCCAACGCATTGCTCGCCCGCGCCCGGGCATCCGCGGGAGCCTGAGTCGCGCCGATGACGGTTCACCTGCTCAAATACGCCGTCGGGGTGGCGGATGTCGCGCAGCTGCAACGGCTGCAGGACCAGCGCCGGGCGCGGCGCGCGGGGCGCGATGTCGTGCTCGGCCAGACCCGCCGGATGCCGCGCCGGGCGGCGGAGGTGGTCGAGAGCGGCTCGATCTACTGGATCGTCCGGCGCTCGATCCGGGTACGGCAGCGGGTGCTTGGCCTGACCGCGGCGGTCGATGCCGAGGGGGCGGGCCTGTGCGAGATGTGGCTCGATCCGGCGCTGGTGCCGACGCAGGCGGTATCGCACCGGCCGATCCAGGGTTGGCGGTATCTCGCACCGGCGGTGGCACCGGCCGATTGCGGCGGGGCGGCCGGCGGGGCCGGCGACCTGCCGGCCGAGATGGAGCGGGAGCTTCGGCGGCTGGGGCTGCTGTGACCGCCCTGGCGGCCCGGCTCGGGGCGCGGCGGACATGGCGGTGTTCCGCCGATGGAACGTCGATGCAAAAAGTTCACGAAGGTCCTGGACAGGGGCGGGGCGGGGGTCTATATCAGGCTTCGCTTCGAGGGGGACGGTGGTCGGAGCGGGGTTGGACGGGCCGGGTCGGCCGGTCGGGCGCCGCAAAAACGATCAACGGAACCAGGGCGCAGTGTCCGGGACATGGTTTCCGGGTATACGGAAACGGGTTGCGGACAAGGGGTTGGAACAGAAAGGCGGGGCCTTTCGGGGTCTTGGGTTTCGGTTCTTGCCTGGCAGTCCTCGGAGTGCTATATAGAAATTTCCGCTTGAGCCGGCGCAT
>CAZTNV010000344.1:0-4371 GCA_964615535.1 uncultured Mycobacteriaceae bacterium | reverse complement strand
CGCCAGCACCAGCTTCTGCTGGTTGCCGCCGGACAGGTTTTCGATCCGCGCCTCCGGATCGGCCGGACGGATGTCGTAGTCGAGCATCTGGCGGGCGCAGGTCTCGACGACGGCGCGGCGCCGGATCATCACGCGGCCGGCGAACCTCGGATCGTTGTGATGGCCGAGCAGGGTGCAGTCATGGGCGGCGAAGCCGGGAACCAGCCCGTCGCGCCGTTGATCCTCCGGCACATGCGCCACGCCGAGGCGGCGGATGGCGGCCGGATCGCCGATCGGGGCCGGCAGGCCGTCGATCCGGATACGGCCGGCCGCCGGCCGGACCATGCCCGACAAGGCGGCCAGCAATTCCGACTGGCCGTTGCCGGACACCCCGGCGATGCCCAGGATCTCACCGGCCCGCACCACCAGCGACACGCCCTTGACCCGTCGCGCCCCGACGGCATCAACGACCACCAGCCGGTCGACTTCGAGCACCGGCCGGCCGGGGTGGGAGGGCGGCTTGATCTGGTGCAGCGCCACCTTGCGGCCGATCATCAGCTCGGCAAGCTGTTCACGGGTGGTTTCGGCCGCGGCCAGATCGGCGACGACCCGGCCCCCACGCATCACCGTGACCCGGTCGGCGACCGACATCACCTCGCGCAGCTTGTGGGTGATCAGGAGAATCGTCTTGCCCTGCGCCCGCAGCCGGCCCAGGAGCTGAAACAGCAGCGAGGTCTCCAGCGGGGTCAACACGCTGGTCGGCTCGTCAAGGATCAGGATATCGGCGCCGCGATACAGCGCCTTGAGGATCTCGACCCGCTGCCGGCGCCCGACCGGCAGGGCGCCGGCCACGGCGTTCGGATCGATCTCCAGTCCGAGATCGGCGGCCAGTTGCATCACTGCGTCGCGTTCGGCATTCAGACCGCGGCGCAGGCGCCAGCCGGTCTCCCGGCCGAGCACGATGTTTTCCAGCACGGTGAACGGCTCGATCAGCATGAAATTCTGGTGGACCATGCCGATCCCCGCGGCGATCGCATCCGACGGCGCGCGCAGGGTCGAGTCCTTGCCATGGATGCGGATGGTGCCGTCATCAGGCTGGTGAAAACCGTAGAGAACGCTCATCAGGGTCGATTTTCCGGCGCCGTTCTCGCCGACGATGGCATGCAGGGTGCCGGGTGCGACGGTCAGATCGACCCGGTCATTCGCCGTCACCGGACCGAACCGCTTGACGATGCCGGACATCTGGACCGCCGGCGGCGGCGCCGCGGCCTGCGGGGGAGCGGCCTTGGCCGTGACCGGGGCGATCATGGTCGTCATCAGAACGGGCAGGAGTTGCTGGTGCGGTAATCGATCACCCGGATCGTACCGGCGACGATCTGCCGCCGTGCGACCTCGACCCGGTCGATCATGTCCGGGGTCACCAATGACCGGTTGTGCTCGTCGAGCGCCCAGCCGACGCCGTCTTCGGCAAGGCCGAGATCGCGCAACCCGGGCCGCCAGGTGCCGTCGCGCGCCTCGACGAAGGCGTTGTAGGCGGCGAGATCGACCCGCTTGATCATCGAGGTGAGCATGACGCCGGGATGCAGATGGTTCTGGTTGCTGTCGACGCCGATCGCCAGACGGCCATGATCTGCCGCGGCCTGCAGCGCGCCCAACCCGGTTGTGCCGGCGGCGGCAAACACCACATCGGCGCCGCGATCGAACTGGCCGCGCGCGAGTTCGGCGCCGCGACTCGGATCGGCCCAGGCGGCCGGAGTCGTGCCGGCCATGTTCTGGAAGATCTGGATCGAGGGGTCGACCGAGCGGGCGCCCTGGGCATAGCCGCAGGCGAAGGCGCGGATCAGCGGTATGTCCATGCCGCCGACGAAGCCGATCCGCCCGGTGCGCGAGGCCATCGCCGCCAGAATGCCGACCAGGAACGATCCTTCGTGCTCGCGGAACACCACCGACTGGACGTTGGGCAGATCGACCCGGGCGTCGATCAGGGTGAACCGGACGTCGGGATAGAGCGGTGCTACGGTTTCGATCGCCGCCGCCTGGGCAAAGCCGACCGCCACCACGATGGTCGCACCATTGCGCGCCATGCGGCGCAGCGCCTGCTCGCGCTGCGCCTCGTTGGTGACCTCGAAATCCAGGTAGCCGATGCCGGTTTCCCGGCGGAACCGTTCGATGCCATTGTGGATGCCCTCGTTGAACGAGCGATCGAACCGCCCGCCCATGTCGAACACCACTGCCGGGCGGAAATCCCGGGCGGCGGCCGGCAGCGGGGGCAGGACCGTCGGCAGACATGCCAGAGCGGCGAGGATGATCAGCGGCACTCTCATCGCGTCACCCATTCTCATCGCGTCACCAGGGACCGGAACGACTCATCGGGTGCAACCTTGAAGCAAGCCGGTTTACGAAATAAGACTATGGTGAGCAAGTTGCGTGCGGCAGAATGGTCTGCGGTCAGGATGCCGGCAGGGCCGGGCCCGGCATCGCGGTGCCGGGCACAACATCCGATCCTGCCGCCGCCGCGGCCTGTTCGGCAAGCCAGTTGCGGAACGCGCGGATCTTGGGCCGCTCGGCCCAGGCCGCCGGGCAGACCAGCCAATAGGCGTAATCGGCCGGATGGCTGAGCGGGAACGGCCGGACCAGCCGGCCGGCGGCCAGATCCTGCCCGATCAGGCTGCTGCGTCCGATCGCCACGCCCAGCCCGTCGATACAGGCCTGCATCATCATGCTGGCATCGGTGAATCGCGGCCCGCGCCGCCAATCCATGTCGGTCAGGCCGAGGCGTTCGATCCACGGCTCCCAGGTGACCCAGCTTTCGTCGGGTCTGGCCTCGCCCTCGTGCAGCAGGACCTGGCGGCGCAAATCGGCGATGTCGCGCAGCGGCGGCGGCCCGGCCAGCCGGGCCGGGCTGCACACCGGGAAGGTCTGGTCGGTCAGCACCAGCTCGGCGCGCAGACCGGGCCACCGCCCGCGGCCGTAGCGAATGCCGACATCGACGTCGTCGCGCTGGAAATCGACCCGCGCCGCCGAGGCGTGGATGGCAACGTCGAGATCGGGATAGCGCATCCGGAAATCGGTCAATCGCGGCAGCAGCCAGCGGGTCGCGAAGGAGTTCAGCACGCTGACCGTCAGCGTGCCGGTCAACCCGCGCGGCCGCACCTGGGCGGTCGCCTCGGCCAGCCGGTCGAACGCCTCGGTCAGCCGCGGCAGATAGAACCGGCCTTCGTCGGTCAGCGCGAGACCCCGGGTCAGCCGCCGGAACAGCGGCAGCCCGAGCTGCTCCTCCAGCGCCTTGACCTGATGGCTGATCGCCGCGGGGGTGACGTGAAGCTCCTCCGCCGCCTTCGTGAAGCTGAGGTGGCGCGCCGCCGCCTCGAAGGCGCGCAGGGCGTTGAGCGGGGGCAGATGGCGGGGCATCGCCGCGGGTCCATGACTTAGAATATCTAAATCATCCCATGAAAAAGCCTCGTTTGTCCATCGCGCGGGCAGATCGCAACTATCGGGTCGATGGCCGCCCGATCAGGCGGCCAAATGGGCCGAGACAGGCTCGGACAGGAGGGCAGGACCATGGCCATTGCGACCCGGTACGGTGCCGGCGGCACCACGGATGCACCCGCATCCCGACCGGAGTCCTGGACGGCGGTCCGGGACAAGGGCGTTGAGGGCAAGGGCATCGTACGTCTGATCGACTGGCTGCTCGACGGCATGGACCGCGCCCGTCAGCGGCATGCCCTGGGCCGGCTCGACGACCATTTGCTGAAGGATATCGGCCTGACCCGCGCCGACGTGCATCGCGAATACGACAAGCCGTTCTGGCGTGGCTGAGGGCGGCGGACGGGGCGGCAGGAACAGCCCAGACACGACGCGGGACCCTCTCCGCGATGGAGAGGGTCCCGGCCGGAACGCCGCCGGCGCGCTACGCGGGCCGGCTGAACTGGTCAGGCTTCAACGGATCAGGGTTTCGGGCCGCGCCTGGCGACGTCATGGCCGGTGCGGTCGTCCTCAACCTCGACCTCGGTGCGGCGGGCGGTGTCGGTGACCTTTTCAGTGCGTGTGTCGACGTCCTTCTTGATGGCGACCTCTTCGGTGACCCGCGCGGTCTTGCTCACCACCGGCACCTCGTCGCGCTGGGTGACTTCGATGGTCTTCTCCTGGAACGCCCCGGCCTCGCCCGCACCGACCGGACGATCGACCGGCCGCCGTTCGACCCGGACCGACTCGTCGCGCAACGTCACGTCCTCTTCGACCGGCGTTTCGACCACGTAGGTGCGGAGCCGGACGCCGCCGCGCTCGACGACGCGCTTGCCGACATGGATCTCTTCCTCGGTGAGCGGGATGACCTCCTCGCGCCCGCCGGTCTCGCGGGTGGTCGCGGCCGTTTCGCGTCGTTCTCCAGCG
>CAZTNV010000343.1:0-4378 GCA_964615535.1 uncultured Mycobacteriaceae bacterium | reverse complement strand
CGGCCTGTCGGCGGCGGAACTGTCTGATCTGCATGCCAAGCGGGTGATCTGACGGCCCTGCGCCGGGCCGGGACCCAGCGTCCCGGCCGGCATGCCGCCGCGGCGCATCCCGCACCGCTAGGCGAGGGACGCCCCAACTGTGGTGGCTGACGCCCAGGGGCGGCATGCCCCGGCGGCGGATCACGGGCCGGCGAGATCGTGCCGCTCAAGAATTTCCCGGATGATCCCGGCCTCGGGGAGTCGCAGCCGCTCGGCCTCCGCCAGCGCCCGGCCCAGCAGATCCGCCGCCTCGGCGCGATCCCCGGCGTGGCCGCGATCCAGCAGCGCCATGGCGATATTGGCGCGTGCGATCAGCAGACTCCGCACGTCGCCCAACCGCTCGTAGACCGGCAACTCCTCCTCGCGGCGGATGCGCAGCGCCTCATCGATCTCGCCGCGCTCGTGGAGCACGTTGGCGATCTCTCCAAGGATGATCGCGCGAGTACGCTCTATCGCACCAGCAACATCGTCGTCGGCTTCTCCGGCCAGTCCGACCACCAGCGCGAGCGCATCCTGAAAGCCCCTCAGCGCCGCGTCCCAGTCCCCCAGCCGGTGCCTCACCCGTCCGAGTTCGAGCAGCAGATGCGCCCGATGGGTGCGGGTCCGCGGCGCCTCGTCCGGACCGGGTTCGCCCAACTGGCAGAGCAGATCCTGGAACATGGCCGCGTGCTGGTGCAGCTTCTCCGGCGGCTCGTTCCAGTAATCGTCGCGCTCCAGGCCGATCGCCTGCCGCGGCGCGACCGCCATGCGCTCAGCGGCCGGCTCGGTGACGTCGAAGGTGGTGGCGCGCCAATCCCACAGGTCCGGGGCATGGCGGGCGAAGGCCAGGGTGGCGAAGGGCGATAGCCACAGCACCAGCGGCGCCGGGCAGACCTCCGGAAACAGGTCGCGGTGCAGATTGGCGTTCTGGAACACCGCGAAGGCATCCCCGGCGGGGGAGGGGCTCCACAGATCGACCAGGGATTCGAGCCCGGTCACCATCACCGCCCGGCCCCGGCCGGGCGCCGCCGGATGTTCGGCCAGATGGCGGCGCAGCTCCTCGATCAGCAGCGTCCGCCGCCGCCCCCCGCCGAGGTCGAGCAGGGTCGCATCGACCGCCCGCGCCGCCAGTTCGGCAGCCGCGTGCGCGATCACCGCATCGCGCCGGGGCACGGTGTCATAGGTCGCCACCCCGAACCGGAACCGCCCCTGCTGCGACAGGAACCGCACCAGCAGCCGCACCTCCCGATCGGGATCTGGCCGGTCGGGATCGGGCCGGCCGGACTCCGGGCCACCGTCCGCCGCCGCCGCGTCGCGATCGGGTTGCGCCGCGTCACTCCGGTCGTCGGCCGCCATTGGCATCGCGCAGCGCCTCCTGAAAGGCATCGATGTCCTGAACGATCGGATGCACGTCGTACCAGGCCATTTCGCCATTGTATTCCAGAACGGCACCCATATCGATCAGGTCCCGGAACCGGTCGACCGGCACCTTGCCGTCGACCGTTTCCTGCCGGCAGTCGCGCTTGTGCCGCCGGATTTCGGCCAGCAGCGGCAGGTATTGCGGCATCACCTTCAGCAGCCGTTCGAACACGACACGGATGTGCCGCACCGCCGCATCCGCGCTCGGCCGGTCGATCCGGTCCTTGCCGTCGACCCCGGCTTCGAGCTGCGCCTGATCGAGCAGCCGCATCAGATCGCGCACGCTGCCGCCCGACATGATCGCGAGCCGCCGCACCACCTCCGGGGAGTCGAACACCGCGCCGATCTCGATCCGCGCGCCGACCAGGCCGCACAGGGCATTGATGCCCTCCTCAGTCCAGGGTCTCGGCCTTCTTCTTGAACCCGTTCATCCCCCATCCCCGTACAGCCGCTCCAGCGCCTCACCATACTGCGCCTTGATTGCGTGGCGGCGGATTTTCATGGTGGGGGTCATCTGGCCGTTGTCGATCGAGAAGGGTTCGGGGATCAGGATGAACTGGCGCACCCGCTCGACCAGCGACAGGCCGCGGTTGACCCGCTCGACCACGGCGGCGATCGTCTTGCGGAACGCCTCGTCGCGGCACAGCGCGGGCAGATCGGCCGGCCGGTCGTGGAGCTTCGCCCAGGCCGCGGCGGCATCGGCGTCGGGCACCAGCAGCGCCACCAGATAGGGCCGGCGGTCGCCATGGACCATCGACTGGCCGATCTCGGGCTGCAGGTTCAGGAATCCCTCGACCCGCGCCGGGGACACGTTGTCGCCGCCGGAATTGACGATGATGTCCTTCTTGCGGTCGGTGATCACGATCGCGCCGTCGGGCTCCTGATGGCCGATATCGCCGGTGTGCAGCCAGCCGTCGCGCAGCGCGGCGGCGGTCGCCTCCGGATCGTTCCAGTAGCCCTTCATCACCAGCTCGCCGCGCACCAGGATCTCGCCGTCCTCGGCGATCCGCACTTCGACGCCCTCCAGCGGCGGGCCGACCGAATCGAAGCGCGGCCGGTCGGGCAGGTTGCACGACACCACCGGCGACGCCTCGGTCTGGCCATAGCCCTGCAGCACGCGGACGCCCAGGGCATGGAAGAACAGCCCGATCTCGGGGTTCAGCGGGGCGCCGCCCGAGACCATGGCCTTCAACCGGCCGCCGAACCGCGCCTGCACCTTGCGCCGCACCAGCCGGTCGAGCAGCCGGTCGGCCAGTCCGTCGATCAGGCCGAGCCGGCCGCGCTCGTACCGTTTGCGGCCCAGCGCCACGGTGTGGTCGAACAGCCGGGCGGTCAGGCCGCCGCGGCGGCGGACGTCGCGGCTGATCCGCTGGTGCAGCACCTCGTAGAGCCGCGGCACCGCGGTCATGATGGTCGGCCGCGCCTCGATCATGTTGGCCGACAGCGTCTCGATGCCCTCGGCATAATAGATCTGCGCGCCGATGCTCAGCGGGAAGCACTGGCCGCCGGAATGTTCATAGGAATGCGACAGCGGCAGGAACGACAGGAACACCTCGTCCTCCAGCCCGACCCGCTCCAGCACCCTGAACGCGCCCAGGCAGTTGGACAGAATGCCGCCATGGGTCTGCATGACGCCGCGCGGACAGCCGCCGGTACCGCTGGTGTAGATCAGGCAGGCGGTATCGTCGCGGCGCAGGCCGGCGACCCGCTGGTCGACATCGTCCGGGACATCGTCCGTCTGCGCCGCAGCCCTGGCCATCACGTCGGCCCAGTTGTGCATGGCGACGCGCTCGTCATGCGGGTGATCGACATCCTCCATCGCCAGCACGAATTCGGTCGTGCCGACCTGGAGCGCCGCCGGCCAGGCGCGGCGGAACAGCGCGAGCTTCGACACGATCACGCCCTTGGCGCCGCTGTCGGACAGAATATGGCGGTGGTCGTCCGCGGTGTTGGTGGTGTAGGCCGGCACCGTGATGCCGCCCGCCGCCATGATCGCCAGATCGGCGATCAGCCAATCCGGGCGGTTCTCCGCAACCAGCATCACCCGGTCGCCCTCCCCCAGGCCGATCGCCCGCAGGCCGCGCGCCAGGCTGCGAACCCGCTCGGCCGTCTCGCGCCAGCTCAGCGGCTGATAGCGCCTGTCCCGCTTGGCCCAGAGCAGCGGCCGGTCGGCCAGCCGGGCGGCGTTATCGAACAGCATGGCGGGCAGACTCTGCCACTCGCGGAATTTCGCTGCTTCGACCATGCCTGCCCGTCCCCCATCCTGTGCCGCACGCCGGCGCAGGGCCCCGTGCCCGATGAACTCTGCCATAAATGGCACAGTCCCGCGCCGGGACAATGCGAATACGGGGGGAGGGACGGTCGGGGGATGGACTGCGGTGGCCGCGCCCTCAGTCGTGCCGCAGCACCTTGCGGGCGGGCCAGCTCAGCACGTCGAGCAGCCAGTCGCTCGATCCGGCCCGCTTGAGGTCCCGGCGAGTGTACGCAGCCATGACGGTCGTGTAGATCACGCTGTAGATGCCGAACACCACGCCGAAGATGATGAACCAGTCCGATTCAAAAATCATGGGTCCGGCCTCGCCATCAGAAGTGCAACCTTCATGTCCACAATGTATGCGGCGACCGTGGCCGATGCAATGATCAGCAGAATCATGAGCCACGCCGACAGCGGCATCGGCCCGGCCGCCACCGCCATCACGCCGAACGACAGCCAGAGCAGGATGGTCGCGATGAACAGGTGGATGAACCCGACCTTCAGCGGCCAGGGCCATCTGCGGTCCACCTTCAGCAGGTTGAGCATCGTGCCGGAGCCGACCGCCAGCGCGAAGAACACCAGATGGCCCAGCCAGTTCTGCTCGGCGAACGGGATCGGCCGCCGGATCGGCAGCAGTCCCTCCTGCTCCGCCAGTGCTGCTTGCCAAACCAGCGGCGCCTCCGTCTG
>CAZTNV010000342.1:0-4408 GCA_964615535.1 uncultured Mycobacteriaceae bacterium | reverse complement strand
GCGCTGGTACTGCTTGACGAGCGCGTTCTTCGGCTCGGTGAGGATCGTTACGAGCGCCTCCTCGTCGAGATCGCGCAGCGTCGCGATCACCGGCAGGCGGCCGACGAACTCGGGGATCAGGCCAAACTTGAGCAAATCCTCTGGCTCGAGCATCATGAGCAGTTCGCCAGTTTTCTTGTCGTCTCCGGCGCGCACATTCGCCCCGAAGCCCATCGCCGAGCCCTTGTTGCGCTGAGCAATGATCCGCTCCAGCCCCGCGAACGCGCCGCCGCAGATGAACAGGATGTTGGTCGTGTCCACCTGCAGGAACTCCTGCTGCGGATGCTTGCGGCCGCCCTGAGGCGGCACCGAGGCGACCGTGCCCTCCATGATCTTGAGCAGCGCCTGCTGCACGCCCTCGCCGGAGACGTCGCGCGTGATCGAGGGGTTGTCAGACTTGCGACTGATCTTGTCCACCTCGTCGATGTAGACGATGCCGCGCTGCGCCCGCTCCACGTTGTAGTCGGCCGACTGCAGCAGCTTGAGGATGATGTTCTCCACATCCTCGCCGACATATCCCGCCTCGGTCAGTGTGGTCGCGTCGGCCATCGTGAACGGCACGTCGAGGATGCGCGCCAGCGTCTGCGCCAGCAGCGTCTTGCCGCAGCCGGTCGGGCCGATCAGCAGAATATTGGACTTGGCCAGCTCGACATCGCTGTTTTTCTGCCCGTGGGCCAAGCGTTTGTAATGATTATGAACGGCTACCGAGAGTACCTTCTTGGCGTGCTGCTGGCCGATCACGTAATCGTCAAGAACCTTTTGAATATCGCGCGGGGTCGGAACCCCGTCCCGGTTCTTGACCAACGTGGTCTTGTTCTCCTCGCGGATGATGTCCATGCACAATTCGACGCATTCATCGCAGATGAACACGGTCGGACCCGCAATCAGCTTGCGGACCTCGTGCTGGCTCTTTCCGCAGAAGGAGCAGTAGAGGGTATTCTTGGAATCTCCGCCGGTAGCTTTGCTCATGCATGCCTCGATCTGGCATCGGCTGGCGCCCGCCCGCCCGCCAGAACTCTCACGGGAGGGCACCGTCCCATCGAATATAAGCCCGCTCGGCCCGACCACAACAGTGCTGTACGTCAAGCCGGAACGCAACCACTCCATTCAACATTAGGCGGGGAAAGCGCTCAACATTTCGTTAATTCGGCTCACTTCAGCCGGGCATCCGCGTCCGCACCGCCGCGGCTCGCCACCACTTCATCGACCAGACCGAACGCCTTGGCCTCGTCCGCCGACATGAATTTGTCGCGTTCCACGGCCTGTTCAATCACTTCGAATGCCTGACCCGTGTGCTTGACGTAGATCTCGTTCATCCGCTGGCGGATTTTCAGGATTTCGCGCGCCTGGATTTCGATATCGGTGGCCTGACCCTGGGCGCCGCCGGACGGCTGATGGATCATGATCCGGCTGTTGGGCAGCGCATAGCGCTTGCCGGAAGCACCCGACGCCAGCAGCAGCGAGCCCATGGAGGCCGCCTGACCGATGCACATGGTCGAGACCGGCGGCTTGATGTATTGCATGGTGTCGTAGATCGCCATGCCGGCCGTCACCACGCCGCCCGGCGAATTGATGTAAAATGAAATATCCTTGCTCGGGTTTTCCGATTCCAGGAACAGCATTTGCGCCGCCACCAGACTGGCCACGCCGTCGTTGACCGGCCCGATCAGAAAGATGATCCGTTCCTTGAGCAGTCGTGAATAAATGTCATAGGCACGCTCGCCCCGATTGGTCTGTTCGATGACCATCGGCACCAGGTTGTTCATATAGTATTCGTAGGGGTCCATTTCGTCCTCGACAGGTCAATGCGATCGCCCCGCGATCGGCTGGCGTTCCGATCAGGCCGGCGGGGATTCGCCCCCGGCTTCGGCGCCAGAGGAGTCGGCGGCCTGGGAATCGGCAGCCTGGGCGTCGGCCGGTGCCGCGGCGCTGCCCGGCCGATCCTCCGGGTCCTTCATCAGTTCTTCCGGAGTGACCGGCCGGTCGACCACCTTGGCAATCTCCAGAATGAAATCGACCACCTTGTTTTCCAGGATCGGTGCCCGCATCGACGCCAGCGCCTCGGGGTGGCTCTTGTAGAACTCCACGATCTCGCGCGCCTGGTCGGGATAGCGCTGCAACTCGGCACTGACGGCCCGGTTCATCTCCTCTTGCGTCACTTCGATATGGTTGAGCCGGCCGACCTCCGCAAGCAGGATACCCAGCCGGACCCGTCGCTCTGCGATCGCACGGTACTCCGCCTGCAGCTCGGCTTCCGGCTTGGCGCGGTCCGGATCGTCGGGATCGCCGGTCTTCAGGTTTTCCTGAACCTGCCGCCAGATCTGATCGAATTCGAGATCGACCATGCCCGCCGGCACCTCGAACCGGTGGCGTTCGGCCAGCACGTCGAGCAGTTGCCGCTTCGCCCGCTCCCGCGAAATCTGGCGGTACTCCTGCTCCATCCGCTCGCGGATGAAACCGCGCAGGGTCGCCAGATCGGCCATGCCGAACCGCTTGGCGAGGTCGTCATCGACCGCCGCCGGAACCGGCGCCCGGACCTCCTTGATATCGACCTCGAACACCGCGGGCTTGCCGGCATAGTCCTTGGCCGGATAATCCTCGGGGAAATTGACGGTCACGGTGACGTGCTCGCCGGCCCCGTGCCCGGCCATCTGGTCCTCGAAACCGGGAATGAACCGGCCCGAGCCCAGCTCGATCTCGCGATCCTCGCCCGACATCGCGGCCTGTTCGATGCCGTCGATGCTGCCCTTGAACGTGATCAGCACCTGATCGCCGGGTTCCGCCGGACGCGGTTCGGGCGGCGGCGCAAAGCTCTTGTGCCCCGCGGCCAGCCGACCCAGCGCCTTGTCGATATTCTCGTCACCGACCTCGGCGACCGGCCGGTCGATCTCGATCGAGGTGAAATCGACCGGCTCGATTTCCGGCAGCACCTCCAGCGCCATGGTGAATTCCAGGTCGCTGCCCTCGGAAAAACTGGTCACCTCGATCTTCGGTTCCAGCGCCGGGCGCAGCCCATGATCGGACAGGGTCTGGCGCGACCCGTCACTGACCGCGGTCTCCAGGATCTCGCCCATCACCGAGCGGCCGTAACGCTGCTTGAGAATCGGCAGCGGCACCCGGCCGGGCCGGAAGCCCGGCATCTTGGTCTGCCGGCCGATCTCGGTCAGGCGCGAGCGAACCCGCTCCTCGATATCCGCTGCGGGAACGGTAATCTTGAACTCCCGCCGGAGGCCCTCGGTGGTGGTCTGGGTAATCTGCATCATCCGCCTGTTCGTTCAGGGTCTTGCGCCCGTGATCTTGGACCGGACGGGCCGGTTTGGGCGGTCGCCGGGCCCGGACCTTCAATCTTCCGGATCGCCCTTGTTCCCAAGTGATGGTCTCCGGTGAAAGCCATGGTGCGGGCGAAGGGAGTCGAACCCCCACGACTTTCGTCACTGGAACCTAAATCCAGCGCGTCTACCAGTTCCGCCACGCCCGCGAGACCTGCCATCGGTGCGCCGACCCGCAGCCTGCCAAGGGTCGTCGACCCGAGCCGGGGTCTATAACACAACGCCTATCCCTGTCACAGGCAAAACGCGGCGGCGCAGAGCGCCCCGCCAGCCGAGAGTCTGCTGCCACCCCCGCCCCGTCGCCCCGGCCCGTGACGCGGCGACCCCCCGATAGATTTGCCTGAAAACACCGTCGGCAAGGGCGCGCCGCCCACCCGGTTCGCGACTCAGCGCAGCATCTCAGCGCAGCATCGGCGGCCGGGGCGCGGCGGGCCGGGACCCGTCGCCGGTGCCGGAGCGGGTCCGGTCGAGCCGGGTCAGGACCGCCGGCAGCCGGTCGATTATATCCTCGGCGATCAGGCCGCGGCCGAACGACGTCGCCGCCGCACCATGCAGCCAGACCGCGGCGCACGCCGCCTCGAACGGCGCCATGCCCTGGGCCAGCAGGCCCAGGATCAGCCCGGCCAGCACGTCGCCGCTGCCCGCGGTGGCCAGATCGGCCGGCGCGTTGGCATTGATCGCCGCCTGCCCGCCGGGCGCCGCGATCACGGTATCGGCCCCTTTCAGCAGCACCACCGCCCCGGTCGCCGCCGCCGCGGCGCGGACCCGGCCGAGCTTGTCCCCGGCCGGCAGGTCCAGCCCGCCGAACAGGCGGGCGAACTCGCCGTCATGCGGCGTGAGCACGCAGCGTTCGTGCAGCGCCGCCACCAGCACGTCGAGCCGGCCGGCGAAGCTGGTCAGCGCATCGGCATCGATCACCAGCGCCTTGCCGGCGCCCAGGGCCTCGATCACCGCCTGACAGGTCGCCTCGCCGCCGCCCGCGCCGGGGCCGATCAGCACGGCGTTGCGCCGCGGATCGGCCAGTTGCTCGCCCCACTCGG
>CAZTNV010000341.1:0-4426 GCA_964615535.1 uncultured Mycobacteriaceae bacterium | reverse complement strand
ACCGACGCGAAAACGAAACAGGACGGGGGTGAGCCCGTCCCGTGAAGGTATTCCGGCCGGGGATTGGACCCCCGGCCGCAGGAGGCGAAACGATGGGGACGGGGGCGCAACCCCCGTCCCGCGTAGTGGACGCGATGGATCAGGCGAACACGAAGTCCGTGGCCGCCAGGGTGCCGGTGATGCCAGTGATGTTGATCAGCAGGTCATCGGCACTCGCAACCGCACCGGTCGCATCGTTGATGTACAGGTAGGTGCCGGCAGCCGCGCCCGCACTCACGGTCACCACGACACCGTTCAGGGCGCCGCCGTCGACGGAGCCGGCGATGGCGCTGATGCCGCCATAGACAGCAGCGAGGTCAGCCGCCGAAGCGATCGTTTGCGGACCGGCAAGCGTGATCGAGGTGTTCGCGCCATCGGTGTCAACGATGCCGATCTTGTCGGTACCGGCGACAAAGTCGGTGATCTTGGTCACCCCGGTCGTGCCGGACGAGGTCTTCAGGGTGTCGGCCAAATCCGCAGCCGAGAACTTGAAGATGTCGGCGCCGGCACCGCCGGCAAGGGTGTCCGCCTGAGTGGCATTGCTGACAGTGATGGTGTCATCGCCGTCGCCGCCTTCGATCGTGTCGTTGCCGGCGCTGCCGTTGATGATGTCGTTGCCGGCACCACCCTTGATCACATCGGCCTGAGCCGAGCCGGTGATGGTGTCAACAGCGGAGCCACCGGTGATCGCGATACCGTTGGTGGCGTAGGTTGAGGCGTCGAGGGTGTTGGCGCTTGTCGACGCCGAGGCGTCCAGGATGAAGTTTGCGTTGGCGATATTGCCAGTGATCAGGGTGTGATTGCCGGCGCCCAGCAATTCGACCTTGGTCAGAGCCGGCGTAGTGGCGTTGCTCAGCGTGATCTCGGCGTCGTCGACCGCGGTGATCTTCAGGGTCTCGACGCCGGCCAGCGTCGGCGTGCCGGCAGCGGTGGAAATGTCTTCGCTGGTGGTAGTGTTGCCATTATCGACGGTGATGTGGACGGTGTCCAACTGACCGACGGTGGTGGCACCCTTGACGCCGATGGTGAAGGCTCCCTCGATATCCGTCATGGTGACGGCCGCGGCCTGGGTCGCGCTCAGGTCGTTGGCGACGGTCGTACCGGCGCCGTCGTCGATCACGACCGAGGTGATGCCGGAAATGTGGTCCAGGTCCACCGTCACGTTATTCGCTACGCCCAGAACCTCGAAATTGGTGTATTTCGCGCCGGTGGTGGAGGTCAGGTGTGCGTTGGCCGCGATGGTGATCTGGTCGGCCGTGCCGGCGCCGCCATCGACCGTACCGGTGGTCAGGGCGGCACCGGTGGTCACCTTGTCGTTGCCCGAACCGCCGGTGAACTTGGTGTCGGTTTCGGCATCCAGGATCAGGGTCACGCCGCCGGTGCTGGCCGAGGCGTCGACCGTGTCGATGCCGGCATTCAAGGTGCCCAGACTGAACGCGCCGGCGCCCTTGACGGTCAGGGTGCCGTCGGTGGCGCCGGTGGTGATCGCGGTGGCGGTCAGGTTGGCCGTGCCGTCGATCGTGATGGTCTTGGCGTTGGCGACGTTGATGGTGCCGACGGTGTTCTTGGCGGTGCCCGAGGTGGTGATGGTGGCCGAGGTGAGGCCGGCACCGGTCAGCGTGATGTCGCCGGCCGTGGTGCCGCCGGTGATTGCGACCGCGCCGGCGGTGACGGAAGCGCCGTAGGCAGCAGTCGTCGTAGCGTTGGTCGTCAGGCCGTCACCCTTCACGCCGATGATGGTGCCGGCGGCAACATTGGTGAAGTCGATCTGGTGGGTGGAGCGATCGGACCAAAGCTGCTGCTCGCCCTCGAAGTTGCCGGCGTTGGCGGTCAAGGTCTGGCCAGTCAGGTTGCGCAAGAAGAAGTTCTCGACACCCGAGATATTGGCCAGCGGCAAGCCGACCGCGCCATTGGCGTTCTCGAGCGTGACATTCAAGGTATCGGTGCCGCCGGTGGCAGCGATCGTATCGACCACGGTGAAGGTCGAGGCCGAGCCGGGGCTCTGGGTGTTGTTGAAGTTGACGTAGCCGTTGACCGTGTCATCGCCGCTGGTGCCGGCGATGTTGTCCGGGTTGGTGGTCAGCGTAAAGGTCTGCCCGGGGGTGGTGGTGCCGCCGGTGATCGCGGTGCCGTCGGTCTTCTGGACGCCGGTGCGGACCTCGTTGCGGCCCCATTGCAGCCAATGGTCGAGACCGCTGAGGAAGCTGCCGGCATCGACCGCCGCCTTGACGTCGGGATTGGCGTTCAGATAGGCGGCGTTGTCGAACACGCCGGTGAACAGGGTGTTGCCGGGGGTCCGGCCTTCCTTCATGCCGAACACCTGGAAATGGGCGAAGGCGGTCGGAAACGCGCCGCTCTGGACCGCGGCCAGCACGTCCAGATTGTTCACCAGATACTCGGCGGTGTTGAACGTGCTGTTCGGGTTGCGCAGCTCCTTGGCGCCCCACTTCTCGTAATGCTCGGCGCCGCTCTTGATGGTGCCGGCCAGCACGGCCTGAAACACATCCGGGTTGGTGGTGAGATAAAAAGTTTCATCGAATTTGGCAGACATCGTCGCACTCCTGCGTCAGGTCGGGGTTGCGCGGATCAGCCGCGCGGCTGGATTTGGGCAACCGATAAGGTTGCCTGATGGGGAAGCCGCTCGGGCGGCATAAACCTATGATTGCAGATCGGCCGGTCGAGGCCGGTCCGATGCCCTGGCAGGTTTCGACTGTCACAGCCTTGCAACTTCCCCGCTTCCGTTCGCGGTGCCGGACGGCGCCGCAACCGGCCCGGATGGGCCGCGCCGTGGCTTTCCTCCGCCATGGCTGCGGCGGTCTGAAACCATTTATCGGCTGTACAGCAGTTACTACACGACCGATCCAGATGCAAGAGCGGATCTGCGTCTTTTTCCGAGGGTTCCGCGGCGTTGTTGCGACGACGCAACAGAAGGTGCCGCCCGGCCCGGCCGATCGAATCGCGAGGCGGGGCGTTGCGGACGCATTTTTCGGGCAGTCTCGGCGATCGGCGTTAACAAAACGTTAACGGGGCGGGGCGGCCGCAGCCTGGGGCGCGCGGCCGGGCCGGCGGCACGAGGCCGGGCCGAATCGCACCGGCGGTTCCGCGCCGCAAAAGCTGTGGCGCGACCGGCGGCCGGCCGGGCCCCGGCGGCCGCCAAGCCCTTGAGTCCGGCCGTTCCGCGCCAGTGCCGGCGGCCCTGCGGCGAAAACCGGTTTATTGCCGCAAGGAAAGGTGATAGTCGTTGCGATGAAGACTCGATAAAGACCGGCGGTCGTCTTTCCGTTTTGTTAACCATGTCTCTTCATTATTTAACCTGGGCCGCCGCTGCGGCCGCCCGGCCGGCCCGGGACCATGATTTGCCGGCGTGACGGGACCAGGAGGGATCTTCTCTTCGGGCAGACTGCAGAGGCACCGGATCGGGCCGGGGGCGATCGGGCCGGGGGCGATCGGGCCGGGGGCGATCGGGCCGCACTGAAACGCAAGGTTGGGCCGGAATGAGCGCAGTGGTGGTTCCGCTGAGACGCCGGGGTGGCAGCCGGAGCGGCTGGTCCAGCCAGGAGCTTGCCTCGTTCTACCGGGTGATCGAGATCCTCGGTCAGTCCCATCTGGTGTCGGACATCGACACCGGCGTGTCGGACGAGGGCGATCCCTGGCTGGTCATCTACCGCGCCGACACGCAGGACGTGATCCTGCATTTCGCCTGGATCGACGGCGTGCTGATCGCGGCCACCGCCGCCACCGGCGAGGTGATCAGCGGATACGATCTCGGCAACCTGCTGACCACGCTGACCCGGCGGCAGCCATCGCTGTTCCGCGGCCTGCACGGCAACGGCCAGAGCGTGTATCTCCACCCGATCGTCGTGCTCGCCGGATTCGTGGCCGCCGCCTATCTCAGCCTGTCGCCGGCCGGGGCCGGGGCGGAGGAGGGCGGGGCCGAGCAGGGCGGGGCTGAAGAGGGCGGGGCGGAGCAGAGCGGGGCCGAGCAGAGCGGGCGGCTGCCGCCGCGCGCCGCCAAGCCGGCAGGCGAGGAGGCCAGAGCCGGCGCCGGGAGCGGCGGGGAGTCCGGCATGCCGGCGGGCCCTGCCCAGTTGGCGGCGCCCCACGCCGCGATGCCCCACGCCGCGATGCCCCACGCCGCGACGCCCCACGCCGCGACTCTGGCCTCGGTGATGCTGCAGGCCGCGACGATCGCCACCGGCCTGATGCTGGCGATCGGCCAGGACGGGGCGATGGCGCAGGATGGCTGGGACGGGGCAGGGATCGCGATCGTCGAGCCGGCCCTGGCCGCCCCGCCCGACGCCGCCCCGCCGCTGCCGGTCGGGGCCGCATGGACCGGGCCGGGGCCGGGCGGGCCGGGGCCGGGCGGGACGGGGCCGGGCGGGACGGG
>CAZTNV010000340.1:0-4432 GCA_964615535.1 uncultured Mycobacteriaceae bacterium | reverse complement strand
ATCCTACAAAAAAATCTGGCGAAAATTTGTGACGTAGGGGAAGGTCTTTGTTTCTATTATATATTCTATATAGATTTTACTTATTATAGATATTCCTATAGAGACCCTTTTCCGAAAAAAAACCCCCTAGAGGGTCTCTAGGGGGTCTATACCGGTAAAATCTGAATTTGGAGACTTGTCAGTGTTTACGGGGCTTCTGGAGAAATTTGTAAGCGCACTTGTAAACAAATCTAAGGCGTAAGGCGGTATCTCTTGGTCGCTTTCTGGCGGTGTCCCGCCGGAATATCCGTCATTGAGGCTAGGCCTGCTGCAACCATTTCGTCAAGCGCCTTGAGGACGTCCTCGCGCTTGTATTTCCGCAGCCGGGTCAGGATAACGCCGATCGTGTTGCCGTCATCCTGGTCGATCAGGTTCGCGATAGCAGACTTGAGCGCCAGCCGGGGATCATCCTTCTGCCGGTCATTCGCCGTTACCAGGCGCGTTTTAGCCTCGACGTCCTGCCGGATAAACTCGAAGGCCCATCGGACATGCGAGGCTGTCCGGACGCCGCCCGGCACGGCGAGGATCAGTGACACCTTGCTGACCAGCTCGTAGGCGCCGAGATACAGCGCCTCAAGGCCTGTGCGCGCCGTGTGCGCGATTGCTTGGTCCTCGAACCATGTCAGGGCGCCGGCCAGCATATCGGCTGCAGCGGGCTCTGTGGGCACTTGTACGCGCGGCCCGTAATATTCGATCCGGGCGGATCCGCGCGATGCCGGGTCGGCCAGCATGTCATACTCGCCATTGTTGAACACCTGCGAGATCGCCGATTCCATTTCCGGCGGCATCGGGCTTTTGCGGAAGCCGGGCTTGGATCGCGGCGCCGAGTCGCGTTCCTGGAAGATCAGCGATCGCCCGATAAAACCGTTCGTCGCGCTCTGGAAATCGACGAGGTCGTCAAACGTGACCGGCGTTGTGAACCCCATCAGCGACAGGAAAGGCCGTTCAAGCCCGTTATCAAGCCCCGCCAGCGCCGATTCAAGGTGCCTCATATGCCGCTCGGCGGCCGCCGGATCGACACCTGCGCGCGTCTCCAGCCCTTCCTCGAGGCGCCGGTTGATCGAGGCCAGCTCTTTCAGGAGCGCTTGCCGGATTTCCTCTTTCAGGTCGCCGGACAGCAGCATGAAGCTGTCTGCCTTGGAGTAAGCCGCCATCAGCATGCCGATGACGCCGTCGAGATAGGCGGCGCCGCCCTTTTTCTGGGCGTTGGCGATCTTTTGCAGGAAGATGCCGATCTCGTCGATGAGGTAGAAAGCGGCCTGGTGCCGGGTTAGGTTGCGCAGGATTTCCTGTTCTGACTTGATTGCGCCGTGCGTGGCGGCCTTGCAGCCTGCGGCCCGGTGGATTTCTGCCACGGCCTGCTGGATGGCTTCCTTGCCCGTGCGTGAGCCCGCCACGCAAAATGCGAACAGGTTACAGGTGACGCCGTCGAGATCGTCAGTGTATCGCAGGCCGGCGACATTGCCCATGCCGACAAGGGCGGCAGCGACTGCCAGCCTGCGCCGCGGACGCCGGGACTGGTCTTCGACCCATGCCGCCACATCGCCGACGAAGCCAGGCGGACAGGTCAGGTCAACGCCTGCCGTATCGAAAGGCAACCCCGCGGAACCCCGGCGGTCAGCCCCGGTGGTTCGGGGCAGTACACGCGGCGATCTTGCCGGCACAGGGATATCGCCGAAATCGATTTCGGCCACAAAAGCGACCGGCATCTTCCAGCCGCCTTCCTCTGCGTAGTGAATCAGCGTTCCCAGCGTCACCGGGTTGGATGACCGGCCAAAGCTATGCCAGTGGGTGTCCATCCTGCGGGCGTCGTATTTGTCGCCCCGTGATGACCATTTGTCCCAGAGCGCCTGGCCTGTCCCGCCAGTGGCATGGTGTATCGCCATGCCGATCCGGATCCAGACGTCATACGCGCAGTCCGGATCGACATGGGCAAGCATGTCCGAAATGTCCTGGTGCGACACATCGATCGACCGGCCGTCATAATCGGCGCGGTGACGTTCAGGTCGCTGCAGGAGCGCAAGCAGCGCGGCCGGCGCGTCGTCGATATCGTCCGGGGCGCCATAAACCAGCCGGTAGGTCCCGCCGCTCGCATGGCGCGAGCCGGGCCCGACCACATAGCCGCTACTCTTGAAGTCTAGGCCGGGGTAATCCGGCAAATGCTGCAACAGGGCCACGCCGGCAGGCGCCTTGAAAAACAGGTGGCGCGATCCGCCGCCGCTGCCTGTCTCGACAATCATGCCGGCGCCCGCGATTTCGGGGGCTAGTTGCAAAAACTTCGCAAACGAGGCCAGCCCGCCATTGCGCGCATCCACGTCGATCACCAGCAGCCCGCGGCAGAGAATACCGTAACCGGAATCATACCAGCCGGCGGCCGTCATGTTCTCGACCTGCTCTACATCCCAGGCCGGCGTGTGCTGCCAGTTGGACGCCATTGGATGTTTGCCAGGCGCCTGGCATTCCGACCAGCCGCACCGGCATGTTGCCGTGCCTGTGGTCGTATCCAGCAGGAAAGAATGAAGCGGAAAAACCCTGAGGCCCGCTTCCCATAATTGCCGCGCCTGCGCAGCCGCTCCGACCGTCCCGGACGCACCGCGCACCGCATCGCTGCGGTCGTCCCCAGCCCCTGCTTTGCTCACCCCCCCTGCCTCCCTGTGACCATGCCCTGCGCCTCAAGATACGCAGACAGCTTTTCAATTGTTCTGTAATTCGGGTTCTTCTGCGTGCCATTCTTGACAGCGCAAACCGTCGCAATCCGCAGGCCGCAGGCCCGCGCAACCATCGACGCATTGCGGTCCTGCAGCTCGAAGACGATCCTTTCAAGAGTCATCATCAGGTTTTTCTCCTTGGTTTCAGTTTTCATGTTGACGCTACTTTTTTTACGCTGTACTTGTCAACGCATCAGAAAGAAAGAAAAGGAGAACCTGTCTGATGAGCATTCTTTCAACCGCAGCCCTGGCCGACACGGAGCCGCTGATCGTGACGATCTGCGGCACGCCGGGCACCGGCAAAACGAGCCTTGCCTCGACCTTCCCCGGCCCTGTCTTCCTTGTTCGCACGCAGGGCGAGAAGATTCCGCGCGACCTGCCGAAAGGCCAGGAACCGATGTCGATCGGCGAAACCGACAGTGTCAAGAAGCTATGGGACCAGCTGCTCGCGCTGGCTACAGAGGACCATGGGTATCGCACCGTGGTTGTCGATAGCGTCACGGGCCTCGAAACTCTTTTCGCCGAGGAAATCCTGCGGAATGATCCGAAGGCGAAGAGCATCCAGACCGCCATGGGCGGGTATGGGGCAGGACGGGACGCTGTGGCCGTCATGCATAACCGCGTCCGGAAAGCCGCCGAGGTTATCCGCCGCAAGGGCATCCATGTCGTTTTCATCGCGCACAGCGATGTCGTGACGATCACCCCGCCGGACGCCGACAGCTACACGCAATACTCGCTGCGGCTGCATTCTAAATCGATGGCGCCCTATATCGACAGTGTCGATATCGTTGGCTTCATCAAGCAGGGCACGGCAGTCATCTCGAAGGAAGGCGAACAGAAGCGCGCCGTCGCCACCGGCGAACGGGTTCTGGTAACTTACCTGACGCCGGTCGCCGTGACGAAGAACCGCCTCGGCATCGATGAGGACATCACGATCGAGCGGGGTGTAAACCCTTTCGCGCCGTGGATCGAACCGGAAGCCGGAACGCCGGCGAGAAAGCCTGCTTCCCGCAGGAAAGCGGCGCCTGCTGCAGAAACAAACGAAACGCAACCTGAAAGCGAGGAGGCATAAGTCATGTCAGGATTCTGGAACACATCCGAAGGCGAAAATGTCGCTAGGGAAAAAAACGACAGCTTTGAAATCGAGGGCGGTAACCTCCAGCCTATCCCGGACGGCTCGTCCGTGCTGGCCATCATCGAAGAGGCGAAGTGGGACGCAAAAGATGGTGCAGAATACATCACCATCAAATGGTCCGTGATGCGTCCGGCCGAGTTCGAGAACCGCAAGGTTTTCCAGAAGCTCTGGGTCACAGACGATGATCCCGGTGCGAAGGATGCCGCCAAGGCTGCGAAAAAGCGCGACAAGGCCCTGCGGATGCTCGCTGCGATCGACACCAATGCCGGCGGCAAACTGACGAAAGTGGCCGGCAAGCCGGACGACGAAGACCTTGCGATGGCGCTGGTCGGTAAACCGATGGTGATCCGCGTCATGCTCTGGGAGATCGAGGATCGCCAGACCGGCGAGATGATCCGCGGCAATTGGGTCTCGGCGGTCTCCCCGAAAGGCAAAGAATTGTCTGTCGGCGAAGTGAAGGAGGCGGCGAAACCAGGCGCCAAAGCACCGGCCAAATCCAAGGTGTCAATGGCCGCCGCCGATATGGAAGACGAAATTCCATTTTAGCCAC
>CAZTNV010000339.1:0-4435 GCA_964615535.1 uncultured Mycobacteriaceae bacterium | reverse complement strand
GCCGTCGCTTCGGTGTCGCTAGCCACTGCTCGCCTCCTTCTGCTCGGCGTCGCCGCCGCCGCCGCCCGCCGTGTCGCGGCGACCGATCAGGTCGCTGACCCGCTTGCTGCGGCGATTGGCCACCGCGCGCGGCCCCTCGACCAGCTTCAGCGCCTCGAACGTCGCCTTGATCATGTTGTGGGGATTGGAGGTGCCGACCGATTTGGCGACCACATCCTGCACGCCCAGCGATTCGAAGATCGCCCGCATCGGCCCCCCGGCGATGATCCCGGTGCCCTGCGGTGCGGTGCGCAGCACCACCCGGCCGGCGCCGAAATGGCCGACGATGTCGTGATGCAGCGTCCGCGCCTCGCGCAGCGGCACCCGGATCATGCTGCGCTTGGCCTGCTCGGTCGCCTTGCGGATCGCCTCGGGCACCTCGCGCGCCTTGCCGGCGCCATAGCCGACCCGGCCACGACCGTCGCCGGCAACCACCAGCGCAGCGAAGCCGAACCGCCGGCCGCCCTTGACCACCTTGGCAACGCGATTGATGCTGACCAGCTTTTCGATCAGCTCGCTCTCTTCCCGCGACTGCCGCTCTTCCCGCTCCCTGCGCGCCATCTTGCCGTCTTTCCCGAAACCGAGCTTCGATCAGAAATCCAGGCCGCCCTCGCGGGCGGCGTCGGCCAGGGCTTTGATTCGCCCGTGATAAAGGTATTGTCCGCGATCGAACACCACCTGCGTGATGCCGGCGGCCAGAGCGCGCTCGGCCAGCAGCTTGCCGACCGCCTGCGCGGCTTCCTTGGTGGCGCCGGTCTTCAGCGTTTCGCGCAAATCCTTGTCCAGCGTCGACGCCGCGACCAGGGTATGGCCCCGTTCGTCGTCGATCACCTGGGCATAGATCTGCTTGCTGGAGCGGAAGACCGAAAGCCGGCTCCGGCCCTTGCCCTTCAGCCGCAGCGCGTAGCGGGTGCGCTGTTTGCGGCGGGCTTGCAAATCCTTGGTTTTCAACATCGCCGCGATCCCTACTTCTTCTTGCCTTCCTTGCGGAGGATGGTCTCGCCTTCGTACTTGATGCCCTTACCCTTGAACGGCTCGGGCATCCGGAAGGAGCGAATCTCCGCGGCCACCTGACCGACCTTGTGCTTGTCGTAGCCGGTAATGGCGATCGTGGTCGGCTTTTCGCATTTGATCGCAATGCCATCCGGGATCGGATAGCGAACCGGATGGCTGTAGCCGAGCTGCAGCACCAGATCCTTGCCTTCCACCGCGGCGCGATAGCCGACGCCGTTGATTTCCAGCATTCGGGTAAAGCCGTTCGCGACCCCGACCACCATGTTGTTGATCAGGGTGCGGGTGGTGCCCCACATCACCTTGCCGATGCGCGAGTCCGATCGCGGCGTGACGGTGATCCCGCCGTCGCCCATCGACACCGCGACCTCTTCGTTCACGGTCAGTTCGAGCTGGCCGAGCTTTCCCTTGGCGGCGACGTGCTGGCCCTTGATCGTGACCTGCACGCCGGCCGGCACCGGGACGGGATGTTTGCCGATACGCGACATGGTTCGTTATCCTAGAAGACTTCGCAGAGGATCTCGCCGCCGACATTGGCGGCCCGAGCCTCGGCGTCGGACATCACCCCGCGCGGCGTCGACAGGATCTTGATGCCCAGCCCGTTATAGTAACGCGGCAGGTCCTTGATTCCCGAATAGACGCGGCGGCCGGGCTTCGACACCCGGCTGATACGCCGGATCACCGGTTGCCCGTCATTGTATTTGAGCTCGACACGGATGGTCTGCACCCCCGGCCGCAGTTCGTTGGTTTCGTAGCCACGGATGAAGCCTTCGCGCTTCAGAACGTCCAGGACGTTCGCGCGCAGCCTCGATGCCGGACTGTCGATGGTCGACTTGCCCGCGCGCTGGCCGTTGCGGATGCGAGTCAAGAGATCGCCCAAGGGATCGCTCAGCGACATGGTACCGACGTCTCCCTTACCAGCTTGCCTTGACCATGCCGGGGATCAGGCCCCGCGAGGCCAGATCACGCAGCGCGACGCGGCTGAGCTTGAACCGGCGATAGAACGCCCGTGGCCGGCCGGTCAGCTCGCAGCGATTGCGAATGCGGGTGGCCGAGGAATTGCGCGGCATTTCGGCCAGCTTGAGCCGGGCCGCGAAACGCTCCTCGGGCGGCAAATCCCGATCCTCGGCCGCGTCCTTGAGCCGCGCCCGCTTGGCAGCGTACTGCTCCACCAGACGGCGGCGGTGCTTGTTCTTTTCGACGGAACTCTTCTTCGCCATGATCGCATCCTCCCTGGCGTCAGCCGACGAACGGAAAGTCGAAGCCGCGGAGCAGCGCCCTGGCTTCCTTGTCGGTCTTCGCCGTCGTCACGATCACGATGTCCATGCCACGGACGTCGTCGACCTTGTCGTAATCGATTTCGGGGAACACGATCTGCTCCTTGATCCCCAGCGAATAGTTGCCCTGGCCGTCGAAGCTCTTCGGCGACAGGCCGCGGAAGTCGCGCACCCGCGGCAGGGCAATGTTGACCAGCCGGTCCAGAAATTCGTACATGCGATCCCGGCGCAGGGTGACCTTGACGCCGACCGGCATGCCCTCGCGCAGCTTGAACGCCGCGATCGATTTCTTGGCCTTGGTGATCACCGGCTTCTGGCCGGCGATCGCGATCAGCTCCTGCGCCGCGGCGGTCACCTTTTTGGCGTCGGACGCACCTTCGCCGACCCCCATGTTGATCACGATCTTCTCGATCCGGGGCACCTGCATGTGATTCTTGTAGCCGAATTCCTGCATCAGGTCCGGCTTCACCTTGCTCTCGAAATGCTGTTTCAGCCTGGCAGCCATGGCACGTTCACCTGTCGATGACTTCGCCGGACCGCTTGGCGACCCGAACCTTGCGACCGTCGTCCAGCACCTTGAACCCGACCCGGGTCGGCTGGCTGGAACTTGGGTCGATATGGGCGACGTTGGAGACGTGGATCGGCGCTTCCTTCTCCTCGATGCCGCCATTCGATGTGGGCGAGGGGCGGGTATGGCGCTTGACCAGGTTGACGCCCTGGACCAGCACGCGGTCCTCCGTCGGCATCACCTTCAGCACCTCGCCCCGTTTGCCCTTGTCGCGGCCGGCCAGCACGATGACCTTGTCGCCCTTCCGGATTCTCTGCATCACAGCACCTCCGGCGCCAGGCTGATGATCTTCATGAACTTCCGGGCGCGCAGCTCGCGCGTGACCGGCCCGAAGATGCGGGTGCCGATCGGCTCGCCCTGCTTGTTGATCAGCACCGCGGCGTTGCGGTCGAACTTGATCGAGGTGCCGTCGTCGCGCCGGATTTCCTTGGCGGTGCGCACGATCACCGCCTGGTGGACATCGCCCTTCTTCACCCGGCCGCGCGGAATCGCATCCTTCACCGACACCACGATGACGTCGCCGACGCCGGCGAATTTGCGCTTCGAGCCGCCCAGCACCTTGATGCACTGCACCCGGCGCGCGCCCGAATTGTCGGCGACCTCCAGGTTGGTTTGCATCTGGATCATGATAAAACTCCGTTAGGCGGTCGGCCGGTCCGCCGGACCGTCGGCGTCGTCGGCCGGTTCGGCTGCTGCCGCACCGGTCTCTGCCGCATTCATCTCTGTTGCATTCGTCTCGGTCATCACCATCCAGCATTTGCGCTTGGACAGCGGCCGCGTTTCGATGATCGACACGCGGTCGCCGATCCTGAACCGGTTATCCTCGTCATGCGCCAGGTACTTCTTGGCGCGTCGAATGAACTTCTTGTAGACCGGGTGCATCAACTGGCGCTCGACCAGGACCGAGACGGTCTTGTCCATCTTGTCGGAAACGACTTTTCCCGTGAGTATCCGCCGCGGCATCTCCGCTCACCCCTTGTCCGCCGCACCGGCAGTGCGCCGCCGGCCGGTCATGATCGTCTTGATGCGCGCGATGTCGCGCCGCACCTGGCGCACCCGCGCCGTGTTCTCGAGCTGCCCGCTGGCCCGCCGAAAGCGGAGGTTGAACTGCTCCCGCTTCAACTGCAGCAGCTCCGTGCCCAGCTCGTCGTCGCTGCGGGTTCTGAGATCCTCGGCCTTCATGGCTGCGTCCCCTCGCCCAGCCGGGCGACGAATTTGGTGCCCATCGGCAGCTTGGCGCTGGCCAGTTCGAAGGCGCGCTTGGCCAGATCGACCGGCACGCCATCGAGTTCGAACATGATCCGGCCCGGCTTGATCCGGCACATCCAGAATTCCGGCGTGCCCTTGCCCTTGCCCATGCGGACCTCGGCCGGCTTTTTCGACACAGGCACATCCGGGAAGACCCGAATCCAGACCCGGCCCTGGCGGCGGATATGCCGCGTGATGGCGCGGCGCGCCGCCTCGATCTGGCGCGCGGTGATCCGCTCCGGCTCGACCGCCTTCAGCCCGAAGGTGCCGAAGTTCAGCACCGTCCCGGACG
>CAZTNV010000338.1:0-4448 GCA_964615535.1 uncultured Mycobacteriaceae bacterium | reverse complement strand
TGACGAGGATCGGGAGAACGAGGGCGACCTCGTGATCCCCGCGCAATGGGCGACCGCCGAGGCGATCAACTTCATGGCCAAGCACGGCCGCGGGCTGGTCTGCCTGTCGCTTGACCGCCAGCGGATCGAGGAGCTCGGCCTGCCGCTGATGTCGCAGTCAAACGCCTCCCGACACCAGACCGCGTTCACGGTGTCGATCGAGGCACGCGAAGGGGTCACCACGGGGATTTCCGCCGCCGACCGTGCCCGCACCATCGCGGTGGCGATCGACCCCAATTGCGGGCGGCACGATCTGGTGACGCCCGGCCATGTCTTTCCGCTGGTGGCGCGTGACGGCGGCGTGCTGGAGCGGGCCGGCCACACCGAGGCCGCGGTCGATATCGCGCGGCTGGCCGGGCTGCGGCCGGCCGGCGTGATCTGCGAGATCATGAACGACGACGGCACCATGGCACGGCTGCCGGATCTGGTGACGTTCGCGCAGTTCCATGGCCTGAAGATCGGCACCATCGCCGATCTGATCGCGTTTCGCCGGCGCACCGAAACCATCATCGAGCGGCGGCTGGAAACCACGCTGGACAGCCGCATCGGCGGCCTCTGGCGGATGATGATCTACATCAACTCGACGGCGAGCTATGCCGAGCACATTGCGCTGATCAAGGGCGACCTGTCGGCACCGGGGCCGGTTCTGGTGCGGGTCCACGCGGTCAACGTTCTCGAAGACCTGCTGGGCGACCAGTCGGCCGGCCGCTCGGGCGAGCTGAATGCCGCGATGTCGATGATCGGCGAGGCCGGACGCGGTGTCGTGGTGGTGATCCGCGAGCCTCGGCTGGACAGCCTGACTCACTATGTCCGCGCCCGCCTGGAAGGCCGGCCGACCGAAGGCCGGGACAAAAGGTTGCGCGATTATGGCGTCGGTGCGCAGATCCTGCTTGATCTTGGTGTCCGCGAGATGGTGCTGTTGTCGAATACCCGCCGGACGATCATCGGTCTGGAAGGGTATGGCCTGACCATCGTCGAACAGCGCCGCCTGGCCGATGACCGCGAAGCGTGCGGGGCCGGTGACCCGGCGGGCGGGGAGGAGGGCGAATGACCTCGCCGCACATCATGATCGTCGAGGGAAGATTCTACGAAGATCTTGCGGACGAGCTTGCGCGTGGTGCGACCGAGGCACTGGAGCGCGCCGGTGCCAGCTATCAGCGCTTTGCCGTACCCGGCGCCTTCGAGATTCCGGCAGCGATCGCCTTTGCGGCGCGTGCCATGGACCTGCATGTCGATCAGCGGCGGTTCGACGGCTTCGTCGCGCTGGGCTGCGTGATCCGCGGCGAGACCACGCATTACGATTACGTCTGTTCCGAAAGTGCCCGCGGTCTACAGGAACTGGCGTATCGACAGGGGCTGGCGATCGGGTTCGGCATTCTGACTTGCGAGACCTTCGAGCAGGCCTGGGCCAGGGCGCGGGTGACCGAGGGAAACAAGGGCGGCGCCGTCGCGCAGGCCTGCCTTGCAATGGTCGAGTTGAAGCGCCAATTCCGCCTGTATCCCCGCTGATGCATCCCGGTTGAGCGCGATTCGCACCATGACCCGGCAGAAACCCTCCGCCAAGGCGCGGCGCAGCGCCGCGCGTCTCGCCGCGGTCCAGGCGCTCTACCAGATCGCCCTGACCGATGGCGACCCCGAATCGGTGCTGGGCGAGTTCGTCCGGCACAGGTTCGGCGCCGATCTCGACGGCGATCGCTATGTCGAACCCGAGCCGGGTCTGTTCGGCATCATCGTTCGTGGCGTGACCGGCCGGGCCGGGGACATCGACGGGCTGGTGACCGGGGCGCTGGACGCCTCGTGGTCGCTGGATCGGCTGGAACCGCTGCTGCGGGCCATCCTGCGCGCCGGCGCCTGGGAACTGCTGGCCAATCCGGAGGTTCCGGCACAGATCGTCATTGCCGAGTATATCGACATGACCCACGCCTTTTTCAGCGGGCGGGAGCCGGGTATGGTCAATGCCGTGCTCGACCGGGTGGCTCACACCGTCCGGCCGAGCGAATTGGCGGCCGGCGGAACGGGTCGGTGAGCGATGACGCCAAGGCTTGGCGAGTTCCAAAGAATAAATCGTTATTTCAGACCATTGGCAAAGAGTTTTCAGGGCTCGCTTGAGCTTGAGGACGATGCCGGTCTGATTGCCGTGGCGGACGGATACGAGCTGGTGGTGACCACGGATGCCATGGTTGCCGGGGTTCATTTCCTGCCCGAGGATGAACCCGCCGACCTCGCTCGGAAGGTGCTTCGCGTCAACCTGTCGGATCTCGCGGCAATGGGTGCGCAGCCGGTAGCCTATACCTTGACCACGGCATTGCCCGACTCGGTCGGCGAGGACTGGCTGGCGGCGCTGGCGGCGGGCCTTGGCCAGGATCAGGCGGAATTCGGCATCGGTCTGCTGGGCGGCGACTCGGTGAAGACTTTCGGACCGGTGGTGCTGGCCGTAACCGCGCTGGGTCGGGTCGAGTCGGGCCGGGCGCTGCGGCGATCAGGGGCGCAACCGGGCGATCTGATCTGTGTCAGCGGCGCATTGGGGGACGGCGCGCTCGGTCTGCTCGCGGCGCGCGGCGAGCTGAACGGGATGATCGAGCCGCGGCACGTCGCCGCATTGTCCGCCCGGTACCATCTGCCCCAGCCGCGGCTGGCGCTCGGGCGCCGGCTGATCGGCCTGGCTCATGCCGCAATGGACGTCTCGGATGGTCTGCCCGGCGATCTGGGCCATATCTGCGACACGTCGGGGGTCGGGGCCCGCGTCGAAGCGCGGCGGGTGCCGCTGTCGGACGCGGGGCGCGCCGCGCTGGCGGCCGATCCGGGGCTCCGGCGGATCGCATTGTCCGGAGGCGACGATTACGAACTGCTGTTCACCGTGCCGGCAACGGCGGCGGCGTCATTGGACCGGCTGGCCGTCGAGCTGGGCCTGCCGCTTTCGGTGATCGGGCAGATCGTCGCAGGGGACAGGGTTGTCCTGAGCGACGAGCACGGGCAGGAAATTGAGGGATTGCACGGCTGGTCGCATTTCTGAATTGGTCGAGTGCGACCTTTTCTAAACAGAACCTTAACCGGGCAGGTGCAGGATGGCGGGGCAATCGACAAGGCCCCGACATGAAGCGCATTCTGCCGATCCTGCTGCTGCTGGTGCTGATCGGTGCCGGCGGGGGCTATTATTTCCTTGGTCACGGGGCGGCCGCTTCGGAGGATCAGGAGCAGGTTTCGAGCAATCCTGCACCGGCCGCCGGGGCGCCGACCGCCAGAGCGCCGGTTTACGTCGAGTTCAATCCGATTCTGCTGCCGATCATCGGCGATGGCCGGATCGAGCAGACCATCAATGTCGTCTTCACGCTGGAAGTGGCCGATCAGGCGGCCGCCGATCGCGTGATCGCGCTGTCGCCACGGTTGAACGACGCCTTTCTTCAGGCGCTGTACGGCGCGCTCCACAGCCGCAACGTGATTCGCGACGGGGTGGTCGACCTTTCGGTGATCAAGCTGCGGCTTGTTCAGGAGAGCAACCGGATTGCCGGCCACGGTGTCGTGCGCGACGCTCTGGTCCAGATGATCAGCCAGCAGCCGCGGTGAGCCGGCCGAACGGCCGCGGCGACCCCGCCCGGCGCCGGCCACCGGCAAGAGCGTGCAGAACCCAGCCGGCATTCGCCCGATCGGTGAGGCGACGACCATCCCGCTGTGTGGTTAGGACTTAGAGTATTCGATCCGGGCCGATCGGCGTAGACCGCAAATCCGCCATGCGTCCCGGGCCGGCGAACCATCGCCCTGATCGGCGACCTCTTTATTGCCTATGTGCGGGAGTTCTGGCATTTTCCCGGCGCCTTGCCGGCGTTGACCGGCAAGGGAAAGCAGGCCACTCGGCGCAAGCTCACGGGACCCGGGGGAAGTCGTCCATGACAGCAATACAAATCATAACCTTGATATTTGTTCTGGCCTGCGGAGGACTGGGCCTTGCGTACGGGGTTTGGGCCGCGCGGTCGGTGTTGTCGGCCAGTCCCGGCAATGCCAGAATGCAGGAAATCGCGCAGGCGATTCAGGTCGGCGCCAGCGCCTATCTCAACCGGCAATACATGACGATCGGGATCGTCGGAATTGTGATCTTTGCGCTGGTATCCTATTTGCTGGGAATCGCGGTGGGCATCGGCTTCCTGGTCGGGGCTATCCTGTCCGGGGCGGCCGGCTATATCGGCATGAACGTTTCGGTGCGCGCCAATGTGCGCACCGCCGAAGCGTCCCGTCATGGCCTGGAACAGGGCCTGGGCATCGCGTTCCGGGCCGGCGCCGTGACCGGCATGCTGGTCGCGGGTCTCGCGCTGCTGGCCGTGGCCGGGTATTACACCGTGCTCGTTGCCCTGGGCATCACCGGGCGCACGATGATCGACGCGCTGGTGGCGCTGGGCTTCGGCGCGTCGCTGATC
>CAZTNV010000337.1:0-4464 GCA_964615535.1 uncultured Mycobacteriaceae bacterium | reverse complement strand
CCGCCGAGCGCGCCTGGTCGAGCAGGGTGCGGATGCGCTGCGGGCCGGGACTCTCCTCCTCGCTCAGATCGCAATCCGACAGGTAGGTGTTGCCGATGATCCGGATGATGTCGGTCTGCGACAGCAGGCGCAGCGCCACCGGAAAGCCCGGCGGGGTCGGCCGGCGGACGATCGAGAACCGGGTCACCAGACCGGTCGATTCCTGGCCGCCCTCGGGATTGATCCCGCGGACGAAATCGATGCCGCCCGCCACCCCGTCGAACTCGACCATCAGCGGCGCGGTGCCGCGCCGGGCCAGGGCAGAAATCAGATAGGACTTGCCGGCCTGGCTGGGGCCGAACACGCCGACGCACATCGGCCGGTGCGCCGCGGCCTCCAGCTTGCGCGCCTGGGTCTGGTATTTGCGGAACTCGCGGGCCAGCACGGCGTGTTCCTGCCCGACCCGCTCGGCATTGTCGTTCAGCCAGTCGAGCGCCGTCGCG
Organism: uncultured Mycobacteriaceae bacterium; assembly: GCA_964615535.1. Lineage (GTDB taxonomy): Bacteria > Pseudomonadota > Alphaproteobacteria > DSM-16000 > Inquilinaceae > CAZTNV01. The sequence continues at coordinate 3,982 of CAZTNV010000337.1, read as the reverse complement.
GCGACCCCGGCGGTCGTGGTGCAGACCGCCGCGACCCTGGCATTCGCCTGGTCCGAATCAGCTTCGCTTGGCATGGGGCGAATCGTTTGCATGGGGCGGGCCGTCATCGCTGAGCTGGTTGAGCATCAGGATACCGGTATCGAGCCAGTATCCCGCCTCCGATTTGAGCGTCTGGAGGCGCAGCACCACGTCGCTTCGCCGCATGGTCGAGCCTTCGCTGTCGACAATGTCGGAAATTTTGAAATCCTCGGTGTGGTCTTCCTGGCCGTCCCCGGAATCGGCGCGGTCCAGGGTGACGGTGAGCGGCAGGTTCATCCGGCCGGTGCTCTGCGGGTTCTGGAATTCGAGATGATAGAGCGGGGTGGCGGTCCACCGCTCGATCGGCAATTGCCGGAACCCGATGAACAGCGGCGCATAGAACCGGATCTGGCCGGGCTGCGGCCCGCCGCGGGAGTCCAGATCGATATCGGCGAAGATCAGCCGCTCGGCCTTGATCTGACCGGAAATTTCCATTTCGCCGATGAACCGGGCGGTGGATCTCATGCGCAGCCGGCTCGAGCGCAGCAGGAATCCCTCGATCTGGCCCTCCGACAGGGCGCACAGCATGCCGCCGACCACCGCGGTGGTCTTCGGATCGTCGATCCGCGCCTGACTGTCGCTGAACGGATACCAATGGCCCACCCGGTAATGGTGCATGCGGATCAGCCGGTCCGGCGGCACCGGCATCAGCGAGAGAATCGTGTCGTATACCGCCGGCAGGCGCGACGGCCGCCCGGCCAGCAACAATACGTCGCAGTCGAGAGTATAGATCACTTCGCACAGGTCGAACAGGGTGGCGCGCATCACGGTTTGCACGTCCTGGCCCAGGGCGGCGAAATCGATTTCGAACGCCACGTCGCCCAGCTTGAAGCCGGGCGCGCCTTCTTCGGCGGCCTTGCGCTCCAGATAATCGATGATCCGCCGCGATGGCCAAGCGTCGGCGGCGAAGAACTCGCGGAACGGCCTGGCATAGGGCACGTCCTCGCCGAACGGCCGGGCGCCTTCATAGGCGTGGAGCATGGCCAGGGCGATCGGGTTGGCCACCTGTGTAACGAACTGCTTGCGCAGATGCCGCTCCTGCTCGGGCATGCCGGCGCGGTCGCCGCCGAACAGATGCTGCAGCAGCGCATGCGCATCGGGCACGCCGCAGGCGGTCAGGTGCCGGCCGATCGGCGGCAGCACATGGCGCTCGACGATCGCTTCCAATATATCGTCGCCGGCGATCTTGAATCCCTCACGGAAATTCTGGGTCGGATTGATCGCGCGGTTGCCCTCGATCTCATAGGTCACGACCATCAGATCGGTGGTGCCGCCGCCAATATCGATGCTGGCGACCCGCAGGCTGGACTCGGCGCCGGCCCGCTGCCGGCCCAGAATACGGAAGAAATCGGTCGCGCCGCCCTGGAACTTCTGGGTGATCTCCGTATAGAGATAGACCAACTGGGTGCAGCTCGCCTCGTCCCAGTTGAGAATCACGGTCGGCTCGGGCATCGCCCGGGTCCCCGCCCGGCGCCAGCTCAGCGCGTCCCAGGTCAGCTTGACCGCGCCCTCGGCGCGCATCCGCATGATCTTCTGCTCGGCCAGCGGCATGGCCGGCGGCATGGTCAGGATGATCCGGCGGAGCTGGCGCGGCACGTCGGCATAGCGGCGCTGGCTGCGGGTCTCGGGCGAATTGATCATCACCAGGGCCTGCAGGATGATCTCGCCCAGCATGAAGGTGAACAGCGACGACCGCGAGAACTTCGCCCGCACCGCGGCGTTGCCGCCCGACCGGGTCTGGCGCAGCACGTCGCCCTCTTCCGACACGAAGGCCATGATCGCGCCCGAGACCGGCGGCTCGGTGGTCACGCCGTCCTGGCCGACGCCGTTGAACCGCCAGACCTGATTGAGCGGCCGGCTGTCCCACAGATAGCGCTTGGGGCTCGACAGTCCGGTGGTGCCCTCGGTGCCCTGGGCGTCGCCGGCCAGCCGCGCCGCCTCCGGCCCGACCCGGGTGATGCTCGGCCAGGCAAAGCCGTTGCCCCGGCCGCTGCGGCGCGAAATGTTGTCCTTGCCGAAGGTGGCGCGCGCGAACTCCACCCGGCTCTCGAAGGGCTGGCAATAGACCTGCTCGGGCCGCGACAGGTCGCGCAGTTCGAGCATGTAGGAATTGTTCAGGTCCAGCCGCTCGTCGGGGTTGGATTCGATCAGGATGCCGCAGGTCCGGCTGTTGCCGATGTCGAGCACCAGATCGACCTGGATCGGCACATAGCGCGGCTCCTTCGACACCGTGTCGGCCAGCTTGACCCGCGGGAACCGGCAGGATTCGTCGAGCACGGTGAGATAGGTCAGATAGCGCGCCCAGTGCTCGCAGAGATAGGGGAAGTCCTCGTCCCTCAGCCGGCGTTCCGGCCGCTGCGCCTGCCGGAACTCGTGCAGCATCTCGTTCAGCCACTCGTCGATCCACGGCTCGCTCAGGAACCAGCCGCTGTCCAGTTCGCTGGCGGCGAAGCGGAACTCCTGCTCCTCCTCGCTGTCCTGCGGGGTCGGTACCAGATAGGGCCGGCCGGGATCGAGCGGGCGCAGATCGGTGTCGAAGGCCAGAACCACGCGATGGCTGAACCCGTCGCGATCGTGCTCCGGCAGTTCCACCACCCGCGCCCGCGCCCAGTTGGTCGGCCCGCGGTGATAGAGCAGGTTGCCCTGACCGTCATGGCCCTTGATCCGCAGCACCGGCACCGGCACCCATTTGCCGAGGAACGGCTCCAGCGCCTTGGTCTTGTTGAAGCTGTAGACCACCTCGTCAGGGCCCGGCACGATGCCGGTAACCGGGTCGATCTGCTCGCCGGTCTTGGGGTCCAGCCAGAGGCTGCGCAGCGAGACCGGCACGGTGCCGTCCTCCATGCGCTGTTCGGGCTGCTTCTGCTCCCAGAAAAACCGGTTGATCCTGGGCGTCTGGTCGAAGTCGAATCCGAAATCGACGAACTGAATCCCGCTCTGCGGGATCAGGCTGATCACCGACCGAAAGCTCTTCGGCAGCGGCTTGAGCATCTGGCGTCCTCGACCCTCGTTCCGAAACCACCCCGCCGGCCGGCCGCAAAACCCCTGGACGGCATTTCCCGGCCCTGGCCGTCAGGGCAGGGTGAATTCATAGACCATGGCGTCGCCGTCCTGCGGCCGCACCGCACCCTCGAACATCCGGGTCTCGCCGCCGCGGACCACCCGCACCTGGAACGGCACTGCCCGGTCGCCGTCGGAGCCGCCGCTGAAATTGTCCACCAATACCACGTATCGCCCCGCCCGCGGCGCACCGTTCGGCCAGAACACGTTCTCGACCGGCTCGCGCGAGGTCCGGCCTCCGGCATTCATGTCGACGTCGAGCCGGCCGCCGCAGGCCTCGGGGTTGCGATACGAAATGCGGGCGCCGTCGGGGCAGACCACGTGCAGATCGAGATCGGCATCGCTGTTCCAGGCCAGGGTGATGGTCAGCTCGCCGGTCTGCGCGCCCTCGCGCCGCATCCGCTGGTCGATCGCGCTCTCCGGCCCCGGTGCCGGGGTGGCGGGCGGCGCCGCGGCGGGCGGCGCAGGCGCGGGCGGGGCGGCGGGGGCCGGCACCGCCGGAACGGCCCGCTCGCAGCGGCGGCGCTCGACCGCCAGCCGGAGCTGCAGCCGGGTCAGCTCGTCCTCCAGCACCCGCTGCCGCGTCCGTTCCGCGTCGGCCGTGGTCAAGGCCGGGTTCGCCGCGGCGGCCGGCGCCGAGCAGAAACTCACGAAGCCCCGGCCGTCCGTTCCCGACGACCACGGCCAGGCGATGCCGCAGCCGCTCAGCAGAACCACGAAGACCGCCGCCGCCAGCAATGCGAACAGCAGCCAGAGCAGCCAGGCCAGCCAGTGCAGCGGCTGGTCGGCCTCCACCGCGATCGCCGCCGCCCCCGCCGCCGGCACGATCGCGGCCGGCACCATG
>CAZTNV010000336.1:0-4475 GCA_964615535.1 uncultured Mycobacteriaceae bacterium | reverse complement strand
TCTCGCGCTCGACGGCGATCAATGCGCCGATCTTCTGTTCGGCCAGATCGGCCATGCGGACGCGCAGCAGGCATGGGAAAACCTTGCCCGGATGGCCGCAAAGCTGAACCTCCCGGAAAACCAGATCCAGTCCCTGCTCGCCGAAATCGCGGCGTCCTACCGGGCCGATCGCGGACAGGCCCTGCTCCGCGCCGCCTTCCCCGAAGTAGAGAGCTGAGGCGGGCTTCAGAACCGGCGGTGCGGCCCGCCCGCCGCGACCCCCCGAATACTTCCGGAACCGGCCTACTCCGCCGTCGGCTGCGGCCGTTCGGCGAGGTCTATTTCCCGTGCGTCCGCCGGTGGATCAAAGCTGAACGTCGCATCGTCCAGCTCCGGGCCGAGGGTCCAGTCATGGAAGCTGGCGAGATATTCCGGCTCGCCCGGCGCGTTGATCAGCGTGATCGAAAGCCGGCACGGCAACGGCCGTTCGCCGGATTCGATCCAAAGCTGCCAGTTGGCACCGGTGCTCTCGAAGGCGAAATGATCGCACGGCACGCCGTCGATGACGCGCTGTCCCAGATAGACCCCCGAAACGACATGCTGCCGGATCACGCCGGCCGGATCGTTGTACAGCAGATCGGCCGCGGGAAGGTGGACACCGTAATCCTCTTCCAGCACCACCAGCAGTTCGTCGATCGTGCCGGGGGCGGCAAAGCTGCCATATTCGTTGCGGCCCGGCCACAAAACCGCGAATGTCGTTCCGTCATACCACAGTTCGGCGTTGAGGCGGTCCTCCCGCCGGCTCCTGGCATGCAGCCGGTCGGGCCGGCGGACCGCCACTTCGGTCTCCGCGCCGATCTTGATGCGGATCTGGCGGGACGGGTCCGGCACGTCGAAGATGCTGCGGACGCGCACGGTGAACGAACCCGTCTGCCCAAGAAAATCCGACATTTGCTGCAAACGCTGATCAATCATCGGATGCAACGGTTCGGAAGCTATCTCGGAACCGGGCGCGGTCTCGGGTGCCTGCGCGCCGGCGGGAGCGAACGCGGCCGCGAGGACCGCCAGCCCCGATGCCACCGCCATCGTCACGAATTTCGTCAGCCTGAACACGGGCGGGATCTCCCTGTCTCGGTTTGGTCCAAAGCGATCGCCCGCAACACCGGGATCGATGCTCGATTGGCCGTCGCGGTCCATCGGTCGTCCCCTAATCCCATCGTGCCGAGGTGCGGCGGGACGTCCGGCGGCTCACGCGGCGCGACTGACCGGCTGCCGAGTAGGGGCCGAGATTGTTGACCGGTGCCGGCGCATAGACCGGCGCCCCGTAAGCGGAGGGTGGCGGGGTGGCCTGATAGACCGGGCGCCCATAGGCGTCGTACAGAACGGTCTGGGCCAGGGCCTGTCCCGAGCCCGGTCCGCCCGCGCCCGCAAGGACGACAAGCATTCCGCCAATGAGCACGCGTCGAATTCGCCTGAAATCGGATCTGATTTGCGACATCGCTCGCCTCTCCCGATCTGGCGACCGGCCGTCGCCGGGCTTCAATACCTCGTCGGCTGCGCTTTCGGCGATCCGGCCGGCGGCCCTACCGCACTCCGCGCAGGAAAACCTCTTGTCACCCTGCTGCCGGTCAACTGAACCTTGAACTCACGCTAGCTTAGCCCAGCCGCCGGGCCGTGCATAGCATATTAACCATAATATAAATGTGGTAATTTGACATGCGGCTGCTCGGACCGGCTGGTCCTCCGATGTCAGGTCATTGGGCGGTTTGGCCGACAGGCTCCGCTTCCGCCACCCTGCCGCCCACGGCGCAACCGGGCGGATTGGAAGCGGAAAAGGAGGCGGCAACTTCGCCGCCCCTGTTGATGAAGGATTTTCTCAAGGAACTCGACGCCATTATTGCCGCTGAACATCCGAAGGTCCAAGCAGTTGGTCGCCAGCTTCCGGGCCATCGAGCTTTTTGAAGAGGACCCTTTCGAACCGTCGCTCCGTAACCATGCTCTCGTCGGCTCGATGAGCGGCAAGCGTTCCCTGTCCGTTGACCAAGATTTGCGGATTATCTTTACCGAAAAGGGCGATTACGAGGAGGTCGTGTTTCTGGACATAGGCTCCCACGCCGAAATCTACCACATCTGGACTCTGACCTCTCGCCGCCAACCGCGTTGCCCGCCAAGCCGTCATTCTGCCGCAGCTCCGCCGCCGGGATCGCGGCGGACCGGTCGCGCGCGCCTTGTGCCCGCCCGATGGAGAGGAATATTGTCCTTCCGGTGGCGGCATCCGGTACTGCCGAGCCGGCCACAGGTGCCAGGGAGACCGTGACATTCCGTGACATCCCAGGGCATTTTTTTGTCACTGGGGCCCAACCCGCACTCATTACACGAACACTATACATAACTTACAACCAAACTCCCGCCGGCCCGCTCGGCCGGCCCGCTCGCAATGCATCAATTCCCCCGATCGCCCGCTCCCGCCATGGCACCCCCGGTGCTTCTCTGCTAATCTCCCGGCGTTCTCGATTCCCCGTCCGCGGAGCCCGGTTTCCATGTCGCTGCTGACCCGTTCCACCGCCTGGCAGGCGCTCGAAAACCATTACCGGCAGGTCAAGGACCTGCACATGCGCGACCTGTTCGCCGCCGATCCCAAGCGGTTCGAGACGTTCTCGCTGCGGCTCGACGATCTGGTGCTCGATTACTCCAAGAACCGGATCACCGCGGAAACCATGGAGCTGCTGGTCGCCCTGGCGCGCCAGGCCGGGGTCGAGCCGTGGCGCGACCGGATGTTCGCGGGCGACAAGATCAACGTCACCGAACAGCGCGCCGTGCTGCACACCGCGCTGCGCAACCGCTCCGACCGGCCGGTGATGGTCGACGGCCAGAACGTGATGCCGGCGGTCAACCGCGTGCTGGCCCAGATGCGCACCTTCACCGAGGCGGTGCGCTCGGGCGAGTGGCTGGGTCATACCGGCAAGCGGATCACCGACGTGGTGAACATCGGCATCGGCGGCTCCGATCTCGGCCCGGTGATGGTCAGCGAGGCGCTGAAGCCCTATCAGCACCCGGAGCTGCGCCTGCACTTCGTGTCCAATGTCGACGCCACCCACGTCGCCGAAACGGTCAAGCGGCTCGATCCGGAAACCGCGCTGTTCATCGTCGCGTCAAAGACCTTCACCACCCAGGAAACCATCGCCAACGCCCATAGCGCACGCGACTGGTTCCTGCGCTCGGGCGCGCCCGAGGCGGCGATCGCCAGGCATTTCGTCGCGCTATCGACCAATACCAGGGAAGTGACCAGCTTCGGCATCGACCCGGCCAACATGTTCGAGTTCTGGGACTGGGTCGGCGGGCGCTATTCGGTGTGGTCGGCGATCGGGCTGCCGGTGGCGATCGCCATCGGCATGGACAATTTCGAGGCGCTGCTGGCCGGCGGCCATGCCATGGACGAGCATTTCCGCAGCGCGCCGCTGGCCCGGAACCTGCCGGTGGTGCTGGCGCTGATCGGCCTGTGGTACAATAATTTCTTCGATGCCCAGTCCTATGCGGTGCTGCCCTACGACCAGTATATGCACCGTTTCCCGGCCTATCTTCAGCAGGCCGACATGGAATCCAACGGCAAATATGTCGGGCGCGACGGCCGGCCGGTCGATTACCAGACCGGGCCGATCGAGTTCGGCGAACCGGGCACCAACGGCCAGCACGCCTTCTACCAGTTGATCCATCAGGGCACCAAGCTGGTGCCGTGCGACTTCATCGCACCGTGCCGCAGCCACAACCCGATCGGCCAGCACCACGACATATTGCTGTCCAACTTCTTCGCCCAGACCGAGGCGATGATGCGCGGCAAGACGCCGGCCGAGGCGCGCGCCGAGCTGCAGGCCGCCGGGGCGCGCGGCGCGGATCTGGAAACCCTGGTGCCGCACAAGGTGTTCGAGGGCAACCGCCCGACCAATTCGATCCTGGTGCGCCAGATCGATCCGCGCACCCTCGGCATGCTGATCGCGCTCTACGAGCACAAGATCTTCGTCCAGGGGATCATCTGGAACATCTATTCCTTCGACCAGTGGGGCGTGGAACTCGGCAAGCAGCTCGCCAAGGCGATCCTGCCCGAACTGTCCGGCGACGCCCCGGTCACCGCCCATGATGCCTCGACCAACGGGCTGATCGGCCTATACAAGGAGTTGCGGTCAGGCGGGTGAGTGCAAAAATCTCTTGACAGCGGTCCGACCGTTTGCGATTCAAGCACCGCTTTTACGCGCGTTCCGCAGCAACCTTGGATTCTTCGTATCGCTGTAATTTTTCTTGTTTACGGCGACTGAAGGGCCTTGATCCTGTCCCAGGGTCTATACTGGAGAAGAAGATGACATGGGTTTCCAATCTGGTTGTGATCCAGGGAGTGGGAAGCGTAATTCTATTGTCATCGATTATAATCGGTATGAGTATTATGCAGAGTTTAACTGCCACACGGATGAAAAATATTCTGCTTACATTGCCGGATTCCGTTC
>CAZTNV010000335.1:0-4483 GCA_964615535.1 uncultured Mycobacteriaceae bacterium | reverse complement strand
CCACGCGGCCTCGGCACCGGCCGCCTTGACCGCGCGCAGCGTGCCGATGGTCTCGATCAGGAACGCCCGCAGCTCGGTCCGGGCGCGGCCCGACGCGGCGGCGGCGCGCCTGAGGCCGGGCAGTTGCAGCCAGCCGAACACCACGAAGCCCAGCGCCAGCGCCGCCGGCACCAGCGCCGCCGGCCCGGCCAGCACGGCGATCACCGCCAGGTACAAGAGCGCGAAAGGCAGGTCGAGCGCCATGCCGGCCAGCGGCCCGACGAAGAACTCGCGAACCGATTCGAATTCCTTGATCCGGCCGAGCTGGCGGCCGACCGCCGACCGCTCGGAATAGGAGGCCGGCAGGGCGAGGATGCGCCCGAACGTCTCGGTCCCCAGCAGGTAGTCGATGCGGCCGGACAGGCCCCCGACCAGATGCCCGCGGAGCAGCCGAAGGATCAGGTCGCCCGCCACCACCACGCCGACGCCCAGCGCCAGCCAGCCCAGGGTTTCGGTCGAGCGCGGCCCGATCACCAGATCGTAGACCATCATCACCGACAGCGGGATCGCGACGCCCAGCAGGTTGACCGCGAGCGACACCGCCATCAGCCGCAGCACCACGCCCTTGAACCGCCCGGTGACGGTGCGGAACCAGCCGGTCCGCGCCCGGCCGGGGGCGGCCGGCTGGCCCGCGGAAAAGTGATAGGCGTCGCCGTCGATGGCCGCCGCAGCGACCGGCCGCCGGACTCCCCGTCCGGCATCAAACGCATCGAGTACCGGACCCTCGCGGCCGAACACCACCATCGGCGTGCCGCCCTGGCGGGGCACGAACAGGCAGGGCATCAGCCCGGGGTCGATCCGGTCGAGCCGGATGCGGGCGGCACGGCTTTCGTAACCGAGCGCCGCCAGGGCGTTGCGCAGATCGACCAGATCGAGATCGGCAATGAAATGCGGCAGCGCCTCGGACAGGTCGCGCTGGTCGCCCTGCCAGCCGAGCCCCGACAGCAGCGGCAGCGCGCAGGCGGCCCAGGGCGAGGACGAATCGAACGCGGTCGAGCGGTCCGAGCGCAGGGTCGCCGCGACGGTCGCCGCATCGAATCCCCGCCAGTCGAGTGCCGCGTTCATGCTGCGGCCTCGTGCCGGTGCGCGTCGGCGTCGGCGAGCGGTTTGAGCGCACCGTCGGCCAGGGCGAAGCGCCGGTCGCACAGCGACAGCAGCGACGGGCGGTGACTGACCAGGACGATGGTCCGCCGGCCTCGCTCCTCGGCCAGCAGGCGGCGCAGCAGCTCGTCGCTGTGCATGTCGAGCGCGGCATTGGCATCGTCGAACAGCAGGATCGGCGGATCGCCGGCCATCGCCCGCGCCATCCCGATCCGCTGGCGCACCCCTTCGGGCAGCGCATCGCCGATGCCGTCGCCGACCCGGGTGTCCAGACCGCGCGGCAGCCGGGTCATCACCTCGTCGAGCGCCAGCCGGCGGGCAATGTCGATGGCGCGGCGCACCACCTCGGGATCGTCGCGGAACATGGTGAGATTGTCGAGCACGGTACCCTGGAACAGGGTGGCGTGCTGGGCCATAAAACCGATCCGGGTGCGCAGCACGGCCGGATCGACGGTGGCGAGATCGTGCCCGTCGATCAGCACCTGTCCCTCCTCCGGGACCGTCAGCGCCATCAGCGAACCGAGCAGGGTGGTCTTCCCGGTGCCGTTCGAGCCGGTGATGCCGATCATCTCGCCGGGCCGGATAAGCAGATCGGCACGGTGGAGCAGCCAGCGGCCCTGCCGCCCGGCACGCAGCGACACGCCGCGCAGCTCGATCTCGCCGGCCGGTTCCGGACTCCCGGGCCGGCCGACCCCCGCTTCCTGCGGCAGCGCCATGACCTCGGCAAGGCTGCGCTGGGCCAGCCGCAGCGATTGCACCTGGGTCCACAACGCCAGGGCGCGCAGGGTCGGCTGGAGCATGCGCCCGGCCAGCATGCCGCTGGCGGCGACCGCGCCCAGCGTCATGTCGCCGGCCACCGTGGCCAGCGCGCCGGCGGCGGCGACCGCGAACAGCGAGAGGTGCGACGCCACGGTGCCCAGCGCGGCCGCCGCCGCCGACAGCCGGCCGAGCGCCGCCACGGTCTCGGCCGAGGCGGACTGCAGCCGCTCGTGGCGGCGCATCATCGGGCCTTCCAGCGCCATCGCCTTGACGACGTGCACGGCGCCCAGGGTCTCGATCAGGAAGCTGTGGCGGCGCCGGTCGTTGGCGGTCCGCGCCTCCAGCCGGTGGCGGATCGTTGCGGCCAGCCAGACCGACACCGCACCGAACAGCAGCAGCAGCCCGAGCGGCACGACCACCAGCCAGCCGGCGATCAGCCACAGCAGCACGACAAAGAGCAGGGCGAAGGGCAGATCGGCCAGCAGCAGCGTCGCCTGCCCGAACTGGAAATCGCGCAGCACGTCGATCGCCTCGACCCGGTCGAGATGGACGCCCGGCGGTTCGCGCTCGAATCCGGCGAGATCGGCGGCCAGCAGCCGGTCGAACGCGGCGGTGCCGGCGGCATGTTCGTATTTGGCCGCAGCCCAGGCGGCCATCCCCGAGCGCGCCAGCCGGAGCCCGGCCTCGAGCAGCAGCGCCACGCCAAGCGCGATGATCATCGCCTGAAAGGATTCGATCGCGGCGTTGGGCAGCACCCGATCGTAAACCTGGAGCACCACGATCGGCAGGCCGAGCGACAGGAGATTGATGCCGAACGACGCCAGCAGCACGTCGCCGCCAACCGCGATGCTGACGATCCGCAGGCCGGACTTGCGGCAAGGTTTCGTCATCCCGCGCTCCCTGGACGTCTGGAGGTAATGGCGGCCGACTGCCTGCCGCGGCCGCCGCCTCGTTTGCCTGCCATTCACTTTATCAGAAATTACCTGATTGCAATATTGAGATTACCGAGCGATTCCCTAAAAAGTAGCGCCGGGAACCGGCAATCGGCGTGGACGGGAACCGCCGGCGGTCCGACCCGGCAAGGTTTGGCCCGCGACCGTCTTTGGGTGGCTGGCGCGGCCCATTGCCGTGGCCCCAGCCGGCCCGAGTGCCGCCGGGTTGGCGGGAAGAGAACAGGCATGCCAATGGGAATTGATTGCGTCTCTTGACGTGGCTCAATGTCTTTGGTCGCGGTTGGCCTGAGGATCGCGGCGTTGAAATCAGGGGCCTCCCCACGATTCGCGTGCGGCGCTCGGGCCGCCGCGGCCTTCGCCTCGGGGCGCGCCTTGCGTTGAGCGCGAGAGGGGGCGATGTCCCCGGTTCGGTGATGCCGCCGGCGATGCGGCGGGCAAGGGCGGTCGGCGATGACGACTCTGGAACAGGCGTGCCTTCAGGCCGGATTGAAGATGACCGAGCAAAGACGGGTCATCCTTCGCGTCCTCGACGAATCGGTCGATCATCCCTCGGTTGAAACCGTGTTCAGGCGTGCCAAGGAGATCGATTCCTCGATCAGCATCGCCACGGTCTATCGAACGCTTCATCTGCTGAATGAAATGAATCTGCTGAAACGTCACGATTTCAATCAGAGCTATTCACGGTTCGACGTCAACCTCGTCCATCACCATCACATCATCGATATCGAAACCGGCGAGGTCGTCGAGTTCCAGAGCGAAGAGCTGGAATCCTTCAAGCTGAGGGTCGCCCAGCAATTGGGCTATCATCTGGTCGATGACCGGCTGGAGTTCTACGGGCGAAGAAAAAAGCCCTAAACTCCATCGCGCCCGGACGAGCCGGCGATTGCGGCAAGGCGGGCGATGCCGGCGAGCCCGGGCGGCATGCCCGAGACGGGGACGGATCGGGCCGCCGCGGGTCCGGCCGGCGAACCCGCAGGACGGCCGCCGGCTCAGCCGCTCAGCCCCCCAGCCGTTCAGCCCCTCAGCCCAGGGCCTTGGCGATGGCCGCCGACAGCCAGTCCTGGCGCGACAGGCCGGCGGCCTGCGCCGCGTGGTCGAGGCGGGCGACCAGCGCACCGTCCAGATCGACCGTGACCGACACCGGCACGCCCTCGAACAGGCCGGGCGCGGCGGCCGCCTTGCCGTGGGCCAGCAGCCATTCGCGCGCCATGGCATCCGTGAAGGGCAGCAGCAGGGCGCCGTCCAGGCCGTGCGTCTCGTGCTCCTCGACGATGAAGTAGCGGCCCTGCTCCGATCGATAGAGCGCGGTGACGCGGCGGACATGGGTGCTGTCGACCTCGTGCGACCCGATCAGCGCGGCGGATGCCGTATCGTAGACGACGCCCTCGATTTCCTGCCTCATCGTGAACTCCCAGTCGTTCCGGCCCGGCGGCGGCACCGGGCGGGGATAAGGAAGGCCCCTCTCCCGTGCAGGAGAGGGGCCCAAAACGACGCTGTTGCCTGCGAGGCTCGAGCGGACGGTTACTCCGCCGCTTCCGCGCCGCGGTTCATGCGGTTGTCGACCAGGTCGGTGACCACCGCGGGATCGGCCAGGGTGGTGGTATCGCCCAGCGCATCATACTCGTTGGCAG
>CAZTNV010000334.1:0-4512 GCA_964615535.1 uncultured Mycobacteriaceae bacterium | reverse complement strand
CGGGCTGTGGATCGGGGGCGAGGGCGTGCCCTGGCTGGGTGCGTTCTTCGCGGTCTTGGCGGTGCACTGGATACGGCGGGGCGATGCCATGATCGCCACCGGCCTGCTGTGCTCGGCGATGGTCTTCGGGCTGAGCCTGGCGCTGCTGCTCGCGACGCGGCCGCCGGATCGCTGGCTGATCCCGGCCTGCGACGCGCTTTCGACCGTCTATGTCGGGCTGGCCGGCGCGGCCTGCCTGGTGTGGTGCGGGCTGTGGCTGACCGCCCGGCAGGCCCGGTCGACCGGCCGGCGGCTGGCCGCGGCGGCGCTGTGGGGAGCGGCGGGGCTGGCGCTGTGGCTGGCGCTGTTTCCCGAATGCCGCGGCGGGCCCTATGGCCAGATCGACCCGGCGATCGACCGCCTGCTGATCGACCGCGTCGGCGAGGCGCAAACGCTGCTGCACACCGTCGACGGCCGCTGGAGCGAGTTGCCGATCTGGCTGGCCGGGCCGGCGCTGGGCGCGATCGTGGCGATGGTCGGCATGGTGCGCAGCCACGGCCGGCGACGCTCGGTGTGGACCGCCTGCGCGGTGTTCCTGCTGCTGGCGATCGCACTGGGCGCCTGGCAGATCCGCGTGATGCCGTTCGCCCATCTGTTCGCGGCGCTGCCGGTCGCCTGGCTGGTGGCGCGGCAATGGCGGCGGATCGACCGGCGATGGTCCGGAGCGCCGTGGTTTGGGGCGCGGCGGATCGCGGCGCGGCTGGGCCTGGTGCTGGCGCTGGGCCCGCTGCCCTGGCTGGCGCCCTTCGCGCTGGCCGGCGGCGGTGCCGCCGCGAACCGGGTGGAGTCGGAAGGGGCGGAAGGGGTCCGCGCCGCCTGCGATCTGCGCACGATCCTGCCGGTGCTGCTCGATCCCGCAGGGCTGGGCGGCGCGCCGCGGCTGATCGCCTCGACCATGCAATTCGGACCCGAGCTGCTGTTCCGCACGCCGCATCGCGTGCTGGCCGCCCCCTATCATCGCAACCAAAACGGTATAACGGATGCCCATGCGCTGTTCGTCGCGCCGGACGACGAAACCGCGCGCGGCGTGGCGGCACGGCGCGGCATCGAGCTGATCCTGGTCTGCCCGCAATCCCGCGAACGCCGGATCTATGCCGAGGCGCCGGCCGGTGCCCCGCCCGGCAGCCGCAGCCTGTTCGACCGGCTGGGCGCCGGAGACGCGCCGGCCTGGGCGGTGCCGGTCGCGCTGCCGGAGGACACCGATTTCCGCCTGTTCCGGGTGGTGCCGGCGACGGGCGGCGGCTGAGCCGGCCCGTCCCGCGCCGCCCGCTCGAACCCCAATCCATACTCCCAGTGTGGACTTGCCGTGTCACGGGCGACCGGCTATGCCAGGGCCGATCGACTCGGGGCGGGCCGAATCGAAATACGCTGCCGGGGTATGGGGGAGAGCCGCATGGTCACCGCGGTCGAGGGCAAGGCGACGACGATCGAGGGCATCGGCGCGCTGGCCGATCGCTATGACAGTTTCATTCTCGACCAGTGGGGCGTGCTGCATGACGGCTCCCTCCCCTATCCGGGCGCGGTGGAATGCCTGGAGCGGCTGCGCGCCAAGGGCCGGCGGATCGTGCTGCTGTCCAATTCCGGACGGCGCGCCGGGCCCAACGTGGCGCGGCTGGCTCGAATCGGTTTCGCCCCGGACCTTTACGACGCCTTCGTCACCTCGGGCGAGGCGACCTGGCTGGAACTGGCGATACGCGACCAGCCGTTCTATCGCGGGCTGGGCCGGCGCTGCCTGCTGTTCAGCCGCGGCGGCGACCGGTCGGTGGTCGAGGGCCTGGATTTGACGCTGGTGGACGAGGTCGGGTCGGCGGATTTCATCCTGCTGGGCGGGATCGATGCGCCGCCGCTGACCGAGGCCGATTTCGAACCGGTGCTGAACGCCGCGCTCCGCCGCCGCCTGCCGATGATCTGCGCCAATCCCGATCGGGTCGGGCTGCGCGACGGCCGCCCGGTTCTGGCGCCCGGCGCGGTGGCTCGGCGTTATCAGGCGATGGGTGGCCGGGTGCGCCTGATCGGCAAGCCGTGGCCGGAGATCTACCGCCCCTGCCTGGCGGCCCTGAACGGCGGTGCGGACGAGTCGGTGGTAGCGGTCGGCGACTCGCTCGAACACGACATCGCCGGCGGCATCGCGATGCGACTGGACACCGTTCTGGTGCAGGGCGGCATCTACGCCGACCATTTCGCCGGCCTGACCGCGGCGGAAACGCAGGCGCGGCTGGCCGCGCTGTGCCGCGAGCACGGGGCGACGCCGACCTGGACGCTGCCGGCGTTCCGCTGGTGAGACGGACCCGCGAAAACGAAGGCCCGGCGGGCTCGCCGGGCCTCTCCCCGCGGCCACGCGGCTGCGGGCCCCGCCTCACGCCGCGGTCTGCACCGGGATGCTGCGGGTCTGGTCCTTCAACTCCGCCGGTTTCGGCACGGTCACGGTCAGCACGCCTTTGGCGAAGCTGGCCTTGACCTGCTCCGGATCGGCCTTGAACGGCAGCGGGATCGCGCGCGAGAACCGGCCATAGGACCGCTCCATGACGTGGTAGTCCTTTTCCTTCTCCTCGCGCTCGGTCTTCTTCTCACCCTTGATGGTCAGCACCGTGTCGGTCAGGGTGACATCAAGGTCGCTCGGGTCGAGGCCGGGCATTTCCGCCGACACCGTCCATTCGGTCTCGGATTCGCTGACGTCGATCCGCGGCGTCAGTTCGGCTCCCGCCTCTCCGCCTGCCGCTGCGATCGGCAGCCGGCGCGCCACCTCTCCGAACAGCCGCTCCATCTCGCGGAACAGGTCGGCGCCCCTTTGGCTCACGAGGTCGCGACCCGACTCCCACCCGAACGGCAGAAGCGATCTGCTGGGCATAGCCACCTCCTTCTCGCTTCCCCCGCCGGCCCCTTGCCGGCCGGCGGATCAGAGGGCGTTCGTCTCTGACGCCTAAAACATGGGCACAATTGGCCGCGCGTTGAAGGGGCGCACCGGTGACTCACGGCCGACGGCAGTTCACGGCATGGTATGCGCCTCATTGCTGCCATGGACCGGCGCCAGCATGACTCATGGTTCCGACGCCGGTCCCGCGCAGATTCGGGGCGATCCCAAGCATGGTTCCGGGCGAGCCTCCCGGCGCGAATCCGGCAAGGGCGATCTCGATTGTGCTTTCCATTCCGGAATTCGATACTTTCTCCTGGCGAAGCTCGCCGACGCCCGGTGGCGGGCTTGGCGATCGTGTGCGATCGTTTGGTGTGCGATCGATTCGGGGCGATGATTTCGGATGGCCGGGGACCGGACGGTCAGAGGCGTGGCAAGAGGAGTCGATGTACGCTCCGCATTTCGTCCGCAAGACCCAACTCGACGGGCTGGAGTCGGTGCACGCGCACGGCCGCCCGGCGATCGAGGATCACGCCGCGCTCCAGGCCTTTCTGGTCCAAAGCTGCGGTTGGGAGGTCGCCCATCTGTTCGCCGAACCGGTGGTCACCCGCGGCAACGGCGCCTCGCCCAGTACGGTATCCTGGTACGCTCCGGTGGCCGGCGAACCGGTGCCGTTGACCGCGCTGGACCCGGAGGCCCGCCAGAGTTGCGAGGCCCTGCTGCGCCAGCGGCTCGAAGCGCTGTGGACGGCGATGGGCGATCCGGAGCATGGCAACCTGCTGGGCGCGAGCCTCTATCTGGCCTCGCCGGACGACGTGCTGAGTCTCAACGGCCAGCCGGTGCTGACCAATTGGGGGCTGGTGCCGCCCGGCACCATGACCGATCTGCGCAGCCGCGAGCGCCATTTCGCCGCCACGCTGGGACCCTATGCGCCGTTCGCAGCACCCGAGCCGGAGCCTGAGCCGGCCTGGGGCGGCTGGCCGGCGAGCGTCGGGGCGGCGGGCGGCGGCATCGCCGCGCTGGCCGGGGCCAACACTCTGGCCGGATCGGCCCATGGCGCGGCTTATGATTCGACCGTTCACGATTCGATGACTTACGATTCGACCGGGGCGGCGTCCTCGACCGATCCGACCGTGATCGGCAGCCGCCCGGTCATGGCGGCCGCGGGCGAGTCCGGCATCCCTGCTGCCGGCGGTGGTGCGGCGGGTCCGCCACCACCGCCGGGCGCTGGCAGCGGCAGCGGCGGCTACGGCAGCATTCCGCCCGTCCCTCCACCCGGTCCTCCGCCCGACCCGCCGGTGATCGTTCCGGTGTCGGTACCGTGGTATCGGCGGCCCTGGCTGCCGGTGCTGATCGCGGTGATCCTGTCGGTCGCCTTTCTGCTGTTCCTGCTGCTGCCCGGCGTGCTGCTTTATCCGCCGCGCCCGGCCGCCCCGGACGGCAGCGAACTGGACGCGGCCCTGGCGCTGCAACGCGAGATCAACCGCTCGCTGGAGGAGCAGATCCGCCTGGCCGAGCAGGCGCTCCAGCAGGGCGTGTGCACCATGCAGGACCCGACCGGGCGGACGCCGGGCGGGCTGGTGCCGATGATTCCCGGCCAGACACCGGGCCAGGTGCCGGGG
>CAZTNV010000333.1:0-4527 GCA_964615535.1 uncultured Mycobacteriaceae bacterium | reverse complement strand
CGGCGCCGGTCCAGCAGGGGCCGCGCCCTCCAGCCGATCGCCAGCAGCACCGCCAGCAGGCTCAGCGCCGGCACGATCACTGCCGCCGTCATCGCCGCCGCGGTCCGACCGATCCAGGGTTCGGCCAGCGCCACCACCGCGGCCAGCGGCAGATCGGGCAGCCGGGTCCAATGCATCTCGACGCCGGCCGGCGGATCGAGGCGCATCTGGCGCAGACTCTGCCAGCCGGCCCCGTCCAGCCAGTCGAACACCTGGACGAACCGCATATAATCGTCGGTATCGGGCAATTTGCCGTCATAAGTCTGCTCGGCGACCACGGCCAGCAGGAAGGCCTGCAGCACCAGCCAGATCATCAGGATGGCAGTCACCGGGCCGGCCGCCTGCCGCCGCAGACCGGCCGGAGCCGGCCCGGCGGTTTCGGCCGCGGCGCTCAGCATCGCCCCGCGCTCAGCATCGCCCCGCGCTCAGCATCGCCCCGCGCTCAGCATCGCAAGGTCTTCAGCACGGCCGGGCGCCGGCATCGGCCGAACCGGGCGCCACCGCCGCGCCCGCACCGCGGAACAGCAGCAGCTTGCGCGCCCCGAAATGCCAGGAGAAGACGAACACGATCGCGATCGCCTTGGACAGCGCGTAGTGCAGGCCGGCCAGTTCGGTGAACCCGGCCATCACCGCCTGATTGATTCCCAGGCCGACCACGCCGACCAGGGCGAACACGGCGAACTCGGCGGCCGGATGGCCCGACAGGGCGCGCCGCCGGAACACCCAGACGATCGACAGCCAGTAGGCCAGCGCCATCGCCGCAAGAAAGGCGATGGCGGCCGAGACCAGATAGGGCAGGCCGGCGAATTCCGTCAGCACCAGCAACAGGCCGACATCGCAGGCCAGCGCGATCCCGCTGACCAGGACATACCGGAAAAGTTCGACGCCGACTCCGCCCATGCCCGTACCCGCAATCCCGATCCGGCCCTCCGGCCGCGTCCGGCGTGCCGGGCGCCGATCCGACTGTGCGGCCGGATCGGTTAAGAAAGCCCTAGCCGCCGGCCGGTTGCCGATCAGGCGGCCCGCACGTCGCCCAGGAACTGCTTGACGCACTGCTTGAGCTGCTCGGCATGGCCCGACAGCCGGCGCGCCTCGCCCAGCACCTCCGTGGCCGCCGAGCCGTTGTCCCGGGCGGCCTGCGCAACCTCGCCGATGGCGTCGTTGACCTCACGGGTGCCGCTGGCGGCCTGTTCGACGCTGCGCGCGATTTCTCGGGTCGCCGCGTGCTGTTCCTCCACCGCGCCCGCCACGGCCGTGGCGATCTCGCTCATCTGCCGGATGCGTTCGCCGATCTGCCGGATCGCCAGCACGGTAGACCCGGTGGCGTTCTGGATCGCCATGATCTGCTCGCTGATCTCGTGAGTCGCGCGGGCGGTCTGGCCGGCCAGGTTCTTGACCTCGGAGGCGACCACTGCGAAGCCCTTGCCGGCGTCCCCGGCGCGCGCCGCCTCGATGGTCGCATTGAGCGCCAGCAGATTGGTCTGCTCGGCGATCGAGGTGATCAGTTGCACCACGGTGTCGATGCGCTGCGCCGCTTCGGCCAGTTGCTGGACCTTGGCGTTGCTGTCGTCGGCTTCGGCGACCGCGGTGTTGGCCAGCTCGGCCGACTCGCTGACCCGCTGGCCGATCTCGTCGATCGACTGGGCGAGCTGCCGGGCGGCCTCTTCGACGCTCTGGACATGAGTGGCGGCGTGCTGCGAGGCCGAGGCCACGGCTTCCGCCCGTCGACTGGCCCGTTCTGCCACCGTCGCCACGCCGGTGGCGGTCGCCTGCAAGGTCTGGCCGGAGGACGCGAAGATTTCCAGCATCGACCCGGCATCGGTGTCGAACCGCGAGGTCAGTTGCATGACATGCTCGGAACGCTGCACCCGCGCCTCGTGGTCGCGATTGCCGGCGGTGATCAGTTCGCTGTTCCGGATCATGCTGGCCCTGAAGATTTCGACGGTCCTGGCCATGACGCCGATCTCGTCGCCGCGATCGGTGAACGGCACCGCGACCGCGGTGTCGCTGGCCGACAACCGCTCCATCACCTTGGACAGCCGCACCAGCAGACCGGCTCCCTGGCGGGTCGCAAAGTACAGAATGAGGATGATCAGCGCCGACACCGTCACCCCGGTGATGATCACGTTGAACAGTATGCCCTCGATCGAGGACAGGACCTCGGTTTCGTCGGTGCCGACCGCGATCGCCCCGATCACCCGGCCATTGGCGTCGAGGATCGGGTCGTAGGCCAGCAGGAAGCGCTGGTCCAGCACCGCGCCGCTGCCGCGCCATGGGCGGCCCTGGCGAAGCACCAGGTCATAGCGCTCGTCCTGGGCCAGGCGGGTGCCCAGAACCCGGTTGCCGTCGGCGCCCATCACGTTGGTCGACACCCTCAGATCGCCGCGGAAGATCGTCGCCTGGGCGCCCAGTGCCTGGCGCAGCGTATCGACGATCGTGTTGTTGTTGTCGACGACGTGATCGCCGATCACCAAACGGTCGTTGACGATGCTGAAATGGGAACCGTGTTGATGGAACAGTGCCCAGATCGCCCTCATGTTGTGTTCTTGCTGATCCTGCGCCAGATTTTGCAGATCGGCGCGGACGCTGAAATAGATGATCATGACGATGAAGCCGACACCGATCACGACGCAGACCGAGTTGATCAGCACCAGTGTGCCGACAAAAGACGATCTTAACTTCCCTTTAAGCATTGTCCGACCTCAAAGGTGTCCATGTTCGGGCGAAGGAGATATGATGCCTCTCTATCGATCATTGCGCAGTCTGTCAATAGGCAAGCCTTCGAGAACCTGTCGGAAAACGGCACGGGCTTAACCTCAGGTCCCCATCCGTCTCCATATCATTTTAAATGCCATGGTCAACAGCCAGTGAAATTTACAATATATTAAGGAGTTTGTGAGCAAGGCCCGCTTCTGCCGGCGGCTTCCGGATCGAATGCTTGTATTCGGCTAACCAATATTTGGTCAGGCCCGATCAGGCAATCCGGCCCTCGCCACCCGCGGTCGCGACATCGTGATGGTGCCAGGCTTGTGTCGGGGTCCGGTCAGGACCATGATCCCGCAAATGTGTTCGCATCGGCCGGACGCTTGGGAAAGCTGGAACAGCCGCGATCAAGGGCACGGTAAGGGCAGGAAAGGGTACCGATGGGTACGAAATCGAACAGGCACCCCGCCCAAGGCACCGGTGCCCACCGTGCGCCGCACGGGAGATTTGGACCGGCGGCCTCCGTTAGGATAGGCTGACGGCGTTGGGGGGACGAAAGAGATGGACGCACGCACCCAGGTTCTGGAGGGCATACGCCGGTCGCTCCGCCGCGGACCGCTGGACGACGCGGGCAGGGCCGCGGCCGAGCAGCGGCTGGGCGAGCACCCGCGCGGCATCATCCCGCAGCGATCCGATCTGCCGCCAGTGGACCGGGTGGCGCTGTTCGTCACCATGGCCGAGGCGTTGTCCGCGACGGTTTCCCGGATCGACACGCTGGCCGGGGTGCCGGAGGAGATCGCCACCTATCTCGCCCGGCTCAACCTGCCCGCGGTGCTCAAGCTGGCCCCCGATCCGCGGCTCGATGCCATTCCGTGGTCGGAGCGGCCGACCCTGACCATCACCCGTGGCCGGGCCAATCCCGACGACCCGGCCAGCGTCACCGCCGCCCTGGCCGGCATCGCCGAAACCGGCACCCTGATGCTGGCCTCCGGCCCGGACAGCCCGACCACGCTCAACTTCCTGCCCGATACCCATATCGTGGTGCTGGAGGCCGGGCAGATCGTGCGGTCCTACGAGGATGCCTGGGACCGGCTGCGCCGGATCGGGGCATTGCCGCGCACGGTCAACCTGATCACCGGCCCGTCGCGCACCGCCGATATCGAGCAGCAGGTGCAATTGGGCGCACACGGGCCGCGCCGGCTGCACATCGTGCTGGTCGGCGGGCCCGAGGCGTGACCCGTCCCGATGTCGCGGCTGCGCCATCCCACGCCCGAGGATCTCGCGCTGTGGCGCGAGGTCCTGCGCGGCGTGCGGCCGCTGCGCGACCGGTCGCGACCTTTACCGGTGCCGGCTCCGGCCGAAGCGCAGGCCGGGGCGGCACCCGCGCTCCCCCCGCCGGCCGAGGCCGGGATCAAGGCCGCGGCCAAGGCCAAACCGCTGCCGGCCAAACCGTCCGGGCCCGCGGCACCGCCGCCGCTCGCCGCCGACCGGATGCCGGGGCTCGACCGCCGCACCGCCCGCCGGGTGCGCAACGGGTGGGTCGAGATCGAGGCGACGCTCGACCTGCACGGCATGATCCAGGCCGAGGCGCATGAAGAACTGGTCCGCTTCATCGAGCGCAGCGCGCGGGCGGGCCGGCGGCTGGTGCTGGTGATCACCGGCAAGGGCCAGGCGTCCGACGGCAGCCATGCCGGGGTGCTGCGCCAGCAGGTGCCGCGCTGGCTCAACGAACCCGGACTGCGCAACCAGTTGATCGGCGTCCACCCGGCCCAGCCGACTCACGGC
>CAZTNV010000332.1:0-4532 GCA_964615535.1 uncultured Mycobacteriaceae bacterium | reverse complement strand
ACATCCAGCAGCAGGACGGACGCCGCCGGCCGTTCGAGGTGTTCATCAACTCCAAGAACATGGAGCATTACGCCTGGACCGTGGCGCTGACCCGAATGATCAGCGCGGTGTTCCGGCGCGGCGGCGACGTCGCCTTCGTGGTCGAAGAGTTGAAGGCGGTTTTCGATCCTCGGGGCGGCCAATGGATCGACGGCCGCTACGTGCCGTCGCTGCTGGCGGCGATCGGCGAGGTGATCGAGCGCCACATGATCGAGATCGGATTCCTTCCGGCCGACCGCAATCCGCCGTCCAAGGCGCTGGCCGTCAATGCCGGTGACCGTGCGGGCCGGCAATGCCCGAGATGCGGCCAGCCGGGACTGATGCGCAGCGAGGGATGCGATCTGTGTCCGAATTGCGGCTATTCCCGCTGCGGCTGAAACCCGACCGTATCCCTGTCCAGAGCTTTGCACTCTTACGGCTTGACACGAACCCGATACCCGCGATCTGATCGGTATGAGAGATTGACCCTCGGCTCGACCCTGTTACGAAGGACTTTCGATGTTCATTTGCATTTGCAACGGGTTCAACGACGCCCAGGTGCGGGAAGCGCTGCGCGCCGGAGCCGGGACTCCTGAGGACGTCTATCAGGCGCTCAACTGCCAGCCTCAATGCGGGGTGTGCATCGAAGCGATCGAGCAACTCGTATCGACGCATCAGGCAGCCAATGACATTGACACCAACAAAGATTCTCCCGGCCGGCTCACCAAGCGCTGAACCTACAGCCTCCGCAGGCTTCAGCCGATTTTGCATAGACTCCGCGGCCGTCATGCCGGGCGACTCTCACGCTACGCGGTGCGCCTCGCTGTCGAGCGACGCACTGTGGCGGGCCCAGTCGGCGTCCTCTGTCAGCGCGACGATCACGGCGTGCAGATGCCGGGCCAAGGCTGGAGCCAAGCCGGGCCGCTTCAGGCGGGCCAACTGCTCCGCCAGCGCTGTGGCCTCGTATTCGACCCAGCGGACAAAGCGGCGGTCGCGCTCGGCCGCCGAACCGTACCAGCCGGGCAGGTCATCGTAACGGCTCTCGATCTCCCGCTCCCAGGCGGCGCGCGTCAGCAAGCCGCTGGGCGAGCACTGGGCAGCCGTCGCGCGGGTGGCGATCATCGGCCCATCCATGGGATTTACCTCGCTTTGCCCCGTTGCGGGCTCAGGCCGCCTCGTTGTGGTCCGCGGCGCCTTGCGCGGATGCCGCTACGCCTGGCGCCGGCTCGGCGGGGGCGGCCTGGGGCCTGAGGATCTCGGATTTACGCTCGGAGAACAGCCCGATGATCCGGCGCTGGGCAGCCGAATCGACCCGCCCGATTTCGCGCAGCCGGGCACTGACACCGCTGCGCCACAGCTCGTCCAGGCCTTCGAGTTCGGAGATCGCGGCCAGCCGGTCCCGGACCTCGGCCTCGAACCGCTCGACCGCGGCAGGCTGCGTCTCCGGATTGGCCTTGGCGCTGAAAAAGGCCTCGGACTCTTCGCGGTATTTGCTGTCGTCGAACTGGCCGAGATAGACGTCGGCGCCCAGTCCCAATTGTTGCAGGCACTTGCCGACCGCGTCCGTCATCGACATCTTGAAGCATTCGTCATCCGGCGCCTCGGCGCCGTCGCGCCGCCGCCGGACCATCTCCGTGCCGCCCCATTGCGGGCCGGTCCAGCAGGTCTCGCCCGTCTCGGGATCGGCGTACCAGACTCGCGCGCAGATGAAGACGATCCGCTCGGCGATGGTCCAGTCGAGCTGTTCATAGCCCCACCCCTTGCCGACCGGTCCGAACACCTCCGTCATCATCTGCAATCGCCAGGTCGGATCGATCTGGGTGCCCTTGAACCCGCCGGCGCGGGTGAACGGCTTGGTCGCCTTGGGATCGGTCCGCTTCAGACGGTTCCAGATGCCCAGGTTCCGCTCCTCCGGCCGGGCGGCCGGTGGACTGGCGGGGGCATCTGGTGACTCGGCGGCCATCCGGTTCGATCGCGTCATGGCAATCTCCTCGTTCTCTCCCTGATGCGGCCCTTGATGCGCCGTCTCGGCAACCCGGTCGGATCTTCCGCGATCCTTCGGCCGAGTCGTGTTGCTGCTTTTTCGCATCGCAGACTCGTGATATGGAGCGAGTCGACCAGTCAGTTCAAGTGCGCGAGCGCATTTTTCGAACAAATCATGAACTTTTTTGGCGGGCCGGAAGCCGGCGCCAGGGTTGCCCGATTTCAGGAGAACCAGGCACGCGCGTCTGGGGAAGGCGACACCGCGGATACGATCAACTGTGCAGCGGACGGACGAGATAGATCGCGACGCCCAGAATGGCAGCATTTTCGCAGCTCACCGGCACGCAGGCGGCATCCGTGCTGACCGGCACCAGCAGGGGATGAAAGTAGCGATAGCCGCAGCAGCAATCGCCCTCCAGCGTGACCACCAGATCGCCGGTCCGCGGCGGCAGCAGGTCCACCGGCTCGAGCACGATGCGGTCGTCCGCGATCACGCCCGCCGCGTTCATGTGCGAAGATGTGATCCTCAGCGCCAATGCCCGGGCTGAGGCTTGGCGATCTATCAGCACGCTCTTCCCGCCCTCCTCCAGCAGCGCCGCCAAATAGCTCCGGCAGCGGCGGCGCTCGAGTCGCATCGCCATCCGTGCCTGCTCGACCGATAACAGCGGCACGCGGTGGAAGCCGCCGGGCTGGCCGTCGGCCAGGAAACGCGGCTCCGATCCCGCGGCCCAACTCAGCCGGCCAAGGGTCTCGGCGCTCGGGATGCTGGCGGCGTCTGGGTCCCGCAGGAATCGGGTCAGGTTGGTCGGCGTCACGCCCGCGGCCTTGGCCCAGGCTGCGGCAGTCCACCCGCGCTCGCTCATGACCCCCGTCATCCAGCGATAGAGGGCCCTCCTCACATCGACCATGGCACCCCGGCAGCCCGCGTAGCGACCGAGAGCTTTACCTGGATCTTGCGAATTCGCAAGAATTGAGCATTTGAGACATTCTCCAGCGCAAAATCACTTTAAAATTGCATTCTGCCTATGCCGGCTGCCGAAACTGCTGCGCCAGCTCGCCAAAATGAATCCTTGATCTATTGAATCCTCTAATAGAGACACCATTTCCTTCGTATTCCAAAATTATCCAAGCGTGCGTCGAGCGCGCGGTCTGTTTGAAACGGGGCGGCCGTCTTGTCGCGCTCGGATCGGACGCCGTCGGCATGCGTGCATGAAGGCCATGACCTATTTTCCGACCATCGACCTGACCGGCCAGATCCGGCTGCTGCTGTCCCGCGGTGCACTCCGGTTGCAGCCCGGCCAATGGGTCCGCGAAAACGGGCGGCAAGGCCGCTATCTCCGGACCAATCCGCGCACCGGCGTCACTTCGGTCTGCTGGGTCCGCCCGGGCGACACGGTTGCCGGCCACGCCCGGCGCTTCCACCGCGCCTGCGTCAAGGGCTTCGTCGGCCGTCACGCCCGCCTCTATCCGGCGGTGCGGACCGAACGTGAGATCCGGCGCAAGCGCAACGCTGCCGTCCAACCGGTCCTGCCGGATTTGGCGGCGACCTGAGCGGCGGCACCTATCCGCCCCTGTCCGGCACGCGATCGATTCCGCGACGGCTCGGCGGGGGCGAGCTGTCGACCCCGGATCATGTCATCATCCTTGCGATGCCCGGCAGGTGCGTTGCAGCGGCCGGGTCCGGGATCGGCTCAGGCCGGATTGCCGCCGCCATCCTCCAGTCCGTCGAACCGGCCGTCGATCCGTTCCCGCGCCCAGGCGGCATCGGCGGCCAGCGCCGTGGTCAGCGCACGGAGATGACGTCCGAGGGCGGACCCGCGCGCCCGTCCGGGTCCGGTCTGAGCCAACTCCTCCAGCCGGCCAGCCAGGGTTTTGGCCTCGATTTGGACCCAGCGTGCGAAGCCGCGATCACAAACATCCTCGGCATCGTCACGTTCCGGCTCTCCGGTGCGCGCCCGGGCACACTGCCAAGCCGTCAAGGTCAGCAAACCGCTCGGCGACTGCCTTTCGGCATCGGAGATCGACGATCTGGTCGAATGCGCCATGGCACGCTCCTCTTTGCCGGTCCGTTCCCGCCGCCCCCGTTGCGCCGCTCCGGGCCACGCTGGCGAAGCGGGCTCGCGCTTGAACACGCCCAGTATAGCTGCGTGTCCGCAATTGACAAGAACAAAACAGGAATATCAATGTTGTCACGCTGCCCTTCGTAACGCCTTGAGGCAAGCCGGTCCGGGGCCAATTATGGACACAAGGACCGGCGGGCGACCCGCCGCCACGAGTCGTGTGGCTGCGAACTCGCTGCCGGGCAACGCCTGACGGGATGCCGCCCGATGAACGGTTCACACGAAATGCCGTCGGAGGACTCCGCAGTCGCGCTGCTCGACGAGCAGAAACGCCGGCACATCCGACTGCAAGAACGTCAGCGCCTGCTGCGCCAGGAGTTGGCCCAGCGGGCCCGCGAGTTCGACCATGCCCGGGCCGCCGCCCGTGACGCCTTCGGCACCGACGATCTTGGCGCACTCGAGCAGCTCCTG
>CAZTNV010000331.1:0-4548 GCA_964615535.1 uncultured Mycobacteriaceae bacterium | reverse complement strand
CATGAGGGTTGAGCGCAGCGACCGCCAGCCGCGGCTGGGCAATGCCGAAATACCGCCGCAGCGCCGCCGCCGTGACCCGGCCGGCATGGCAGATCGCTGCCGTGCTCAGCCTTTCGCAGACCTTGGCCAGCGGCAGATGGATGGTCACCGGCACCACCCGCAGGCCCGGGCAGGCCAGCATCATGACCGGCTCGACATCGCTCTGCGCCAGCGCGGCGATGAACTCGGTATGGCCGGGAAAGGCGAATCCCGTGTAATAAAGCACGCTTTTCTGGATGGGGTTGGTCACCATGGCGGCGACCCGGCCGGACCGGGCCAGTTCGACCGCCCGCCGGATGCTCTCGACCACGGCCGCGCCGTTCGCCGTGTTCGCCCGCCCGGGACTGGCCGGAACGGCAAGCGGCTGCGGCAGCACGGGCAGGGCCAGGGGGAAGATGCCGGCTGCCTGTTCGGGCTCGGCGATGGCCTGGATCGGCACGGTTTGGCCGAGATCATCGGCCAGGGCGGCCAGACGGTCGGGATCGTCGATCGCAAAGAACGGCGGCAGGTCGAGATCGGCCCGCGCCGCCCATGCCGCCAGGACCAGCTCGCCGCCAATGCCGGCCGGCTCGCCCATCGTGACGGCAAGCGGACCGGGACGGTGCGCCGGTTCGGTCACAGCCGGACATCGACATAGGCGGCGCTGCGGAGATCGCGCAGCAGCCGCCGTTGCAGCATGTCGGCGCGCTGTTCGCCCAGGGATTCCGCGATCCGGTTGCGATCGGCATCCTCGCCGTCATCGGGCGCAACCCGTTCGCACACCATGAACACGGCGATGCCGTCGGGCAGACGCTGCGGCTGGGTCGGCTGACCGATCGGCAGATCCTGGAGCAGGGCGCGCAGCGGCGGCGGCAGATCGCGCAGCTTGCCGCGACCGCCATCGGTATCGCCGGCGCCCAGTTCGCGCGCCCGCTCGGCCAGGGCGTCGCAGCCTTGCACGGTTTCCGAAATCTGTCGCGCCACCTGGGCAGCCCGGTTGATCTGGTCGGGCCGGGCATTGGGCGGCAATTGCAGGCCGATGCGGGCCATCCGGATTTCGGTGTCGAGCGCGTCGGGGATGTTGGCGCGGCGCTGTTCGCGCAGCAGCAGGATATGGTAGCCGGTGGCGGATCGGATCGGATCGGACAACTGGCCGGCCTGCATCTGCCCGACCGCCGCCTCGAGCGCCGGGTCGAGCTGTCCCTGCATGATCCAGCCGAGATCGCCGCCATTGTTGGCGCCCGCGGCCTGGCTGAACTGCCGGGCGACCGCCGGGAACGGTGCGCCGCGCCGGATTTCGCCGATCAGGCGCTCGGCCAGCGTCCGCACCTCCGCATCCTGATCCGGCGTGTCGACCTGCAGGAAAATCTCGGCCAGCAGGTATTCCGGCTGGCCGCGACTGGCCTCCATCTGCCGGATGACCTCGTCGATTTCCGCCTCGCCGATGTTGATGGTCGGGACCAGCCGGCGCTGCACCAGCCGGGTCCAGGCGAGCTGGACCCTGACCTGGCTCTGCAGTGTGGACAAGGGCACGCCGGCGCGCTGCAAGGCTTCGACGAACTGGTCGTAGCTCAGGTTGTTCTGCCGCGCGATGGTGGCGATGCCGCCGCGTATCTCCTCGTCGGACACGGTGATGTTGGCGCGGCTGGCTTCCTGCTCGCGCAGTTTCTCGTCGATCAGGCCGCGCAGCACCTGGGGCAGAAGCTGGCGCTGGTTTTCCGGGCTGGGCGGCAGGCCCGCCGCGACCACCGCCAGCCGCAGCCGCGCCTCGACTGCGGAGGTGGAAATGACGTCGTCATTGACCACCGCGGCAATCCGCTCGATGCGCTGCTGCGCCGCCGCGGATGCCGCACCAAGGCCCGCGGCCGCGAAGACGAGGAGAAGCGCAGAATAACGAAACGATCGAAGCATGGCGTTCGCAGGCTCGCTGTCGAAGGGTCCGGGGCGCCGCCCGGCACGGCTCCGCTGTCCGGGCCGAACCGCCGCAGCGTTCAAGTTGATATATAGAGACTGTGGCGAGCCAAAGACAATTGTCCCGGTTCGGCAGCGGCACGGCCGCCCCGGTGTTGGTCACGGCACCGGGTCCGGTTCTCGCCGCCGCGCCGGCCCGCCGTCATCCGTCTTCGAGATGAAGCAGCAGGGCGGTCCCGACCAGAACGCTGACCGCGGCGGGCGTCCAGGCCGCCAGCGCGATGGGGATGGTTTCGGTCTGGCCCAGGGCGCGCATCACGTCGGTCATCAGGAACAGCATGAAGCCGGTGCCGACGCCGGCGGCCACCAGCAGCACGTGGCCGCCGCGCCGGGTCAAGCGGAGCGAAAACGCCGCCGCGAACAGCACCATGGCGACCAGCAGCAGCGGTTGGGCGAGCAGCGACTGGTAGTGCAGCCGGTGGCGGATCGAGGAGAACCCGATCTGCTCCAGCGTCGCGATGAAGCCGGGCAGTTGCCAGAACGACAGCCGGTGCGGCGAGGCGAAACTGTCCTGGATCGAATCGAGAGTGAGCCGGGTCGGGCGCTCGAGTTCGGGCACGAACTCGCGGTCGTTGGGACCCCGGCTGACCCAGGCGTCGCGCAAAAGCCAGTGGCCGTCCTGCAACGCTGCGGAAGCGGCATCGATCCGGCCCTGATGGCGGTCTTCGGGGTCGAACAGGAAGACCGTCACGCCGCGCAGCAGCAGCCGGTCGGGTTCGGCGCGCTCGGCGAAGATGATCGACGAGCCGTCCTCGTCCTGCTGGCGCAGCCAGAGGCCGTTGGGCGAGATCTCGATGATGCTGGTCAGGCCATAGATGTAGCGGTTCGCCATTTCCTCGAACCGGGAGTACATCGCGGCGCCCAGCGGATTGATCACGCTGACCCGGGCCACGCCGATCAGCGCAGCGACCATCACCACCGGCAGCAGGAACTGCCACACCGACACGCCGGCCGCCCGCGCCACGACCAGTTCGTGATTGCGGGTCAGGCGCCAGAAGGTGAACATGGCGCTGAACAGCACGGTGAAGTGGAACAGCAACTCGAGCGTCTGGGGCACCTTCAGCAAGGTCATCTGCAAGGCGATGCCGAAGCTGGAGTCCGGCCGGCCGCTGATCCGCCGAACCATTTCGATCAGCTCGAACAATACGATGACGCTGCTGAGAATGATCAGCAGCAGAAGGAAGGACTGGACGAACTGCCGCCCGACATAGCGCGGCAGAATGGCGAAAACACCCATGTTGCAGCCCGTCGATCGTGACCGTCCGGCGATTCGGAACGGCAGCGGTTCGGAATGAACGCGCAGGGCCCGGTGTTGCGGCGCGCGATCCGGCCATGGCGCTCGCCCTTGACCGCGCGGTCGAGGCCGAAAGGGCAGCCATTCCGTTGCCCTCGCCCTGTCTCCGGCGTGGCAGGTTGGGCAGGTGACGTCAAGGTGAAACATTGCTAGGCTTCGGCGCCGTATCGATTTTGTCGCGGGGCCGCCGACCGGCGCATCCGGCAGGCTCCGGGCGACTTGCGGGCACCATGGCCGGTGGGGACCATGACCGGCACGGATACAGATCAGGGGACAGGGATCAGGGAATGAGAATCCGCTTCGCCGAGCCGTCATTGCCGAAACAGGGAACCCTGGCCGTCGGGGTTCTGGCCGACCGCGTGCTGACCCCGGCTGCCGCCGAGCTCGATCGTCAGACCGGCGGGCTGCTGGGCCGGGCGATGGCCGCCGCCCCGAAATTCAAGGGCAACAAGGAAGAGCTGCTGACGCTGCTGGCCCCGCCGGGCATCGCCGAACCGGGCAGCGATCTCGCCCGGATCGTGCTGGTCGGTCTGGGCGCGGCGGACAAGCTGGACCGGCTGGTCCTGCAGCGGATCGGCGGCGCGCTTCAGGCGCAGCTCGATCAGCAGGGCGAAACGAGCGTGACGATCCGGTTCGATCCGATCGAAGGTGCCGCCATCGGTCCGGCCGAAATCGCCGCGCTCGGCTATGGCGCGCTGCTCCGGTCCTACCGGTTCGACAAGTACCGCACCCGGCAGAAGCCGGAGGCCAAGCCCGCGCTCGACATCTTCACCGTGGCAACCGCCGATCCCGCGGCGGCCGCGACCGCCTTCGCGCAGGACGACAAGGTGGCGGAGGGCGTGTTCTTCACCCGCGATCTGGTATCGGAGCCGCCCAATTTCCTCCATCCCGAGAGCTTTGCCGAGCGCTGCGGGGAGCTGACCGCGCTCGGCGTCGAGGTCGAGATGCTGGATGCCGCACAGATGCGGGCGCTGGGCATGGGTGCGTTGCTGGGCGTGGCCCAGGGCTCGGCGCGCGAGCCGCGGCTGGTGGTGATGCAGTGGCGGGGCGCGCCCGAAGGCGCCGATCCCGCACCGCTGGCCTTCGTCGGCAAGGGCGTGACCTTCGACACCGGCGGCATCTCGATCAAGCCGTCCGCCGGCATGGAAGACATGAAATGGGACATGGCCGGCGCCGGCGCGGTGGCCGGGCTGATCAAGGCATTGGCCGGGCGCAAGGCGCGGGTCAATGCGGTCGGCGTGCTCGGGCTGGTCGAGAACATGCCC
>CAZTNV010000330.1:804-4575 GCA_964615535.1 uncultured Mycobacteriaceae bacterium | reverse complement strand
CTGCTGGTCGCGGCCGGGTCGACCGAGGCGCTGACCGACGGGCTCCGGCACCTTGTCACGCGGCCCGATCTGCGATCGGCGCTGGCAGCCGCCGCCCGCACCCGCGTGGCCGAGCAGCACAGCTTCCGGCGGCGCATGCAGCACATGGCCGAAATCTACGATCGCCTGTAACGCCCGATATCCGACGCCCCGATATCGCGGCGAGTCCGCAGCGAAGGTCAAGCACATGGTTGCCACGCCAAGCCGGCCGGTCACGATCTACATCAACGGCCAGTTCTTCCTTCATCGCCTGAAAACCGGAATCCAGCGGGTCGCGCGGGAAGTCATTCTGGCTCTGGACGAACGGCTCGACCAGGACGCGGAGCTGCGGCAGCGTTACCGGTTCCGCGTCGTCGTGCCGACCTCGGCCACGGTCGATATCGCCCCGAAATTGATCGAGATTCGACGATTCGGACGCAATCAGGGATCGCTGTGGGAGCAACTGGACCTGGCGCTGGGCAGTTGGGACGGGTTCCTGATCAATCTGTGCAGCGGCGGTCCCGTGATCCGGCGCCGGCAGGCGGTGCTGATCCACGACGCCGTGGTGTTCGATCACCCGGAATGGTTTTCGCCGGACTATGCCGCGGCCAACCGGCGCCTGATCCGGCGCATCGTCAACCGATCGCGCCGCATTCTGACCGTGTCGGCCTATTCCAGGGAGCGGCTTCTGGCGGCAACCGGCGCGGCACCGGAAAAAATCGTCGTCGTGCCGAACGGCGTCGGCCGCGACTTCCAGCCCGCGGGGGAGCCCGCGGTCGCGGCGATGCGCCGGCACCTGTCGCTCGACAAGCCCTATTTTCTCTGCCTGGGTTCACTGGAGCCGCGCAAGAATTTCGGCCGCGCCGTCGCCGCCTGGGCCGGCCTGACCGATCTGCATGCAAGCCATGACCTGGTGATCGCCGGCGGCAAGGATTCGATTTTTCAGGATGCCGGGCTGACCGATCTGCCGCCCGGCGTTCGACTGGCCGGCTACGTCGCCGACCAGCTTCTCCCGGCGCTCTACAGCGGCGCGCTGGCATTGGTCTATCCGTCGCTGTATGAGGGCTTCGGCCTGCCGCCGGTCGAGGCCATGGCGTGCGGATGCCCGGTTCTGGTGTCTTCGGTCACGGCAATGCCCGAAGTCTGCGGCGATGCGGCGATCTATTGCAACCCGCTGGACAGTGCCGAGATCGCCGCCGGCATGGCCCGGTTGGCCCGCGACGAACCGCTGCGGCAGGCGCTGACCGGGCGCGGTGTGCGTCGCGCCGCCGCGTTCCGCTGGGACCGCACGGCCCTGGGTCTTGTCGAGGTGATCGATGGCTGTTTCGGGCATCGGGCGAAACCTGAACCGCGCGAGGGCGAAACCATCGCGCTCGGTTAGTGCCGGTGCCACCGAAGCCGGTTGGCGTTTCGGCCGCGAAGGACACGCCCATGCTGCCAGGACATCCGAGTCCGCCCTGCTCGAGCGGCCGCCACCGGGCCCGAGAGTTGGTAAATGGCTGGCCGGTTTCGGGCGCCGCCGCCCGCCCGGCCGGTTGGGACCCGGCCCGTTCGGTCAAGCTGCGGATCGCCGTTCTGGCGCTCGGGCTGATTGCGGCGTGGGCGGGCCCGGCCACACCGGTTCACGCGACGGATCGGTTGCCGAGCGATCGATTGCAGATGGCGCAACGGGACGGGCCGTCCCTGCCGCCGGCGCCCGGCCGGGTCGGCCCGGTGCGCCGGGGACCGGATGGTCGCGTGATCCGCAGCGATCCCCCGCCCTCTGCGCCGCCGGCACCGGAACGGTCGTCGCGGCCCCCCGGAGCAAGCCGTTCGGCGGCCCGGCCCGCTCCCGGATCGGCGGCGCCTGCAATGCCGGCCGCCGCAGCGCCATCCCCGCTCTTGCAAAGTTCCCCGCTTTTGCAAAGTCCCTGTCCGAACGGAACCCGCAGCGGCTGTCTGGCGGTCGCCGGCGGGCAGCCGCCAATCCAGCACAACCTGCCGCTGAGCCTCGGACTCGCCGTCCCGCCGGACCTGTCGGCGCCGCACGGCCTGTCACCGGTCGACGGTGGCGCAGCCCTGCCGTTTCAACTTGACGGCGGCGTCACGGATCTGAACGGCAACCTGCGCTTTGGAGTGGCGACCACGATCCTGCCCGCACTCTCCCACGGCTGGTCCCAGCCCCTTGCACTCGATCATTACTAGCAGCCGGCGATTGCCCCGGATCATCCTGGTAGAGAATTGAATATGGCGATCCCGCTGTGGGCCATAGACGGAGGAAAACATGCATGTCTGCCTCGTGCTGAGAGAGTTTCCGCTGCTGTCCGAATCGTTTGTTCTCAATCACATCACGGGCCTGATCGACCGCGGCATCCGGGTCACGATACTGGCGCATCGCTGCACGGAAACCCTTTTTCACTCGGAAGTGAACGAATACCAGTTGCCGGCCCTGACCCGATACAGCGGCATGCCATTGCGCGGCATATCCAGAATCGGCCGGTCGATTCCGCTGCTAATCACGCATCTACGACGGAGCGATGTGGTCAAGATTGTCAAAATCCTGGACATGTCGAAATATGGCGCCAGCGCCCGAAACCTGGAGCTGCTCTACTGGCATGACCTGTTTCGTGGCTATGGCTCAGACGTTGACATCTTCCATTGCCATTTCGGCAACAATGGCAACGCCGCACTGTTCATGAAAGAAATATTGTCGCTCAACAGCAAAATCGTTTGCACGTTTCATGGCTCAGATATTTCAAAATACCTCAAACATAACGGAACCAGAATTTACCGCAATCTGCTGGCGCGCGGCGACCTTATCCTGCCGATCAGCCGGTTCTGGCAACGCAAACTGTTCGATTTGAGCAGACCTGATACGCCTGGCGCGCCGATTGAGGTTCATCATATGGGCGTATGCTGCGCCGATTTCGATTATGTGGAGCGAAACTTTGACCGCAATACGCCTTTGCACCTGATTTCGATTTGCCGACTGGTTGAGAAGAAGGGCATCGAGTTCGGCATAAGGGGACTGTTCCACCATGTCCAAGCCCATCCGGCGTCAAGACTGGTCTATTCCATCATCGGCGACGGTCCGCTTCGCCAGCACCTGGAGGCGCTGGTCGACCGGCTCGGTCTGGGCGACCGGGTGCGGCTGGTCGGCAGCCGCACCAAGGACGAGGTGATCCGCATTCTGAACGAAGCGCATGTGTTCGTGCTGCCGAGCGTGACGGCAGCCGATGGCGACATGGAGGGGATTCCGGTTTCGATCATGGAAGCCATGGCGGTCGGACTGCCGGTTCTGACGACGACCCATAGCGGCATTCCCGAACTGGTCGAAGACGATCGGACCGGCTGGCTGGTGCCGGAGCGCGATCCTCTGGCCATCGCGGACCGGCTTTGCCGGATCGAGCGGGAGCCGGAGCGGCTGGGCGCCATGGGCCGCCGCGGCCGTCACGTCATCGAAGCCGACTTCAATATCGAAAAACTGAATGATCGATTGGTCGAGAGATATCACAGCCTGCTCGGCACGAAGCCGCCGGTCCCAGCCCTTTGAGGGGCGGGTGGCCACGGGTCGGCCGCAGGGTTCCGGCCGGTTCGAGCGGCCGGACCCGAACGCCATCGGTTGACGAACCGGCTCGAGGCTGCCAAATCTCCCCGGCGGTCGGAGCCATGGCGGTGCTGGAACACGCCGACCGCACGAATCGCGTTCGTGTGATCCGACGGCTCCGCCCCACCGGCGGGGTGGCTCCATACCCAGCGGAGGTCCCGTGCCCG
>CAZTNV010000330.1:0-794 GCA_964615535.1 uncultured Mycobacteriaceae bacterium | reverse complement strand
AATCTCCGGCCAAAGCCAAGACCATCAACAAGTATCTCGGCGCCGACTACACGGTCCTGGCGAGCTACGGCCATGTCCGCGACCTGCCGCCCAGGGACGGCTCGGTGCGGCCGGACGAGGACTTCGCGATGGACTGGGAGCTGTCGGGCGACCGCGCCCGGACCCACATCGACGAGCTGGCCACCGCCGCCCGCCGCGCCAAGCGCATCTATCTGGCGACCGACCCGGATCGCGAGGGCGAGGCGATCTCCTGGCACGTGCAGGAGGTGCTGCGCAACCGCAAGGGCCTGGGCGACATGGAATTCCGGCGGGTCACCTTTCACGAGATCACCCGCGGCGCGGTGCTGGACGCCATCGCCAACCCGCGGGCGGTGAACCGCGAACTGGTCGAAGCCTATCTGGCGCGCCGGGCGCTCGACTATCTGGTCGGGTTCACCCTGTCGCCGGTGCTGTGGCGCAAGCTGCCGGGATCGAAATCGGCCGGCCGGGTGCAATCGGTGGCGCTGCGGCTGATCTGCGAGCGCGAGGCCGAAATCGAGGATTTCCGGGCGCGCGAGTTCTGGACCGTCGAGGCGGTGTTCCGCACCGACGAGGGTGCGGAGTTCGCCGCCCGGCTGACCCATCTCGACGGCCGCAAGCTCGACAAGTTCGGCCTGCCCGACGAGGCCGCGGCGCTGGCCGCGGTGGCACGGCTGGCCGCGCTGGGCTACCGGATCGACAAGGTCGAGCGCAAGCAGGTCAAGCGCCACCCCTACCCGCCCTTCACCACCTCGACCCTGCAGCAGGAGGCCTCG
>CAZTNV010000329.1:0-4580 GCA_964615535.1 uncultured Mycobacteriaceae bacterium | reverse complement strand
GTGGATCGAGGGCGATTTCCGGGCCGATCGCCCGGCCTGCCTTGCCGAACTGCGGCGGCGGGCCGGCGCTCCGATGCCGTCTAGTCCACCCGGATCGTCCGACCGGTGATGCGGCGTTCGACCACCCCGTCGAGGATTCGACGGTAGTCGATGTCGAGACCGTGTTCGGTGAGTACGCGTTCGTAAGCCTGCAACTCGTAGGTGCCGTCCGGATTGATCATCAGGACGTAGTTCCCGAGCCGGCCGTTCGTGATCGCCGCCCAGCGCAGCGGCTCGCCACCCATCGGGTCCATCCTGCGCCGGGTCTCGAACAGGCTGCGCCGGACCTCCTCGACATAAATGCCCGGCCGGTCGCCCGGCATCATGGTGACCTGATCGACCCGCCGCTGGACGCCCGGCACGTCGCGCCGGCCATCCACCAGCGTGACGTTGACCCAGGTAACGGTGAAGGCGCCGCGCTGGCCCTCCGATATCGTGATGTCGAGGTCGCGTTGCTCGACCGCGGTCCCGCTGTGGTCGAACACCGTCGCACTGCCGACATAGGTGCCGAGGAACGGCGCGACCGGGCCATCGGCCAGTGCCGGGCCGGCGGCAAACACGACCAGGAGCAGGGCGACAACCGTCCGGCCGAGCCGGAGTCCCGGGCGCGGCATGCCGGTCATCCGCCCACCCGCTCCAGACGGCCGGTTGCGGTGCGCACCGGCTGGCCGTCGCTCAGTCGCCGGAATACCAGTGCCATGCCGGACTCGCCGCCGGACTCGTCGAGCGTGCGGTCGGTGCTGGTCAGCTCGAACCCGCCGCTTTCGTTCAGCACGATCTGATAGACGCTCAGGGTGGCACCGTGCAGCCGCGCCCAGCTCAGCGTGCCGCCCTCCATCGGATTGCCGGACCCGGCCGCCCCGAACACGTTCGGGCGGTCCGTCGGACGGAACGTCAGGGTCGCCTCGCGGCGGTAGGGCGCGGGATCGGCGCCATGGACAACCGTCGTCCAGGCGAGCCGGAAACCGTCGCGCTCGGGCGAGATGGTCACCTCGAGATCGCGCATGGTCACGGCAGCCGCCCCGCCGCCGACGTCCTCGGCCATCCCGCCGCCGCGCCAGGTGCCGGCGAAATCGGCGATCGTGCGGGTGGCTTGGCGGGCAGCCTGGCCCGGCTCCTGGGCAGCGGTCGGCAGGGCGGGCAACGCCAGCACGACCGCCATCAGGCAGAGCGCGACCGGCCAGAGCCCCATTGGCCAGAGCCAAGTGATCGATCCGCGGCCGTTCATGTCCTCGGCCCCTGTTGCATGAGTCCGCTGTCGAATCAGTATCGCGCACTCGGAGCGACCTTGTCATCAAGGCTTGCGGTGTCGCCGCTCGCCGGAACCACAGCGGTCCCAGCATCATTCGTTCAGTCTCTCCGCCTGCCGATCATCCGAAGTTCGTGGGCCAAAGGCCGAATTGACGGGATTTGGCCAATCGGGTCGAATGCCATAAAATGATGCAGGTCTTGGGGGGTCAGGATGTCACGGTTGCTTTTCGAGCATCGGTCATCCCCAAAACGGATCGGGGGCGCCGCTCTTCTTGGCATTCCGCTCGGTTTTGTCTTGATTGCGGTCGCGGCGGCGACCGGCGTCCCACCCGCCTTTGCCGAACAGGCGGGGCCGGGCGGTTACACGCGTTCGACGCTGGACCGACTGGCAGAGGCCACGGCGCATTTGTGCAGTCAGGGACGGGCCGAGTCGTGCCGCGAGTTCGAGCGCATGGCCGGCGCCGGCGCCCGGATCGGCCAGGCGCAATCGGCCTGTCGCGGCGGCGATCATCCGATCTGCGAGCAGCTCGCGCAGCTTGATGAGCAGACCATGTGGACGGTGCAGTGTACGTCCGGCAATGCCCATGCCTGCACCATGGTCCAGGCCATGATCAGCCGGGCCTGGGGCGCGCTGGCGGACGACCCGACTCTGCCGGGCGGCTGGGCGGGCACTCCCTCCGACCTGGCCGGTCTTGGGCCCGAGCCGTGATGCCCGCGCTTGCGATGCCCGCGCTTGCGATGCAGGCCGGCAGCCGCGGCGCCGTCCCGGCCCGCCTTACGGCCAGGCCGCCACCGGCGGCAGCGACATCAGGATCGCCTCGACATTGCCGCCGGTGCGCAGGCCGAAGGTCGTGCCGCGATCGTAAAGCAGGTTGAATTCGACATAGCGCCCGCGGCGCTGCAATTGGTGGCGGCGCTGGTCGTCGGTCCAGGGCCGGTTCATGTGGCGGCGGACGATGCCCGGATAGGCCGCCAGAAAGGCCAGCCCGACCTCGCGGACAAAGGCGAAATCGGCCTCCCAGCCGCCCGTGTCGATGTAGTCGAAGAAGATGCCGCCGACCCCGCGCGGCTCGTTGCGGTGCGGCAAAAAGAAATACTCGTCGCACCATTTCTTGAACCGCGGATAATAGTCTGCGCCATGGCGGTCGCAGGCCAGCTTCAGCGCGGCATGGAACGCGGCGGTGTCGTCGGGGTCGGGGACCATGGGCGTCAGATCGGCGCCGCCGCCGAACCAGCCGAACCGGGTGACGACATGGCGAGTGTTCATGTGCACCGCCGGGACCTGCGGGTTCTGCAGATGCGCGACCAGGCTGATACCGCTGGCCCAGAACCGGCCGTCCTCGCCGGCGCCCGGGATCTGCTGGCGAAACGCCTCTGAGAACTCGCCGTGAACGGTC
Organism: uncultured Mycobacteriaceae bacterium; assembly: GCA_964615535.1. Classification (GTDB taxonomy): domain Bacteria; phylum Pseudomonadota; class Alphaproteobacteria; order DSM-16000; family Inquilinaceae; genus CAZTNV01. Next base: position 1,893 of record CAZTNV010000329.1, on the reverse strand, counting down.
GAGATGTTGACCCCGACCTTTTCGAAGACCCGGCCGTGCATCACCGACATGACGCCGCCGCCGCCGCCCGGCCGGTCCCAGGCGGTTTGCTCGAACCGGCCGGCCGGCCGGTCCGAGAGCGGCCCGCACAGCTCGTCCTCCAGCGCCTCGAAGGCGGCGCAGATGCGGTCGCGCAGCTCCGCGAACCAGCCGGCGGCCCGCCGTTTCTGATCTTCGGTCGGGAGGGTGCGCGGGGTTTCGGCGGCGGTCATCGGGGCGCCGGAACGGTGGGCAGGGGACCGCCCGCAATCGCCGCCAGGATGCTCTCGATCGCGGCAAAGGGCGGCATCGGCACGATCATGCCGAGCGTCTCCGGGATGCCGCCGACCGGCAGCGCCGCCGGATCGCTGGCCGCGGCGAAACCCGAACGGAAGCCGTGGCGGCGCCAGGCGAGATCCTGGATCTCCGGATCGAGCAATGCGGCAAGCACGGCGCGGCCCGGCTCGGTCATCGCCAGGAAAACATGGCTCGAATAGACCGTGGGCTCGGGATAGAGAACCACCGGCCGGATCGCCCGGCCTTCCAGGGCCTGCCACTGCTCCGGATCGGTGGCGGCGAACTCGATCAACTGATTTTCGTACCCGGCGACGATCGGAAACGCACCCAGGCCCTGGCGCAGATACTGCTCGAACAGGACGGAACTCGATCCCTCGGTGTAGCCCATGCGGCGGTAGATCTCGGCGAAGACCGCCACGGCGCCGTCGAAGGCCGGCCCGGCGGTCTCGCCCTGCGCCAGCACGGCCACGACCAGGGCGGCGAACTGGTTGCCGGAATTCGAGCGGGCCGGATCGGTCGAGACAATCATCATCGAGCCGTAGAGCTGGCCGAGACCGAGATCGCGCCATGCCGTCCGATCGCGCACCAGACCGACCAGCGCCGCGGCGTCCACGGCAAAGGCGGCGCGCGCGCTGCCCAGCGGCCGGGCGATGCCGCGCGCCTCCAGCGCCTCGGCGACCGGCGACCAGGAGAACAGCACGATCGGCGAGTTGAACACGATTTCGGTCTGGAGCGGCACCAGCCCCTGGCCGCGCGCCAGATCGAGCGAGACATTGCTGGCCGGCCAGAAGAAATCGGGGTTCTGGCCGATCAGCGCGGCATCGTTGACCATCTCGATCGACCCTGCCCGGCGGGCATCGAGCGTGAGGCCGAAGCGGTCCTGAAGGATCTCCTGCACCTGCGGATTCTCCAGAAAATTGCGCTTTTCGCCGCCCATGAACCCCATCGCCTGGATTTGCGGCACGGGCGAGCCGAACAACCGGTCGTGGAACTGGGTATAGGCCACCGCGACCAGCGCGGCGACGACGAACAGCAGTATGCCGATCACCCGAGTGTTCATGCCGCGCCCCTTTCAGCGCCTGCCGCCGCGGTCGACCCGAGGCGGCGGCGGCATCGGCGGTTCGGTTATTCCCTCCGCGCGGATTTCCTGCTCGAGCAGGGCGATGCGCGCATCGAGATCGCTGGCCTCGTTCGCGACCATCCGGCGGCCGTATTCGGCAAACACCCGCTCCAGATCGGCCAGGGTCTTTTCGGTGCGGCGGGTGGTTTCTCCATCGGCCGAGCCGGCGGCGCGGAGCGTGGCAAAGCGGTCGGCGATGATCTCGACATGGGCAAGATAATGCACCAGCGGCTTGCGCAGGCGGCGATAATCGCGCGGGTCGCGCGCCAGATCGGCAATCATGGCGGCGGCGGCATCGGCGATGCGGCCCAGGCGGCGCGCCAGGGCCGGCGGGTCGAGCCGCTCGCCGGCGCGCCGGATGCTGTGGACGCGCTGCTCGGCGGTGTCCAGTTCGGTCGCCATCGTTCTTCCATCAAAGCCCGGCTCGCCCGATCCCGCGAGGCCGGCGAAGCGCCGGC
>CAZTNV010000328.1:0-4631 GCA_964615535.1 uncultured Mycobacteriaceae bacterium | reverse complement strand
GCTGCGGCGCCGATCCGGTTCGGTTGCAGCACCTGCATTAGCTGGATAGGGATAAGAAATGGACTGGGCCTCGGGCGGTCTATCACTATCATATTTGGAAAGTTATCCCTGATGATGGTAAAATATTGCGCGATTATCTATTCTACTTTCTTGAGTGGGATAAGGAAAAGATAAGGTCGGAACATGGGGCGGGAACTACCATGGTCCACGTCACCAAAAGCGCCATGGAGCGCAGGCCAATATGGGTACCATCAATCCCCGAGCAGCGGCGTATTGTTGCCATTTTGGATGAGATCTTTGAGGGAATTGCCGCCGTAACAGCGAACGCCCAAAAGAATCTGGCTAATCTGAGCAGCTTTTTTGTTCAATACCTTCATACTGTGTTCGAGAAATCTAACGATGAGTGGGTGGAAACGACTGTTGGAAACTCGGCCGAACATGTTCTTGGAAAAATGCTTGACAAGCAGAAGAACAAGGGTGATCTAAAGCCATACCTCCGAAATATAAACGTAAGATGGTTTGAATTTGATCTATCGGACCTGTTGGAGATGCGATTCGAACCCGATGAAGAGCCACGGTATTCGGCAGTTAAAGGCGACCTTCTGATATGTGAAGGTGGATACCCCGGTCGCTCTGCAGTGTGGGATAGAGATGAACCGATTTACATCCAAAAGGCCTTGCATCGAGTCAGGTTTAAAAATCCAAATTATGCAAAACTGTTGAACTACTATCTATTTTATTTGGATAGTTCAGGGAAGCTGGTATCGCACTTTACCGGAGCCGGCATACAACATTTTACCGGTCAGGTGCTTGCCCGATTGCCAATCAGGTTGCCGCCACGTCACAGGATTGGAGATATTATTTTCAATCTGGATGCCGTTTACACTGAAGCAGAGGCCCTCAAGGCAGTCGATAATAAGAAACTCTCCGCCCTCTCCGAACTCAAGCAATCTATCCTCGCCCGCGCGTTTGCCGGCGAGCTGACCTCCACGGACGATATCGCCGCATGAACGAGGCCGAAACCCGTGCCGAGCTGATCGATCCTGCGCTCAAGGATGCAGGGTGGGGCGTCGTGGCGGAGAGCCGGGTGCAGCGGGAAATGCGGATCACGCTCGGGCGGTTGCAGGGGGCGGGGCAGCGGGCCAGACCGGACATCGCCGATTACGTGCTCTCCCATCGCGGCCGCAGATTGGCGGTGATCGAGGCGAAGGCGCGGGACAAGGGCGTCACCGAAGGCGTGGCCCAGGCCAAGGCCTATGCGGCGCGGCTGCAAACCCGCTTCGCCTTCGCCACCAACGGCCTCGGCCTCTACCGCATAGACATGGCAACCGGGGCGGAGGGACCGGCCGAAGGCTGGCCCACCCCCGCCGGGTTATGGGCCGATGCCTTCGCCGAGGCCAATGTCTGGCGCGACCGCTTCGCCGCCATCCCCTACGAAGATCTGAGCGGCACCAAGCCGCCGCGCTACTACCAGATCAACGCGGTGGAACGGGTGCTGGATGCCGTGGCCGACGGCCGCGACCGCATCCTGCTGACGCTCGCCACCGGCACCGGCAAGACCTTCATCGCCTTCCAGATCGCCTGGAAACTGTTCCATAGCCGCTGGAACCTGACCGATTGGAAGAGGCCGGGGCCGCCGTCCCGCCGGCCGCGCATCCTGTTCCTCGCCCATCGGAGAAACCTGGCCAAACAGGCCGTCACTGCCTTTACGGCGTTTCCGGACGACGCCCGCGGTCACATAAAACCGGACGAGATCAGGAAGAAAGGCCGGGTCCCGAAGAACCACAGCATCTTCTTCACCATTTTCCAGACTTTCTTAAGCGGCAAAGATGACGCGCTGGGCCGGCCCGAAGGGTATTTCGGCGACTACCCGCCCGATTTCTTCGACTTCATCATCATCGACGAATGCCACTGCGGCGGCGCCCGGGATGAATCCGAATGGCGCAACATCCTGGAGTATTTCGAACCCGCGGTTCAACTCGGCCTGACCGCGACGCCCAAGCGGCGGGACAATGTCGACACCTATGCCTATTTCGGCGCGCCCGTTTACACCTATTCGCTGAAAGACGGCATCGCCGACGGCTTCCTGACCCCGTTCAAGGTGCGCCAGATCGCCACCACGCTGGACGACTATGTCTGGACGCCCGACGACACCGTGGTGCAGGGTCTGGCCGAGGAAGGCCGGCGCTACCGCGAGCGCGACTTCAACCGGATCATCGAAATCCCCGAACGCGAGAAGTACCGCGTCCGCACCTTCATGGACATGATCGACCAGCGGCAGAAGACCCTGGTGTTCTGCCATCGCAATGACCATGCCGCGGCGGTGCGCGACTACATCAACCAGATCAAGACCAGCCGCGACCCGAATTACTGCGTGCGCGTGACCGCCGATGACGCCGCGCTGGGCGACCAGCACCTGGAAACCTTCCGCGACAACGAGAAGACCATCCCGACCATCCTGACCACCTCGCAGAAGTTATCGACCGGTGTGGACGCCCTCAACATCCGCAACATCGTCCTGATGCGTCCGGTCGGAAGCATCATCGAATTCAAGCAGATCATCGGCCGCGGGACACGGCTCTACGACGGCAAGGACCATTTCACCATCTACGATTTCGTGAAGGCTTACGAGCATTTCAACGATCCGGAATGGGACGGCGAACCGGTGGGCCCCGAGGGCGGGCCGCGCCGCCCGTCTCCGGGGGATGGCGGCGACGGGGACCCGCCGCCGACCGGCGACCCGGAACCGCGCGAGCCGCGGCCGGAACGGCTGGTGATCAGGCTGGCCGACGGCAAGGAACGCGCCATCCAGCACATCAGCGCCACGACCTTCTGGGGACCCGACGGCAAGCCTTTGTCCGCAGCGCAGTTCGTCGAAAGCCTGTTCGGCCGGCTGCCGGAGCTGTTCAAGGACGAGGCGGAGCTGCGCGATCTCTGGGGCCGGCCGGATACCCGCCGGGCATTGCTGGCCGGTCTGGCCGAACGCGGCTTCGGCCCCGCCCAGTTGGCCGATATCCGGCGGATCGTGGATGCGGAAAAGAGCGACCTGTTCGATGTCCTGGCCTATACCGCCTTCGCGCTGGCACCGATCTCGCGGGCCGAACGGGTGGCGGCGCGCAAGACCGGCATTCTCTCTCGATACGATTCGAAACTTCAGGCGTTTCTCGATTTCGTGCTCGCCCAGTATGTCCATCAGGGTGTCGAGGAACTCGACCAGGACAAGCTGCGGCACCTGCTCGAACTGAAATACCACACGGTCACCGATGCCGCCGCCGCGCTCGGCGGCACGGCCGCGATCCGCGATGCCTTTGTCGGGTTTCAGAGGCACCTTTACGCTCCCCGATGAACGCGCGAAAGCCGTGGACCGGGCGGGCGGGTAGGACTATCATCCCAGGTTCGGCCGTCCGGGGGGAGGGGCCGGCGATGGGGGTGGGCGTGACGCAGCGTGACGAACCGTGACAAACCGTGACGCTCCGGCGCCGCGCGATCCGGCATGGTCAGTTTGGACAAAATGGACAAAATGGACCAAATGGACATTTCGGACGGACCCGGTCCCGTGTCTCGCCCTGGGTCTGCGCGTTATGATTGTGAAATGCCGCCGGGGGATTGGCAGGGTCGCCGCGAAGGTCTAGATTGCCGTCCATGAACGATCCGCATTCGATCCCGCCGCCGCCCGAAGACGACCCCGAGACCGCGGCCAAGCGGGCCGCGATCCGGGCGGGGCTGGCCGATCTCGATGCCGGCCGCTGGGTCCCGCATGAGGAGGTGCGGGCCTGGCTGCTCGATCTTGCGGCCGGGAAGCGGACGCCGCGGCCACGGTCGCGATGCGAGTGATCTGGTCGGTAGAGGCGCTTCGGGATATTGAAGCGATCTACGACTATATCGCCCGGTTCAATCCCCCGGCGGCTTCCCGGACGGATGGGCTGCCGCCGCAGAGCCGGGCCGCCACGGTCGAGATCGCCCGGGTCTGGCACGGGGCGCGGCGGCGGGGATGATCGGCCGCTGGCCGTGGTCCCGATCTTCCTTGGCCGGTCGCGGCCGGGTGCGCTAGAACCACCGCCTTGCCCCAGCCCCCTTGCCCCCACCCCCTTTGCCCGACGGAGCGCAGGCCATGGCCGCCTATCAATACATCTACGTCATGAACGGCCTGACCAAGGCGTATCCCGGCGGTCGGGGGGTGCTGGAAAACATCCGGCTCAGCTTCCTGCCCGGCGCCAAGATCGGCGTGCTCGGGCCGAACGGGGCGGGCAAGTCCACCCTGCTCAGGATCATGGCCGGCCAGGACGGGGAGTTCACCGGCGAGGCCTGGGCCGCGGAGGGCACCCGGGTCGGCTTTCTGCCGCAGGAGCCGCAGCTCGACCCGGCCAAGACGGTGCAGGAGAACGTTCTGGAGGGGCTGGGCGAGATCGTTGCCGTGCTGCACCGCTTCGAAGCGGTCAACGCCCGGCTGGGCGAGGTCGAGGATGCCGACGAGATGACCGCGCTGATCGACGAGCAGTCGGCGCTCCAGGAGAAGATCGACGCCGCCAACGCCTGGGATCTCGACCGGACCATCGAGATCGCCATGGACGCGCTGCGCTGCCCGCCCGGCGACGCCGCGGTGTCCACCCTGTCGGGCGGCGAGCGGCGGC
>CAZTNV010000327.1:0-4645 GCA_964615535.1 uncultured Mycobacteriaceae bacterium | reverse complement strand
CGCTCCAGGATGCCGCCTCGGTCGCCGGCCTGCTGGTCACCACCGAGGCCATGGTTGCCGAGAAGCCGGAGAAGAAGGAGCCCGCCCCGGGCGGCCACGATCACGGCGGCATGGACTACTAAGAGAATTGCCGAGACCTGCGGCGGATCGCCCGTCGGAAGAGTTCCGACGGGCGAGTCCGGGGGTTAAATAAATCGGGGGCGCTTCGGCGCCCCTTTCTCTTTGAGGGCGAACCGACGATGTGATGAGGGCGGCCGATCCCGCCGCACCGGAAGCTGCCCCGTCCCGTTCCCGCCGCCGACCCGCGCGAGCCCCGCCGCCATGACCTTGCCCCATTACGGCCTCGCGCTGCTGGTCATGCTGATCTGGGGGCTGAACGTCGTGGTGGTCAAGCTGGGCGTCGCCGAACTGCCGCCGCTGCTGCTGATGACCCTGCGCTTCATGCTGGTGGCCCTGGTGGTGACGCCGTTCCTGCCTTTGGCGCGGCGGCATCTGCCGGGCGTGCTGGCGCTCTCGGTGACCCTGGGCGCGGTGCATTTCGGAATGATCTTCGTCGGGATTGCCGGCACCGACGCTGCGACCGCCGCGATTATCATCCAGTTGGGCACGCCGTTCAGCGTGATCCTGGCCTGGCTGATCTTCCTGGACGTGCCGGGCTGGCGGCGCGGGCTGGGTCTGGTGCTGGCGTTCGGCGGCGTGGCCCTGCTGGCCGGCGAGCCGGGCCGCGCCGAGCCGCTGGCGGTGGCTTTGCTGATCTTCGGGGCACTGGCCTGGGCGGTATCCAACATCGTGATGAAGCGGATCGACGGCGCCCATCCGGTGGCGGTGATGGGCTGGCTGGCGCTGTTCGCGGTGCCGCAGCTCATGCTGGCGTCGCTGCTGTTCGAAAGCGGGCAGGGGGCGGCTCTCGTCTCGGCCGGCTGGCAGGGCTGGGGCGCGGTGGTGTTCACCGCACTGGCCGCAACCATCATCGGCCACGGCCTGTGGTACCATCTGCTGCACCTCTACCCGATGAGTCAGGTGGTGCCGTTGTCGCTGCTCGGGCCGCTGATCGGCGCGTTCGGCGGAATTTTCCTGCTCGGCGAGCCGCTGACCTGGCAAAAGGCAGCCGGCGGCCTGATGACCCTGTGCGGCGTCGCGATCATTGTGATCCGGGAAAGCCGGCGGGCCGAACCGGCGCGGCTTGCAGCGTTGCCGGACGTCAAACCGCGAACCGGGGGGAGTCCATGATGCCGCGGCGAGACTACGGCCAGCGTCCCGGGCCAGACTTGCGAATGAGAGCTATTCGCATTACCCTGTCGCAACGTTCTGGCGCTGTCGGTCGCGCGGTCACTCCCGCGATCTGCAAAACCGCCCACCGCCCCGCCGCGCGAGTCCTGGAGGCATCACCTCAATGGCACAACGATCCAGCCCTGCCACACTGAACGGCTTTCCGTCGCGAACGCTGGCCGATGACGACATCGTCACCCAGGGCCGCAAGGGCCTGCCCAGCGCTCTCGACCGCGTGCTGTATCACCACAAGACTGCGGGCGATCCCCGCTTGGCGGCAGGGCCCGACCGGATGCACGACGCCGGCGATTCGTGACGACCCTCCGGGTGGCGATCGGCCAAGCGGCAGTTCCCGGTCCTGTCCTGCGGGCCGGGTCTCATGACCGCCGCGATCGGACCCGCCGGCAGGTGGCGATGCCCGGCCGGCCCTCGTCCCGACGGCCGGCGCAACCGCCGCTCAGCGGCGGCGGCCGCCGACCAGGGTGCGGATCGAATGCTCGACGCCCTTGTGCAGCACCGCGTCGAACAGCGCCTTGCCGAACATGGCGCCCAGCGCCGCCGCCCCGGCGGCAACCTGCAACTGTATCCCATTGCTCGCCGCCGCCGCCCGCGGGCCACCCACGGGGGCGGCGCTACCCGGCGGGGCGGGGTCGATCATTCCGGCCGCGCCGAGCCGGCCGAGCACGGTCTCGGGCGTCAGCCTCAGCGGATCGTAATGAACGATCACGCTGTCGGCGCGCGGATTGACCTCGACGCGGTGGACGCCGGGCAAGGCGGTAACCAGCTCGCTGAGCTGCCGCGCGCGGTGCGGACAGCGCGCGACCCAGCGGGTCCGGACCCGCAGCCGGCCGGGAACGTGATGAACATAGACCGACATGGCAATGTCTCCGGCGGTCTCGGGCGGCGTGCCCAAGCGGCAGGTTTCACGAACGCTCCCGGCGCGGCGTAGCGCCGCCGGCCATGGCCTGGCCGAGCAGCGCGATGGTCGTGCCGTTGTGCAGCACTGATGATACCACAGGCGGCAGCCAGCCGAACGAGGCGCCTGCGAGGATCGCGGTGTTGACTCCGACCGCGGTGGCAAAACCGCGGCGGATCAGCCCCATGGTTCCCCGGGCCAGCGCCACCGCCTCGGTCAGCCCGTCCAGCCGGTCGTCGAGCAGGACGATATCGGCCGAGGCTCGGGCGATGTCGGCGGCGTGCGGCATGGCGATGCCGAGATCGGCCGACATCAGCGCCGGCCCGTCATTGACCCCGTCGCCGACGAAGGCGACGCGGCCGCCGGTCTTCAGGCGCCCGATGATCGCGGCCTTGGCTTCCGGATCGGCCTCCCAGACCACCTCGTCGAGATCGAGCCCGGCAGCGACCCGGAGCGCGGTTTCACGCCGGTCGCCGGTGACCATCGCCAGCCGCCGGACGCCCAGCGCGCGGAGCCGCGCCAGCACGGCGGGCGCTTCCGCGCGGGGCCGGTCGCGCAGCGCGATCGCGCCCAGCGGCCGTCCGTCCAGCGCGACGTGCAGCAGCGTCTTGCCCTCTACCGTCAGCCGGTCGAGTTCGGCCTCGTGCGGCCCGAATGAGACGTTCTCGTGATCGACCAGATAATGCCGGCTGCCGATATGCAGCAGCCCGTCGGCGACCCGCGCCGCCAGGCCGTGGCCGATCGCAAAGCCGACCTCCTCATGGCGGATGTGCCCGACGCCCTCGGCGCGGGCCAGCGCGACCACCGCCGCCGCGACCGGATGGGTGGCGTGCTCGGCGATCGAGGCGATCGCGGCCAGGAAGCGCTGGCGCGGCCACTCGGCCGGCTCGAAGGTCAGGATGTCGGTGGCGGTCAGATCGCCATGGGTCAGGGTGCCGGTCTTGTCGAACACCACCGTGTCGATCGAGGCCAGCCGCTCCAACGCCTCGCCGCCCTTGATCAGGATGCCCTGCCGGGCGGCGCGGTACAGCGCCGACTTGACCGCCACCGCCGGCCCCAGCCTTGTGGCGCAGGAGTAATCGACCAGGAAAAGCGATTCCAGGCGCCGGACATCGCGGGTCAGCGTGAACACCGTGGCCCCGGTGCCCAGGCTCAGCCAGACCCGGCGATCCGCCAACTGCTCGGCCACCCGCTGGGTCTGGCCGCGCCGGCCCAGCGCTTCGCGAATGAAATGGGCGATCCGGGCGGTGGTGGTCGCGTCGCCGACCCGCTCGGCCAGCACCACCAGCCGGCCCTCCTCCAGCACCGTGCCGGACAGCACCGCGGCACCGGCCTCCTTCGGAATTGGCAGGCTCTCGCCGGTCACCGAGGACTGGTTGACCGTGGCGGCGCCCTCCGCCACCCTGCCGTCGACCGGCACCATCTGGCCGGCGCCGACATGCACCCGATCGCCCTCGACCAGGGTGGCGAACGGCACAACGACCACCTCGCCGCCGCGCTCGACCATCGCGCTTTCCGGATTGGGCTGCATCAGCCCGGCGATCAGCTCGTCGGAGCGGTGGCTGGTCGTGGCCTGGATGTAATCGGCCAGATCCAGCAGGAACTGCGCGATATTGGCCGTGGCGTATTCGCGGCGCAGCGTGGCCAGCCCGACCGACAGCGCATCGAGCACCGGCACCTTGACGCCGCGCGTGAGCAGCGTGCCGGCGCCGTGCGCCAGGGTCGGGGCGATGCTGGCCAGAGTCAGCGCGAGCCGCGCCGGTCCCGGCAGCACCAGCGAGCCCACCGCGGCCAGCCCGACCAGGATCAGCCGCACCGGGGAAGGCGGCGCTTCAGGGTCGTCCGGGGACCGCTCGGCTGCCCCGTTTCCGTTATTGTTGCCGGCCGGGCTCATGGCCAGGCTCATGGCCGGGCCGCGCGGTGCAACGAGATCGCCCGGCCGCAGCCCGGCCAGGATCGCCATCACCACCGGCGGCGTCGCGCGATCGCCATTATGCTCGACCACCACCGACTGTGCCCTCGGGTTGACCCGCACCGCGCGGATGCCGGGCACCGCCGCCAGGACCGCTGCCAGGGCACCGGCATCGACCCGCCGCAGGTCGAACGAAACCGGCCGCAACCGCAGCCGCAGCGGGGTCGCGTGGAGCACGATCGGCGGCGGTGCGGTGGCGATGGCGGGGATCATGGCCGGTCCCCTCAGACTGGGCCGCCCGGCTGGCCGGCCCCGGACGGACCGGAGTCCGGCGGATTGGCATCGGGCGGATTGGCATCGGGTGGCGCCGTCGCGGTGTGATGCAGCTCGGCCTCGGCGTCGCGGAAGCGTTCCTTGACCTCCTCAACCGTACCCTGCACCGTCGACCACAGCGACACCAGCGAGCGGATGGCGGTGCGCTGCATCGACTCGTTGCCCAGCAGATAGGCCGCCGCGACACCTGGAACAACAGAGTGGGACAGAGCATC
>CAZTNV010000326.1:0-4659 GCA_964615535.1 uncultured Mycobacteriaceae bacterium | reverse complement strand
CATCATAGGCCGGGCCCATGGTGACCATGCCGAGTTCCAACTGGTCGCTCTGAATCAGGGCGGCGTTCTGCACCGGACCGCCGGTCACCTCGGCGCTGACATTGATGCCCAGCTCCTGCTGCAGCAGGTTGCCCCAGCCGGAGCCATAGATGAAATAGGTGCCGCCCTGGCTGGCGGTGCCGATGGTCAGCGAGCGCGGCCAGTCGGAGCGGTCCTGAGCCTCGGCCGTGCCGCCCAGCAGCACCGCACCGGCGAGTGCCGCCGCGAGCACGCGAAGAGTGTTTACGCCCATTGTTTTCCTCCCGAAGATTTGCTTCACGGCCGCAGAAACGGTTCTACCGTATCCGAAGGCCGGTGGTTTGAACGCGATCGATATCGCCCTCCGAGCGAAGACCTGCCTCGGCAATTTCGCAATCACCGGGGCTCGGCCAAACCCATATTCGCCCTTTGGTGCCTTTACCCCTGCGAGAAACGATCGTCGTCCATCAGAACTCGTCACGAAAATCGATATTCATCCCGAAACGAAACGACCTTCGGTGCAAGTTCGCGATCAAAACATGTTGAGGCTGGTGCACGGCGCGGCATTGATCCAGATCAAGTCGCGGCCTTGCGTGTCCATACGATGCAATCGGGACGACTGAATATTTCGGGACGATTCCCGGCATCCACCCATTCCGGTGCGGTCCACCGAGCCGATGCCACCGGTCCGGCGGGCATCCGCGTAAACCAACAAGTCACCATGCCGTGGTATGCCAAGAACGTTGTTCCCAGCCCGATCGCGCGGGAAAGGCGCGGGTCGGGGACAAAGCGGCGGCCGCCATGGCGACGGCCTCCACGGCAAGCGGCAGGACGGGTGGCGATGGCCGGGACAGGATGGCGCATGAACCGGCGCTGGATCATGGCAGCCGCGGCAGCCGTGATTGCGGCGCCGCTGCTGGCGGGGTGCGGCGACCGGCCCGATCCGGACGAGGTGGCCCGCGCACTCGAGCACAGGTTGCGGACCGAAGCGCTGGAGGCCGGTGCCCGGCGGATCGATCCGGGCGGTGCGGTGCGGCGAATCGATCCCGGCCGGATTCAGGTGATCGATCTGGAGATCGAAAATTCGCAATTCGTGACCGATTACTGGTCCCTGGCGACCCGCTTCACGCTGGAATACGGCAGCGGCACCGACCGCTATGCCGCGCGCATTCGCATTGCGCGGGCCGGTGGGACGTGGGCCGTGCGGGGCGTCACCGGCCTGCGCTCCGCCGACCCGTTGCGCTGACCGCGGCGCGAACCGGCCCGCGGATGGCGTTTGCGCCGGGCAAGGCGCTTGCGTTGCCGGCCGCGATCGACTAAATCCACCATCGTGCTCGGTCCCCTTCGTCTAGAGGCCCAGGACACCGCCCTCTCACGGCGGCAACACGGGTTCGAATCCCGTAGGGGACGCCAATATATTCAAGGGCTTGGAAGGTTTTTCCCGGTCGGATCGAGCGACGTACGGAAAAATGCCAGGTGGACGGTTGCGGCCGGGGACGGACGCAACCGGCTGATTGGCGTTCTGTCGCACTTTGCCCGGCGGCTTGTCCCTGATCTGCCTTGGATGGACAGAGCGCCGCACCCGCAAAACTCGCACCATCGAAAGCCGGCCGAAGCCGGGCCCAGGATGTTCGCCCATACCATGAGGGGGACGTTGGATAGTTGCTGCCTGTCAGAGCCTGACTCGGAATCGCGATTGGCTATTCAGGCCCTTGGCAATTCGTCCTGTTAGGAGTTTGACGCTGGCGATCATGACCGATCCTGTCCAGAAGTGGTTCGGGAAAACCGATCTTATCAGACAGGAGCTTCCGCCGCCCCCGCGCTCACTCCACACCGCGGCAGCGGTTTCGTTCGATCCCCCGATTCCAATCTCGCTCAAACCGCTCTAGGTGCATGGAACGAGTCCCATGTCCGTGCTCTCCAGGACCGGCTTCAGCACTGCAATATCGAGCCGATGTTGACCCCTGCACTGGTCGTAAACGCTGCCGCAATCTATCAGTTGCTTCGTTCCAAGGGGATCACTATCCGCAAAAACGGTGATTTGTTGATTGGAACCTTCTGCATTGAGCACCGCCTGCCACTGGTCTACAATTATGAAGAGCATTTCTGCATGGAGAAGCATCTTATGCTCAGCACGATTTGATCGATTCCAGGGTCCGTCCGCGCATTCCCGATCGGGGCGATCGAAACCGGCCGGTCACCCCGGTCGGGGGCGCGGGCGGGCATGCGGTCAGAAGCTGAGGCTCCGTCCGCCGTCGCGGAAGAGGGCCGGCAGCGTGACCTGGGGCGTGCCCAGTTGAACGCCGTCGATCAGGGTCTCGGGGCGCACGCCGGCATGGGCCATGCACATCTGGCAGATCAGGACCGTGCCGCCATTGGTCATGATCTCGGCCAGCATGTCCGGCGCGGTCTTGCCGGATACCGAATCGGCGATCTGGGGGATCGCCGTGGAGGCCAGGCGAACCGCCTCGACGTTCAGGAACACCGTCACCGGGTGCCCCTGATTCTGCGCGTTGCGGGCGAAGCTGAGTGCCATGGCGGCGCGCCAGACATCGTCGCTGGTCAGGTTGACGAACAGGGGTTCCGCCGCGGCTTGCGTCTGGGCCGTCTGCGTGTCCGCCGGCTGGGCCTGGGCCAGGGCCGGCAGCGGCGCGGTCGCGCCGATCAGGATGGCCAGAACGGCCGCAGCGGGTCCGATGACTCTCATGGATGTCTCCATTTCTTTCGCATCGCGGCAAACCTTACCATGATGGGAAGGAAACCAGCCCCGCCGCTCTGTCGCATCTCCCATGCTGTTCCATGCTGTTCCATGCCGTTGCGTTTGCGCCGATCGCTCAGTCCGGTATTGCCGGCCGCGCCTCGTGCCCGAACTCCCCGGCATAGAGCCGGCTGTCGGGGAACTCGGCGGCGCCCAGCACGCGGCCGACCAGGACCAGCGCGGTCTTGGTGATCCCGGCCGCCGTCACCTGCCCGGCAATGTCGGTCAGCGTGCCGCGGAAGATGCGCTGGTCCGGCCAAGTCGCACGGTAGACCACCGCGACCGGGCAGTCGGCGCCGTAATGCGGGCTCAGCTCGGCCGCGATATGGTCGAGGTTGCGGGCGGAAAGGTGGATCGCCAGGGTCGCGCCGGTGGCGCCCAGCATGCGGAGCTCCTCGCCCGGCGGCATCGCCGAGGTGCGCATGGTGGTGCGGGTCAGGATGATGGTCTGGCTGATGCCGGGCAGGGTCAGCTCGCGGCCGAGCGCCGCCGCGGCACCGCAATAGGCCGGCACGCCCGGCGTGATGTCGTAGGGAATGCCGAGCGCCTCCAGCCGGCGGATCTGCTCGGCCATCGCGCTGTACAGCGAGACGTCGCCGGTATGCACCCGTGCCACGTCCTGATCCTTCCCGTGCGCGGCAGCCATTTCGGCGACGATCTCGTCGAGGGTCAGGGGCGCCGTGTCGATCACCCGGGCGTCCGGCGGCGCGCAGCCGACCACCTCGCGCGGCACCAGCGAGCCGGCATAGAGCACCACCGGGCAGCGCATGATCAGATCCCGCCCGCGCACCGTGATCAGGTCGGGTGCGCCCGGTCCGGCGCCGATGAAATGCACGGTCACGGCTCGGCCCTCAGCCAGGAGGCCGGCTTTGCGGCATAGCCGCGCGGGGTGTAAACCCAGCAGCCGCCGCGCGGGCGGGCCACGATGCGGGTCTCGGTCGAGCCGATCAGCACGATGGTCAGCATGTCCACCTGGTCCGGGGTCAGCGCGTCGAGGCGCAGCACGGTGACGGTTTCCTCCGGCCGGCCGAGTTGGCGGGCGACCACCACCGGGGTGTCCGGGGCGCGGTGGCGCAGCAGGATCTCCACGCTGTCGGCAAGCTGGTGGACCCGCTTGCGCGACACCGGATTGTACAAGGCGATCAGGAAATCCGCCGCCGCCGCGGCCTCGACCCGGCGCAGGATCACCGGCCACGGGGTCAAGAGGTCCGACAGCGAGATCAGGCAGAGATCATGTGCCATCGGCGCGCCGATCCGCGCTGCCGCGGCCTGGAACGCCGACAGACCGGGCACCACGGTGATCGCCACGCGCTGCCAGTCCGGCCGGGGCGCCTTGTCGAGCAGTTCGAAGACGAGCGTCGCCATGGCATAGATCCCCGGATCGCCCGAGGACACCAGCGCCACCCGCCGGCCCGACGCGGCCAGATCGAGCGCCGCCCGCGCCCGCACCTCCTCCTCGCCCAGCGGATAGTCGTGGCGCCGGACGTGCGGCGACAGCGGCCCGGCCAGATCATTGTAAAAGCTGTAGCCGACGATGTCCTCGGCGGTGTGCAGTTCAGCGGCGGCCTGGGGCGTGCGCCAGTCGGGCGTGCCGGGGCCGAGCCCGACGATCGCCAGCCGTCCCTGGGGCCGGCCGATCCGTGCGGCGTCCAGCGGTGCGGGTGCGCGGACGACGGCGCAGGTGGCCCCCGGCCGCCGCACCTTGGGCACGATCAGTTCGCCCGCCGGCCCGGCCGCGGCCAGCGCGGCGCCTTCCGCGACGCCATGGCAGCCGACCTCGCGGAACACGATGTCGGAGGGGTTGGCCAGCCGCGACGCCTCCGCTTCCAGCGTCGCGGCGTCGAAGAACCGGGCCGGCACGCCCAGGGCCGCCGCCGCGGCGT
>CAZTNV010000325.1:0-4667 GCA_964615535.1 uncultured Mycobacteriaceae bacterium | reverse complement strand
ATGCCCGCCGCGGCCCATCCCGAATAGCTGTTCAGCATCGAGATGACCACCGGCATGTCGGCCCCGCCGATCGGGATGATCAGCAGGAAGCCGAGCGCCAGGGTAATCAGGACGATCAGCCAGAACGCCCAGGGCGCCTGGGTCGCCGACAGGATGATGATCAGCACGACCGTCAGAATGCCGAGCGCCGCGTTCAGCGGGTGCTGCATCGGGAAGATCAGCGGATTGCCCGAAACCAGCCCCTGGAGCTTGGCGAAGGCGACGATCGAGCCGGTGAAGGTGATCGCGCCGATCGCCACGCCGAGCGACATCTCGATCAGGCTGCCGATCAGGATGCGCTCGGTGCCCGGCACGTTGATGTGATAGGCTTCCGGGTTGAGGAACGCGGCGATCGCGACGAACACCGCGGCCAGGCCGACCAGGCTGTGGAACGCGGCGACGAGCTGCGGCAGCGCCGTCATCTGGATGCGCAGCGCGATGAAGGTGCCGATCGCGCCGCCGATCGCGATGCCCGGAATGGCGTACCAGAATGCCACGGGATTCAGCGTGATCATCGTGGTCAGCACCGCGATGGCCATGCCGATGATGCCGTAGCGATTGCCGGAACGCGAGGTTTCCGGCGACGACAGGCCGCGCAGCGCCATGATGAAACAGATGGCCGCGGCCAGATAGGCCAGCGTGGTAAAGGTGGTCATGTTGCAGGTCCCCCGATCCGCCGGCTATTTCTTTTTCTTGAACATCGACAACATCCGCTCGGTCACGATGAACCCGCCGAAGATGTTGACCGAAGCAAGAATGATGCCGAAGAAGCCCATGAGCTGGCTGACCACCGTCGGATGGGTCGGTCCCGCCGCGATCAGCGCGCCCACGATGATCACCGACGACACCGCGTTGGTGACGCTCATCAGGGGCGAATGCAGCGCCGGGGTGACCCGCCAGACCACGTAGTAGCCGACGAAACACGCCAGCACGAACACGGTGAGGCCGACCAGGAAGAAATCGCCGTGTCCGCCGGCGGCCTCGACCGGCGCCGCCGGCATCACCTGGGCCTGCAGTGCCAGCTCGTTCAGCCGTTCCGTGCCGGCTTCGAACTGACTGCGCAACTGGTTTAGCTGGTTGATAATTTCTTGTCGTTCCATGATGCGGTCTTAGCCTTCCGTCGGGGCCGCGTTCCCTGCCTTGGCCGCTCAGGCGGCGACGACAGGCGCGAAGGCCGGGTGGACGATCTTGCCGTCGTGGGTCAGGGCGGTGCCCTTGATGATTTCGTCGTTCCAGTCGATCTTGAGCGACTTGGTTTCCTTGTCGATCAGGGGCGTCAGGAAGGCGAGCAGGTTGCGGGCATAGAGCGCCGAGGAATCGTTCGGCACCCGGCTCGCCACGTTCTCGTGCCCGATGATCTTCACCCCGTGCTTGACCACCACCTTGCCGCGTTCCGACAGCGGGCAATTGCCGCCGCGCTCGACCGCCAGATCGACGATCACCGCACCCGGCTTCATGGTCTTGACCATGTCCTCGGTGACCAGAGTCGGCGCCGGCCGGCCGGGGATCAGCGCCGTGCAGATCACCATGTCCTGCTTCTTGATGGTTTCGGCGATCAGCGCGGCCTGCTTGGCCTTGTACTCCGCGCTCATTTCCTTGGCGTAACCGCCGGCGGTTTCGGCCTGCTTGAATTCTTCGTCCTCGACGGCCACGAAGGTGCCGCCCAGGCTTTCGACCTGCTCCTTGGCGGCCGGCCGCACATCGGTGGCGGAGACGATGGCGCCCAGCCGGCGCGCCGTGGCGATCGCCTGCAACCCGGCGACGCCGGCGCCCATCACCAGACAGCGGGCCGGCGGCACCGTGCCGGCAGCGGTCATCATCATCGGGAAGGCGCTGCCGTACTCATAGGCGGCGTCGATCACCGCGCGATAGCCGGCCAGATTGGACTGGCTGGACAGCACGTCCATCACCTGGGCACGCGTGATGCGCGGCATCAGCTCCATGGCGAAGGAGTCGATCCCGGCATCGGCATAGGCCGTGATCGCTTCGCGCGTATCGTAAGGATCGAGAATGGCGATCAGCATCGCCCCGCGCTTGATCAGCGACAACTCGTCTGCCGCGTCCTCGCCCGCCAGCAGCGGGCGGCGAACCTTCAGCACGATGTCGGCATCGGCCAGCGCGGTCTTGGCGTCGGCGACAATGCTGGCGCCGGCCTTGGTATAGGCCTCGTCGGTATAGGCCGCGCCCATACCGGCGCCGGCTTCCACCGCGACGTCAAGGCCGAGGCCGACCAGTTTCTTGACCGTATCGGGCGAGGCCGCGACACGCGCCTCGCCGGGCCGGCGTTCCTTGGGAATGGCGACTTTCATGGCCCTCGATCCTTTGGGCGTTTTCCCGGAATTCTTTGGGAGATGCGGAAAAGGACCCGCATCCGGGCAGCGTGGCAGGGAAAAAAGCTTGGCGTGCGAACCATGCCCCAAGCACGGCGGCGGCGCAAGAGTTTGGCACACAATCGCCGCGATCCCGCCGCAGCCGCGCCGGGCCGGCGGCCGGTCGCCGGGTTGTGGCGAAGACCCGTTTCGGTCCCGGGTCGATAGCCGGCTTCCGATTGGAAGCACGGGATCTTATGCTCGCAAAAACCGGTATACTTCCGCCGCGACCAAGACCGAAAGCGATGACCGAAGATCACCCGCGCCTGCCGCCGCCGCCGTTCTGGCGCACCGAGTATTTCGTCAGACTCATGGCAGAGCGGATTGACCGGCAGTGCATCCGGTCGGATGAGATCCTCGCGGTATTGAACCGCCCGAAAAAAGTCCAGATCCAAGCGGATGGGCGTGTCAGGTCCTGGGGCCGGGTGGAGCGGACCGGTCGATGGCTGCGCGTCGTGACCTTGGAAGACGGCATTACCGTCCACAATGCCTTCTTTGATCGGAGATTCAAGCCATGAGCGATCACCGCGAGATCATCTATGATCCGTCCACCGACACCATGTATGTCGAGATCCGCCCGGGACCCACGGTGGGCGGGGAGGATGCCGGGGAGGATCTGGTGATCCATTTCGGCGAGGACGACCAGCCTTCGGGCTGGGAGATCGAGCACGCATCCGAGCATCCCGAACACGTCGTGGCGGCGCTGCGGGCGTTGCGCGCCGCCCGCGGCCATGTCAGGGCGGCGGCATGAGGCGGGAACGGAACGACGAGTGCCCGATGAGCCAATGCGGCTTTCCGAGCCATGAGGAGACCCGGCGGCGGCGGATCGCCGATCAGCGCGCCGCGGCCTGCCGCGCGCTGCGACTGGCGGAGGACCGGGTTCGGGCCGCGGGCGGCCGGCTGGTGGTGTTCGGCTCGCTGGCCGAAGGCGGATTTCACGAGCGATCGGACATCGACGTGGCGATCCTCGGCCTGCCGGCCGGCCCGGACAGCGAACTGGCCGCCGAGATCGACACCCTGCCGACGCTGGCCGGATTCACCGCCGAGGTGGTGGCCGAGCGCTTCCTGTCGCCGTCCCTGCGCCAACGGGTATCGGACCGTGGCCGCGAACCCGGCGCTCTGGGCTGACATCGAACGCGATCTGCGGGCGGCGGAGGCGAACGCCGCCGACGCGTCGGCGCTTACCCGTCGATCCGGCTGTCGGCGTCGCCGGCCATGAACGCGCGCATGTAGCCGAGGATCAGGTCGCGGGTGCGATACCGGCCGAACGCCTCCTCGTCTTGCCGCCGAACGATCGGAAAGGTCGACAGGACGTGGTCGGCATCGGCTTCGTCGATGCCGTAGAGCATGAAATAGAGCGCATCCAGCCGCGCCCGCCGATGCCGCCGGTCCTCCTCGTCCCAGGCGAAGGGTGGCCCGTCATGGCCCTGATCTCGGGCGAAAGCAGCCAGATCGTGGGCGGTGTAGGTGAGGCCGAGCACTTCGCCGCGGACCAGTTCGGCGCATTTCCGTTGTCCGATGCTCCGCTCGTATTGGTCCGGGCTGATGGTCGGCAACTGTTCCATCAAGAACCATGCCAGATGGTTGCCGAGGATCTTCTGCCTGATCAGGTAATCCGCGGGAAAAGAACCGAGATTCGCCAAGAGCAGGGGAGCGTTTCGTTTGTAGGCCGCCACCACCGTCTCGATCGCGTCCAGCCAAACGGCCAATTCATCCGGATTCTCGGCATTCGATGGCGGCTTTGGCAGTTTCGGGAAGAGCAAGGGAAGGGTATGGCCCGCCCCCGAAAATGGTATGATTGCAGCGATGATGCTTCTTGTATTCGTGGCCGAAGTGATATCCTTGATTGCAATCGACCACTGAAGTTTTTCGGGCCATCGACAGCTCGTCACGTCGACGAAGTACCGCGGCTTCGGTGCGTAGTTCGAATTGCGATGCTGTTCGGGGCCGGCCTCGGTTTGCTGACCGGGGCGGAACAGATTGCCGGCGACCACCGTGATGTCGGCAGCCCGATGATCGAAAGCCTGAACCATTTTTCCTTCATACAAAGCAACGTATTCTTCCTGACCCCGCTTCCAGCGATGCGGGGCAACCCGATAACAGCCGAGATCCGTCAGTTCCCGCTCCGTCCGGAACAGCCGCGAGTCATTGGCCATATGAAACAAAGTGACGTACTCGATATCGAAGGTTTCCCTGACCAGCGATGTTTCCCTATCCAGCTAATGCAGGTGCTGCAACCGAACCGGATCGGCGCCGCAG
>CAZTNV010000324.1:0-4684 GCA_964615535.1 uncultured Mycobacteriaceae bacterium | reverse complement strand
GCCGCACTCGACGCCTTCTTCCGCGACGGCGCCAGCGCGCGCGATGCTGAAGCCTTCCTCCGCGACCTGTCCGGCTGGACCGGCGGGATCGCGGCAACCCTCCCCGACGCCGCCCGCATTTTCTTCCACTTCCTCTGCGCGATCGAGGAGGAGGATCGGCAAAGCTGGATCGTGCTGCAAGTCTGGCCCGTTCTGTGGAAAGCCCTGGGCCGGCCGGAGCCGGCCCCGGAGCCGGCGGCAGCGATCGACCCGCTGGCGGCGGCCGGGCTGGTGGCGCTGCGGCAGACCGGCGAGGATTCGTTCGATTTCCTCCTCCACCCCGGCGTCGCCGACTCCGGCCGCGCCGCGTCCGGCGATGCGTTCCGGGAAGCGGCCGATGCGAAACTGGCCGCGTTCTGGCAGGCGGTCATGCGACAAAGCCTTGAGGCCGAAGGCAAGGAGCCATGGGCCGGCCCCCTGATCCGCCGCGCCGGCCTGGCCGGCGCGCCCTACCTGATGCGGCGGCAGGAATGGGCAGCAGCATCAGCGCTCCTTCAGAGCGTGCTCACCCGCGACTGCGCACCGACGGTTATTGCGGCACTGCAGGTTTTACTACTAAAAGTTTCAGAGGCCGCTGCGGGGACGAAGGAAGGGCTCGAAAGCCTTGGCTTCCTGGCTAATGCACTCTGGCGTGGAGGGCGAGCGGAGGAAGCGGAACAGGCATTGCGTGACGGTATCGCGGAGGCGGAACTGGCCGGCTTTTTCCGAGCGGCATCGGGCTTGTCCAGCTATCTCGTCGATCTGCTGGGGCAAGCGGGGCGGCCACGCGAGGCACTGCACGAATTGGAGCGGATGAAAAGGTTCTTCCAGCGCGCTGATTTGGGACCTTGGACTCAGGTGACGGCTGATGGTCGGCGCCTGCAGATTCTCAACATCCTCGGCCTACATAGAGAGGTAAGCACTGAAGTTGAGAGGCTGCGCAGACTCATGGCGGAACTGCCGGACCCGCCTGCTTCGGGTGATCCCGTTCATCCTTGGAAGATCCGTGAAGTCACGCTCAACACCGGCTTTATCGCCGCGCAAGCCTTAAAGCGCTGGCAGACGGCGCTCGATCTAAATGCCGAGAACCTCGAAAGCAAGCGCAACCGTGGCGCTTCGGCGCTCGAACTGGCACGCACCCGCTTAAACGATGGCACCCCGCTGATTCGCCTCGAACGGTTTGCCGAGGCGCGCGCCCTGCTGACCGAATGCCGCTCGGTGTTCGAGCGGGAGCGCGATTGGCCCGGGACCGCCGTGGTCTTTTCACTCCTTGCCGATCTCGATGACGAGACAGTCGGACCCGCATCCGCGCGCTTTTTCGAGGAGAGGGCGCTCCGCTACCATTACCTCGCAGAAAATCCCAGCTCCTCAGCGGTTAGCCATCGCAATCTCAGCATCTACATCCACAAAGCCGGTGGCAAGCCTCGCGACGCTCTCGCCCACCGACTGGCCGCGGTGCTCCTTGCGGCCGCGATGGAGTCCGGCGAACTTCACATCAATCTTGACGGCCTCGCCTCCGACCTCGCCCATTTCGGTCCGGCGGGCCGGGCGGCGCTGCCGGGGGATTTCGCCGAGCTCTGCGCCACGGTGGAGCAGGTCGAAGGCGTCCGCTTCCGCGAAGCCTTCGACCGTCTGGCCTCCCCCCGGGACATCACCGGCGACGACCTGATGCAACAGGTCATCGCCGCCGTCATCGCCGCCCTCGACCAGCCCTCCGACAGGACCTAAGGTCCCGGCCCGGTTGCCGACACTCTCGAACCTCGGTTGCCTATTCCCCCTTTCCTGCCGGAAGAGGCGGGGAGGGAGGCACGGCGGTCCCGCCGCTTGCGCCCGCCCTGCGCCCGGCCCATCGTGTACACCGGTGACGACTCATCAGGAGGCAGCCATGCCGGGGACCACGACCGTTCCCTTCCGGGAGTTCCGCAAGAACCTGTCGGGCTATCTTCGGCAGGCGCGGCAGGGCGCGGAGTTCATCGTGACGTCGCGGGGGCGGGAGGTGGCGCGGGTCGGGCCGCCGGACCAAACGGCGCGGCGGCGGCGCGCGCTGATCGGCATGTTCAAGGGCCAGTTCCGAATGGCCCCCGATTTCGACGAAACCCCGGCCGATCTGATCGCCGCCATGGAAGTCGGGGAACAGCACATCGTTCTCACGGCCGGAGACCCGTGCGGCGACAGCCCGCCGCCTCACCCCTCCCCCGGCTCCGCCGCGATCGGGATGTTGGCGTAGAGCGCGGACAGCGGCAGGGTCAGCCCGACGCTGTCCAGCCGCAGCACCGCATCCGGTCCCTGCACCAGATCGGTCAGCCAGCGCCCGGCGTCCAGCCGACGGTGGACCTCGCAGTAATGGGCGTCCTGGGCCACCAGCAGGATTTCCTGCACGGTCGGCAGCGCCCGGTATTCCGGCAGCTTGCGGCGGCGGTCATGGGCTTCCGTGCTGGGCGACAGGATCTCGACGATCAGGATCGGGTCTAAAACCTCAGGCTGATCGGGGACGACCGGCGTGCAACTGATCGCGATATCGGGCTGAAGCCAGGTATGGGTGTGCAGGCGGGATCGCACGCCGCCTTCGACCCGCACGGTGCAAGGCGGCCGACCCTGCAAAACAAGGAAAAGATGGCCCGTCAGGGTGCCGGCCAGAACCTGATGCGCGCCCTTCGGCGGCGTCATCGCCACCGGCACGCCGTCGATCAGCTCATAGCGCCGGTCGGTGCCGTCATCCCACACCAGGAACTCTTGGACCGTCATGCGCCGCGGGGCGGTGTCGGGCATGGCGCGTCACTCCGTTCGATCGGCGACCGCCGGCTCCGCCGCGATCGGGATGTTGGCATACAGCGCGGAGAGCGGCAGGGTCAGCCCGACGCTGTCCAGCCGCAGCACCGCGTCCGGCCCCTGCACCAGATCGGTCAGCCAGCGCCCGGCGTCCAGCCGACGGTGGACCTCGCAGTAATGGGCGTCCTGGGCCACCAGCAGGATTTCCTGCACGGTCGGCAGCGCCCGGTATTCCGGCAGCTTGCGGCGGCGGTCATGGGCTTCCGTGCTGGGCGACAGGATCTCGGCGATCAGGATCGGGTCGAGGATCTCGATCCGGCCGGGGTCGACCGGAGCGCAGCTTACCGCCAGATCGGCCTCCCACCACGACCGGGCGTTCAGGCGGGAGGCCACGCCGGCCTGCACCTGAACATTGCAAGGCGGGCGATCCTGGAGGGCGATGCCGAGATGCAGCGCCAGATTGGCCACGATGATCCGGTGCGCGGTGCGCGGCGGCGCCATCGCCACCGGCACCCCGTCGATCAGCTCATAGCGCCGGTCGGTGCCGTCGTCCCAGCCCAGGAACTCTTCGACCGTCATGCGCCGGGGGGCGGTGTCGGGCATCGCGCGTCACTCCGTTCGATCGGCGACCGCCGGCTCCGCCGCGATCGGGATGTTGGCGTAGAGCGCGGAGAGCGGCAGGGTCAGCCTGACGCTGTCCAGCCGCAGCACCGCGTCCGGTCCCTGCACCAGATCGGTCAGCCAGCGCCCGGCGTCCAGCCGGCGGTGGACCTCGCAATAGAACGCGTCCTGCGCCACCAGCAGGATCTCCTGCACCGTCGGCAGCGCCCGGTATTCCGGCAGCTTGCGGCGGCGGTCATGGGCTTCCGTGCTGGGCGACAGGATCTCGACGATCAGGATCGGGTCGGTGACTTCGGTCCCATCGGCGCTGGCGGGCGAACAGCTCACCGCAAGGTCGGCCTCCAGCCACGTGCTGCCACGCAGGCGCGAGCGAACCCCGGCGCCGATCCGCACGCCGCAGCTTGGGCGGGTCTGCAGCGACACGAACAGATGACCGGCCAGCGTCCCGACCAGCGCCCCGTGCACCGGGCGCGGCGGCGCCATCGCCACCGGCACGCCGTCGATCAGCTCATAGCGCCGGTCGGTACCGTCGTCCCAGTCCAGGAACTCTTCGACCGTCATGCGCCGCGGGGCGGTGTCGGGCATCGCCGCCTGTCCTCCATCGTGTCCGTGAAAATCCTAGCGCATCCGCCGTTGCCGGCCAACGCCGGCCCTGCCGGTTTCCCGCGACTGGTCACGGTTGGGCCGTTCGCGGCGCGGGGCGTCAGACTCGGCGAAACGGCGCGTCTGCCCCAATCGTCGACGCCCCCGGCCGTCACCGCGAGCGCCGCCCGCCGCCGCGCTTGCCCCCGCCGCGGCCCTTGGGCGCGAGCTGTTCGACCGTGGAGCGGTGGGTGCCGCCGCCGACCCGCGCGGGCAGCAGCGGCGCCGGCTCCAGGCCCAAATCCTGCGCCTCCAGCCGGCGGATGTCGTCGCGCAGCCGGGCGGCTTCCTCGAATTCCAGATCGGCGGCGGCGGCGCGCATGCGCTTTTCCAGATCCGCGATGTGGTCCTTCAGCGTCTTGCCGGTCAGGTGCACCACCCCGGCCTCGCCGGTGCGCACGGTCACCCGGTCGCCGCGCTCGTACACGCTCTCCAGGATGTCCGAGATCTGCTTCTTGATGCTTTCCGGCGTGATGCCGTTGGCGGCGTTGTAGGCCTGCTGCTTTTCCCGGCGCCGCGCGGTCTCGTCCAGCGCCGCCTGCAGGCTTTTGGTGATGGTGTCGGCATACAGGATGGCGCGGCCCTCGACGTTGCGGGCGGCGCGGCCGATCGTCTGGATCAGCGAGGTGCGGGA
>CAZTNV010000323.1:0-4715 GCA_964615535.1 uncultured Mycobacteriaceae bacterium | reverse complement strand
CACCGGAATGGTGATCGCCGGCACGATGGTGGCGCGCACCGAATGCAGAAAGCCGAAGATCACCAGCACGACCAGCGCCACCGAGATCAGCAGCGCCTGCAGCACCTCGCGGATCGACTGGTTGATGAAGGTGGCATCGTCGGAACTGACCATGATGGTCATGCCTTCGGGCAGCGACGGCCGCAGCCGATCGATCTGCTCGCGCACGAGTTGGCTGACCGCGATGGTATTGGCCTGCGCCTGGCGCAGAACGCCCATGCCGACCGCAGCCTGGCCGTTGGCGCGGACGGTCGAGCGGTCGTCCACCACGCCCAGTTCCACGCGACCCAGATCGGCCAGCCGGATCGGGTAGTCGTTGACCCGGGCGACCACGATGTTTTCGAAATCGGCGAGGCTGGTCAGCCGGGTATCGGTGCGCACGGTGAACTGCCGCATCGCCGATTCCAGCTCGCCGGCCGGCAGCTCGACATTGTTGCGGCGCAGCGCCGTCTCGACGTCTTCGGCGGTCAGGTTGCGCGCCGCCAGGGCCTGGCGATCCAGCCAGATGCGGATGGCAAGGCGGCGTTCGCCGAAAACCTCGACCTCCGCCACCCCCTCCAGTACCGACAGGCGGTCGATCAGGAAACGGTCGGCATAGTCGGAGATCTCGCCCGGGCTCAGGCGGTCGCTCATGATCGAAATCCGCATGACCGGCTGGGCGTCGCTGTCGGCCTTGACCACCTGGGGCGTTTCGGCCTCCTCTGGCAGGTCGACCAGCACCCGGCCGACCGCATCGCGCACATCGTTGGCGGCCTGGTCCATGTCGCGCGAGGTCACGAACTCGATCACCGTCCGACTGGACCCGAGCCGGCTGTTGGAACGGATGCTGCGGATACCGTCGACGCCGCTGACCGCGCCCTCGATCAGCTCGGTGATCTCGGTATCGATGATTTCCGGCGCGGCGCCGGGATAGCCGGTGCTTACGGTGACCACCGCCGCATCGACGTCGGGCAGTTCGCGGACCGGCAGCCGCATCAGGGTCGCCAGGCCGATCACCGCGATCAGGGCGCTCAGAACCGTGGCAAAGACCGGCCGCTTGATGCTCAGATCGGACAGGGTCATCCGGCCGCACCCCGCGGATGGCTGGCGCTGACGGCCGGCGGTTGCTCCGGCTCGACCATGGATTGGATGCGCACCGACACCCCGGACCGCAGCCGTTGCAGCCCGCCGATCACCACCCGATCTCCCGCCTGAAGTCCGTCAATCACCTCGACCTCGCCGACCCGGCGCAGGCCCACCTGGATCTCGACCCGTTCCGCGCGCTCGTCGCGAATGCGATAGACATAGATGGACCGGCCCTCGGTCAGGACCGATTGTTCGGGAATCAGCAGGGCGTCGGGGCGCGACTCCAGCGTGATGCGCGCAATCATGAACAGTCCGGCCGGCAGCGTGCCGTCCGGGTTGGGCAGCAGGGCGCGTACCCGGAAGGCGCGGGTGACCGGGTCGATCCGGGTGTCGATGGCGGTGACGGTGCCCTCGAAGCTGCGGCCGGGGAAGGCCGCGCTGGCAGCCGCCACCGGCAGTCCCTGGCGGATGCGTCCGAAGACCACCTCGGGCACCTGGAATTCCAGATCGACCACGGACAGATCGTCAAGCCGGGTCAGCACCGTTTCATCGGTGATGCGCGCCCCGGCATCGACCTCGCGCAGGCCAACCACCCCGCCGAACGGTGCCGTCACCTCGCGATCGGCCAGCCGCCGCTCGGCCGCGGCGACCCGCGCCCGGCCGGCCAGAAAGGCAGCCTCCAACTCCTCGACCCGGGCCTGCGCGACGGTGCGATTGGCGACGAGCTGGCGAGCGCGGTCGAGCTGGCCACGGGCATCGTCGAGCAGCGCCCGCGCTTCCGCCAGATTCGCCGCCTCGATCTCGCTGTCCAGGCGGACCAGCGGCTGGCCGGCCTCGACCCGCTGGCCGGTTTCGAACAGGATCGCGGCGATCCGCCCCGCATCATTGGCCCTGATCTCGACCGATTGACGGGCGCGGGTGGTGCCCACCGCCTCGATCACCTGGTCGACCTCGCCGACCCGCACCGAGGCGATCTCCACCGCGATGCTCCGGTCGCCGCCTTGCCCGGCATCCGGCAGTCCTGCCGAACCCAATCCCGGCCCGGCGAGCAGCCACCATGCCCCGCCGGCGAGGCCGCCCAGCAGCATGACGATGACGAGCTGGCGCACAATGCTGATCATTCGCGCTGGTGCCAGGGGCGCTGTTGCCGGGGGCGCTGGTGCCGGAGGGGTGGGTGCCGGAGAGGTGGGTGCCGCCGTGCCCTCCGGGAAGCCGGAGCGCCACGGGCGCGGACGGGTGCCGTCATGAATGCCGCCTCTCCGATCAGCCGATCCTTGACTTAGATCGCGCTGCAAGCCGTCGGCGCAAGAGCGTCACCCTGACCCTCGCGACGGCAAGAGCAGGCCGCCAAGCCGCAATGAGGCAGTGCGCGGGCGAGGTCGCCGGCGCGACCCGGCTCAGAAACCCGGACCGGCGAAGCTCTGGGGTGCCGGATCGATCACACGGGACCCGTCGCCGGTGACCTCCAGCACGGCAAGCCCGCGTTCGGACACGCCGTTTTGATTGAACCGGAAAATCCCGTCGATTCCGGCGAAGCCGCTCGGATCGGTGAGCATGGCCCGGTCGAAACTGGAGGCGCCGGGCCCCTGCGACAGCACCGCGGCCAGCGCCACGGCGTCATAGGCGAGCGACGCCAATCGCGGCGGCTGGCTGCCGAAATTGGCCTGATAGCGGCGCTGGAAATCGGCCCGCAACTCGGGCTGGGGCGCGGCGAACCAGGCGCCGACCAGACCGGGCTCGGTGCCGACATTGGATTCGTCCCATTGTCCGGTGCCGAGAATCTGCGCCTGAACACTGGAGTAGGGCAGCAGCGGGGCCACGACCCGCAGCCGCGCGCCGGTGTCGGGCAGCATCAGCGCGTCGAACGCGCCACGCGACGATCCCAAAGTCTGCACGACATTGGCGATGTCGCGGCCGTTGGGGTCGTAAAGCTGCGATTGGGTCAGCGTCGCACCGTGCCGCGCGGTTGCCGACTGCAGCGCGGCCAGCACGGTGGTGCCATAGGGCGTATTGGGGCCGAGCAGGCCGTACCGGGTCAGGCCGCGGCCGACCCCGTAGCGCACCACCCGCTCGACCTGATCGCCCGGCAGGATGCCCATGACGAAGGCGTTGCCGCCGGCGACCGTGGCGTCGGTGGTGAAGGCGACCACGTTGATGCCGCGCTCTGCGGCGACCCGCGCCGCCGGACCGACCTCCGGGCTGAACAGCGGTCCCAGAATAAGCTGGGCGCCCTCGGCCACCGCCGAACGCGCCGCTTCGGCAGCGCCGTCGGGAGTGCCGCGGGTGTCGCGCGGCATCAGTTCGAACTGCGGGCCGCCGCGGTCGAGCACCGCCATCTGCGCGGCGTTCAGCATCGCCGGGCCGAGATCCCCGCCCTGACCGGTCAGCGGCAGCAGGATCGCGACCTTGACCGCATTGGGATTGACCGGCCGGCCGAGCGGATCGGTCAGCGGCATCGCCGCCTCTGGAATGCGCGACGGCTGATCAGCGGGCCGCTGTTGCGCAGTGCCGGGCCGGTCCGCTACGCTGGGCGCGCAGGCAGCGAGGATTGCGATCAGGGCGAGCCCGCCGGCCCAGCGCCAAAACCTTCCCATCATGCGTGCTTCAGGCGCCAACCGTGCCACCACCGCTCTCCCCGCCAGCCGACCCGCAGCTCTCCGGCCAAAGCCCGTCCTATCCGGATCGCGCCTGGGACGTCACCGAGGTCTTCGTGTCCGACCCCGACAATAAGGATGCCCGCGAGCCAAGTAAACCCGCACCCGGCCTGTACCTGATCGCGGTGCCGATCGGCAATGCCGGCGACATGACCCTGCGCGCGCTGCGCACCTTGGCCGGCGTCGATGCGGTGGCCTGCGAGGACACCCGCAACACCGGCAAGCTGCTGGGAATGTACGGCATCAAGGCCGCCAGCCTGGTGCCCTATCACGACCACAATGCCGACCACATGCGCCCCCAGCTCGTGGAGCGGATCGCCGCCGGGCAGGCGGTCGCCCTGGTCGCCGATGCCGGGATGCCGCTGATTTCCGATCCGGGCTACAAGCTGGTCGCGGCGGCGCGGGCGGCCGGACTGGCCGTGACCTGCCTGCCCGGCGCCAGCGCGCCGCTGGCCGCATTGCTGCTGTCGGGGCTGCCCAGCGACCGGTTCCTGTTTGCCGGATTCCCGCCGGCCAAGACATCGGCCCGTCGGGCCTTCTTTGCCGGGCTGGCCGCGGTGCCGGCGACGCTGATCTTTTTCGAATCGGCCCGGCGCCTGGGCGCCAGTCTGGAGGACATGGCCGCTGCGCTGGGCGATCGCGACGCCGCGGTGACCCGCGAACTGACCAAGCTGTTCGAAGAGGTCCGCCCCGGCCGGCTGACCGAACTGGCTGCCCATTATGCCGAGGCCGGACCGCCCAAGGGCGAAATCGTCGTGGTGATCGGGCCGCCGTTGGCCGAGGCGATCCTGGCCGACGCCGCGTCCGTCGAGCGCGACCTGCGCGATGCCCTGAGCCGGGCCAGCCTGCGCGACGCCGTGGCCGAGGTCGCCGAGGCCAGCGGCTGGCCGCGCCGTGCGGTATACCGGCTGGCGCTGCGGCTGACCGAAGGCCGCGGCGAGGGCGGGACAGAACGGC
>CAZTNV010000322.1:1764-4719 GCA_964615535.1 uncultured Mycobacteriaceae bacterium | reverse complement strand
GATGGCGAATCCCTGCAGATCGCCCAGCGACAACGGCCGCGGCCCGCCGCCGGCGGACATAACCTTGTCAAATCAATGGTCTTTTGCGTTGCAAAATTGCGGCGGAAGCATGAGCAGGTGGTGACTCGGAAGCACGAATGCGCCATGATCCGGCCGTGACGAGATCCCGCAGGAAAATCGTTCGATATCGATTGGTCGGTTGCGACAGATCAATGCGCGGTACGTATTTTGCTCCCACGGTGCGCCCCGCGCGGCTCCGGGAGGCTTGCCCCCCGACAAGAACCGTCATTCAGGAGGAATAGTCGACTATGGAAACCAAAGAGGTGGTGATCGTCGGTGCGGCGCGGACCGCGATCGGCAAGTTCATGGGCAGCCTCAAGGACATTCCGGCGCGCGAACTGGCCATGACCGCCGGCAAGGCCGCGATCGAGCGGTCGGGCGTCGCCGCGGACCAGATCGACGAAATCGTGATGGGCCAGCTCTACACCGGCATGCAGGGCTCCCTGCCGGCCCGCCAGGTCAGCATGCGGATCGGCCTGCCGGCGCGCAGCGGCGCGGTGTCGGTCAACCAGAACTGCGCCTCGGGCATGCGCGCGCTGGAGATCGCCAGCCACAACATCATGCTCGGCAAGACCGATATCGGTCTGGTGGTCGGCGTCGAGAGCATGACCAACGCGCCCTACATGATTCCGAAGGCGCGCATGGGCTATCGCATGGGTCCCGGCCAGATCGAGGACTCGATGCTGCATGACGGTCTGATCGACGAGCTGGTCCCCGGCCACATGGCGATGACCGCCGAGAATGTGGCCGAGCGCTATCAGATCACCCGCAAGGAATGCGACGAGCTGGCCTATATCAGCCACAGCCGCGCCGCCAAGGCGATCGACGACGGCGTGTTCAAGCGCGAAATCGTGCCGGTCGATCTGAAGGCCAAGAAGGGTCCGAAGTTCTTCGAGGACGACGAGCATCTGATCCGCGGCGCCAGCGTGGAGTCGATGAGCGAGCTGCGCCCGGCGTTCAAGAAGGACGGCGTGGTCACCGCGGCCAATGCCTCGGGCATCAACGACGGCGCCTCGGCGGTGGTCGTCATGTCCAAGGAGAAGGCGGCGGAACTCGGGCTGAAGCCCCTGGCCAAGCTGGTCAGCATCTGCAACGCGGGCATCGAGGCCGAAGTCATGGGCCTGGGCCCGGCGGTGGCGATCCCGAAGGCCCTGAAGATGGCCGGCCTGAGCTTCGAGGACATCGAGTACTGGGAGATCAACGAGGCGTTCGCGGCGCAGTGGCTGGGCGTCGGCCGCATGCTGAAGAACGACTTCAACATGGATCTCGACATGGACAAGGTGAACCACAACGGTTCCGGCATCGCGCTCGGCCATCCGGTCGGGTCGACCGGGCTGCGCATCGTGGTGTCGCTGATCCATGAGATGGACCGGACCGGTGCGACCCTGGGCGGCGCCTCGCTGTGCGTCGGCAGCGGCCCGGCCATGGCCTCGCTCTGGACCCGGGCGATCTGACCGGCAGTCCCGCCGGGACCGGCCGGCCGATGAAGATCGGCCGGCCGGCCGGCCGCCTTTGCAACTTTCGGATTGCGGCAGCAGAAGGCTCGCTCTCTTTGCGGCAAACCGGCGCTTCGGAAAACGGATGGGCGGCGCCGCCGCGGCGGCTACAAATATTGGCAGCATCGCTCTGGATACGGGCGGTCCGGCAACCGCTCCGGCCATGATGCCCGTCGTGCAAGGACTGGATTGCGCCCGGCCAAACCCGGTCCTATGGTGGGCCCACAGTCAAGGCTAGGCCGTTTAGACAGCGCACTAATCGCGCGTCATGGCCATTCCGGCCAATCCAGGGGGTGAATCCATGTCCGATATTGTCATCGCTGCTGCCGTCCGCACGCCCGTCGGTTCGTTCAATGGCACGCTCAGTTCCGTGACGGCGCATTATCTGGGCGAGATGGCGATCCGCGAGGTGCTGAGCCGTGCCGGGGTCGCGCCGGAGGAGGTTGACGAGGTCGTTATGGGCCAGATCCTGGCGGCGGGACAGGGCCAGAACCCGGCGCGCCAGGCGGCGGTGAACTCGGGTATTCCGATCGAAAAGACCGCCTACGGAATCAACCAGCTTTGCGGTTCGGGCCTGCGCGCGGTCGCGCTCGGGTCCCAGGCGATCCAGTGCGGCGACGCCGCTATCGTCGTGGCCGGCGGCATGGAGAGCATGAGTCAGGCGCCCCACACGATCTTCCTGCGCGGCGGCGTGCGGATGGGCGACGCCAAGATGCTCGACAGCATGATCAACGATGCGTTGACCGAATCCTTCCACGGTTATCACATGGGCAATACCGCGGAAAACATCGCCCAGAAGTGGCAGATCACCCGCGACGAGCAGGACCAGTTCGCCCTGGCCTCGCAGCAGAAGGCCGGGGCCGCCATGAAGGCCGGCAAGTTCAAGGACGAGATCGTTCCGGTCACGATCAAGACCCGCAAGGGGCCGGTCACCGTCGACACCGACGAGCATCCCAAGCCGGACACCACCCTCGACAGCCTGACCAAGCTCAGGCCGGCGTTCAGCAAGGACGGTACGGTGACCGCCGGCAACGCCTCGGGCATCAACGACGGCGCCGCCGCCGCGGTGCTGATGACCGCGGACGAGGCGGCGCGCCGCGGCATTACCCCGATGGCCCGCATCGTCGCCTGGGCCACCGCCGGGGTCGACCCGACGATCATGGGCACCGGGCCGATTCCGGCCAGCCGCAAGGCCCTGAAACTGGCCGGGTGGACCGCCGACGATCTCGATCTGATCGAGGCCAACGAGGCCTTCGCGGCACAGGCCATATCGGTCAACCGCGAACTCGGCTGGGACACCGCGAAGGTCAACGTCAATGGCGGCGCCATCGCGCTCGGCCACCCGGTCGGCGCCTCGGGCGCCCGCGTGCTCACCACCCTGCTTTACGAAATGCAGAAG
>CAZTNV010000322.1:0-1754 GCA_964615535.1 uncultured Mycobacteriaceae bacterium | reverse complement strand
CCAGGAAGGGCCTCGCGACCTTGTGCATCGGCGGCGGCATGGGTATCGCTATGTGCGTCGAACGCGGCTGATGCCGCCCGGCGCTCGTTCAGTTCACCTGCGGGCGGACCAATCCCCGGCCCGTCCGCCTCTTTACCGATCACCCGATACAAATCTCAACAATCGAACAGGAGGACAACATGGCACGCTTGGCAGTGGTCACGGGGGGCACCCGCGGCATCGGTGCGGCGATCGCCAAGACCCTGAAGGGCGCTGGTTACAAGGTCGTGGTGTGCGACGTGGTCGATGACCAGATCGCCGCCTTCGCCCAGGAAACCGGCATTCCGGGCTACAAGGTCGACGTCTCCAGCTATGAGAGCGTCGAGGCCGGGTTCAAGCAGATCGAGGCCGAGCAGGGCCCGATCGACATTCTGGTCAACAATGCCGGCATCACCAAGGACGGCTTCCTGCACAAGATGACGCCGGACCAGTGGAACGCCGTGATCAACGTCAACCTGAACTCGGTGTTCAACACCTCTCGGGCGGTGATCAACGGCATGCGCGAGCGCGGCTTCGGCCGGATCATCAACATCAGCTCGATGAACGGCCAGCGCGGCCAGTTCGGCCAGTGCAACTACTCGACCGCCAAGGCCGGCATGATCGGCTTCACCAAGGCGCTCGCCCAGGAAGGCGGCGGCAAGGGCATCACCGTGAATGCGGTCTGCCCCGGCTTCATCCTGACCGAGATGACCGGCAAGATGCCCAAGGAAATCCTCGACGCAGAGGTCAAGAAGATCCCGATGGGCCATATCGGCCAGGTCAGGGACATCGCCGACGCGGTGGTGTATCTGGCTCGCGACGAATCGGACTTCATCACCGGTTCGACCCTGTCGGTCAATGGCGGCCAGTACATGGTCTGACCCTGTCGCCGGATCGGCGCGGGCGGGTCCTCGCGGCTCGCCCGACCGCCGGCCGGCAAGGTTTTCCACCCTTTCAAGGCGATTGTGGTTTACGTTGATCGGCGGCGGTGATCCGGACAACCAGCCAGGGTCCATGACGACCCGAAATGTGCGACGGACGGCAAAGAGAGCGCCAAGCTCCGGCCGCCAAGGGTGATCGGGGAGGATGAAATGGAGCGTCGCGTCGCGGTGGTGACGGGGGCGACCCGCGGCATCGGCGAGGCGATCGCGGTGGCCCTTCACGATACCGGCTACGTGGTGGCGGCCAATTATCTGCGCAACGCGGACCGCGCCCGCAAATTCAACGAACGCACCGGCATACCGATCTATCGCTGGGATGTCGGCAGCTTCGAGGATTGCCAGCGCGGCGTGGCCGAGGTGCTGCGCGATCTCGGCCCGATCGACGTGCTGATCAACAATGCCGGCATCACCCGCGACACCACGATCAACCGGATGACCTATCAGCAGTGGAACGAGGTCATCCAGACCAATCTCAGCGCCTGCTTCAACATGTGCCACGCGGTGTTCGACAGCATGCGCGAGCGCGGCTTCGGGCGGATCGTCAATATCGGCTCGATCAATGCCCAGGCCGGCCAGTACGGGCAGGTCAACTATGCCGCGGCCAAATCCGGCATCCACGGCTTCACCAAGGCGCTGGCGCTGGAGGGTGCGGCGCGCGGCATCACGGTCAACGCCATTGCGCCGGGCTACATCGATTCGGATGTCGTCCGCGCCGTGCCGCCACCGGTGCTGCAGAAGATTGTCGCCAAGATCCCGGTCGGCCGGCTCGGCCGGCCCCACGAGATCGCCCGCGCC
>CAZTNV010000321.1:0-4768 GCA_964615535.1 uncultured Mycobacteriaceae bacterium | reverse complement strand
CCGCGATCAGACAAACCAGAACTTTTGCAGAACCTGCGTTGCCTGGATAGGGAATAATGCCGGGGCCAAGGTCTTCTCAAGATCGCTGATCCAAATTTTGCCGACGCAGCGCAGCCCAGGAGCTGTCGTGTCGGAGCGCATAGGAAGGATGACTGTCCCGGTATAGAAGCAAAACCTTTGGCAGTAAAGCAGGAAAATCCATATCCGATCAGTACTTGTTTCATATAAAACCATAGGCTGATCATGGCCTCGGGATTTCGGGGCCGGGCGTCGAAGCGCGGCGCTTCGGCCGACACCTCAAATTGCCGCCCGATGCACATCAATACCCGGTTTTCAGTTCAGCCGGCCGGGATCGTCGCCGTGGAGGTAGTCGATCAGGCGGTGCACGATGGTGACCTGCCACAGCAATTCGCGAATATCGTCCTCGCAATCATAGACCGACCGGAAGATCGAGCCGGGCGCGAACAGGTCGCGGCCGGTCGGCAGGGCCAGAACGAAGGTGCCTTCGGTAAACGCGGCGCGCACCGCCGCGCCTTCTGCCGCCTCGGCGATCGCCACCATGCTGTCGAGGAACACCGGCGTCAGAACCTCCGGTGCGGTGTCGGGCGAGTCGGCATAAACCGCGTAGATCGCCTCGAATTCGGGATGATCCAGCGTGATCGCCCGCATGCCGTCGAAGCTCTTGAACCACGCGGCCAGGGTGTTGCCGACCTTGCCGAAATCGCGGCCGATCAGGATGTGGCCGGAAAACGGCCGCGGCACCTCGATGGTGAACAGCAGCCCGTGAAACACGGTGCGCCGCGACCGGCCGCCGGCCCGCACCAGCCGGGCATCGACCACGGCGAAGCCGGTCTCGCGATAGCGGCCGACGAACAAATCCTCGATGCGGGCCGAGGTGAACGACTCGACGACCCCCGCTTCGGCGAATCGCTTCGGGTCGATCGCGTTTTCGGCGTGCCGGCGATACTGAATCCCGCCCAGAAAGGTGCAGACCGGCGCCATCACGACGTCGCGCACCCGGTCGCCGAACCCGCGCGCGGGCTGCATCACCGCAATATTGCCGACCCAGGCGGCCAGCGCGATCAGGACCAGCAGAACCCACCATAAGCCCGGCGCCAGCCAGAGGATCGCGACGGTCAGACTCGCCACGATCCCGCCCACCGCGGCCAGCCGGACCTGGAAATCCCGGTATCGCGCCAGTCTGTCCTGCTCCAGGCGTTCCAGCTCCGGGGCGATCTGGCGGGCGAACACGGCGGCAAAGCCGGCTTCGTAATCCTCGCGCTCGACGAAGACCGGCAAGCCGAGCGGCTCGGGGAGTCCCCCCGCCTCTTGATACTGGGTCATGACCCCCGTGCCCTTGTGCCCGTGCCCCCGGTGCCCGCACCCCCTGCGGCGGTGCCGGGACCCTGTCGTTGGTGCAGTGTATCGCCGACTGGCGACGGCGTCAGCCACCATGGCCCGGCCGCCCCGAAGCTCCGGACGAAAGCAGCGAACCGTTCAGGAATCCGTCCGCGACGGCCAGGGGATGCGGCCGAAATCGATGCCCTCGTCGGTCAGTTCCTCGGATTCCCGCTCGGTCGCCTCGCCGTAGATGTCGCGTTTGGGCGTCTCACCGTAATGAATGCGGCGGGCTTCCTCGGCGAAGCGGTCGCCGACATAATCGCAATTCTGCTCGATATGGCTGCGGATTTCGGTCAGCTTCTTTGCGACGGTTGCGGCCATGGCCTGGCGGCGTTCCTCGGCCGCGGTGCCGATCGCGCTCCGGGCGATTCGGGGCGCCATGGGCGCCTTGACCACATTGCGATCGCCGCAAACCGGGCAGGCGAGAGCGCCGGCCTCCGCCTGGGCATCGAAGGAGTCGCTGTTCCTGAACCAGGCCTCGAAGGCGTGGTCCCGGCTGCATTTCAACTGGTACTTGATCATGCCCGCGCCGATCGGATTCGCGCCAGCGTTGACGGTCGACCCATAATGGGCCTGGGGTGCCGGGCACGGCAAGCAAACCTTTCGCCGGTGGAGCGGCTCCGCTGCACGCGAAGGCGTCGGTCCGGACATGAATGGACCGCGGCAACGGCACGGCGGCCGAGCGGCTGGCCCCGCCGGCCGAGGGTTCCGGACGGCAAGGGCGGCACGGGCGGGACCGCCCCGGCTTCACGGCCCTCGTTCTGTTCGGGGAAACGCCAAAGACCAGGCAATGACGCTGCGTTGAGTCGGCGGCTGGATGGACACCGAAAAGGGCGGCAGGCGGCTCCCGGCATGGTTATCGACCAGCAGTCCATGGCAGGTGCGGATCAAAGGTCGTAGTCTCCGAATATCGTAGGGTTGTTCAGGAAGCGCCATCGGACCGTTCTCCGGAAAGCGATACTTTCGAGACAGCCGATCTAATCGTTTTAGTAGACTCTTCTGCTCGAAAGGGTGGGAGACTCTGTGCGACATATAATCCTTTTTGAACTTGATCGCCTTAAGTGCACGTTAACTATAGCGAAATGAGTGTTGATCATTAATTACCTTTAATTGTATAACGTGCCGACTCAGGATGGAATTCAACCGATTGCACAGAACGTCAATTTTAGAAGGCATGCACGTGCCCGGAGGCCCTGGTATGCGGGGAGCCTGAGCCGCCCGATATACGGCAGCATTGCTGCTGGCTATCCGACTACAGCCCAGGGTTAGGTGCGCATCATGCGCAGTATCTCACTGAAATTCCGGCATCCCGGCAAACCGCAGCAAATGCCGGGTCGATCGGAAGCAAAACCGAAAGGAGTGTCGCGATGATGAAAACCATCTGCCTCCTGCTGGGCCTGGCCGTGATGGCCGGAGCATCGGCGGAAACAGCGCAGGCCAGCGTGATCTATGATTTCGCCGGCACAATCTACTCGGGGCCGCAATCGAATTATGGATTGCCGTTCGATCCGGATGACGTGCCGTTCGAGTCGGGCGATGAACTGAGCTTCTCCATCAGGCTTCCGGACGGATCTGGACTGCCCAGTTTCGTCGACCTGTTCGACGGATCAATTCGAAGCGCGGACGGGCAGACCGAACGGAACTGGCGCTGGGCGAGCGACTTGGAACTGACCTATGGCCCGATCGATCCCTCCAATCCTTTCGTCTACGGTCTTATGGAACGTCCCCATCAATCGCAAATATTTGGGTTGCACATGGACGGAAATTCTTTCCGGATTTCCTGGTTCCCGACACCGTTCACGGAGAGCGGCGTCTACGGCGAGGGCGGTGGCGTATGGTCCCGCCGGATGCCGGACCAGACTCCGGAGGTCGTGATAAGCGAACCGGCCAGCGCCCTGCTGGTGATCGGCGGAGTGCTCGGCGCGGCCATGATGCGCCGCCGGCACGGCAGAGTGGCCGGTAGCGGCCGGTAAAGCGATCCGCGACCGGTCTGCCTTAACCCGCGGGGAGGCAGGTCGGGGTGCAGGACCACGAAACCGGCGGGAGACGGACTCCGGTCGGTTTCGTGGTCAAGTTGCAAGCATCACCGCGGCGATCTGCCGCAACCCGGCCGCCGGGCCATCCGGGTGGTCCCAGACCGCCTCCCGCACAGCGATGAAATCGGCGCCGGCCGGCACCATCTCATCGGAGTCCGCAGGTGTCGCCACGCCATAGGCAACGCACGGACTCTCCATCAGTTCGGCCCACCATTCGATCAGCTCGATCGGCGGCGGGCCGTCGAACGTCCCGAAGCCGACGAAATCGGCGCCCAGTTCGGCCGCCAGCATGGCGTCGTGGCGGGCGGTTTCGCTGGCCGGATCGATCGCCACGCCGACAATGGCGCCGCTGCCGATCACCCGCCGGGCCGCCTCAAAGGCGTGGCCGGGGCCCGTGACCACGCCGTCGCAGCCGGTCTCCGCCGCCAGCTCGGGCCGGTCGCGCAGCAGGAAGGCGACATCGCGGCGCTGGGCCACCGGCCGCAAGGCCGCGATCGCGCTGCGCCATGCGCCCTGGTCGGCGGTGTCGAGCGCCAGCTCGACGCAGGCGACATCGCCGGCATCCAGGGCCGCCCCGAGATCCGCGGCCACGACCTGCGGATCGAGCTTCGGCGGCATGACCAGGTAGAGGCGGCAATCGGGTGCGGCCATGGGTGCGGTTCCGGTGTCTGCTACGCTTCCTGCTCCTTGTAGATGTTGATCAGCTTGTCGAACAGGGCCATGGCATCCTCGTGCGAGCGCTGGAAACTGTTGCGGCCGATGATCGACCCGTTGCCGCCGCCCTGATGGATCGCCTTGGCATCCTCGTAGATCGCCTCCTCGCCCTTGGCCGCACCGCCCGAGAACACCACCAGGCGCCGGCCGTTCAGGCAGGCTTGGACGACATGGGCGACACGCTCGGCCAGGGTCGCGCGCGGCACGCCGTACTGTTCGTAGATCTTGCGCGCCTCGTCCTGCTCGAGATGGTCGGTCGGCAGCTTGACCTTGATGATGTGGGCGCCGAGCAGCGCGGCGATATGCGCGGCATAAGCCCCGACATCGAGCGCCAGCTCGCCTTCCTTGGACAGATTGCCGCCGCGCGGATAGGACCAGATCACGACCACCAGCCCATGGGATTTGGCCTCCGCCGCCAGTTCGCGGATCTCCTCCATCATGTCGAAGGATTTGTCGGACCCGGGATAGATGGTGAAGCCGATCGCGCCGGCGCCGATCCGCAGCGCGTCGCGAACCGATGCGGTCACCGCCTGATCGGCGTTCTCCTTGAACCGGACCAGCACGTTGGCGCTGTTCATCTTCAGGATCAGCGGCACCGACCCGGCATAGGTGTCGGC
>CAZTNV010000320.1:0-4824 GCA_964615535.1 uncultured Mycobacteriaceae bacterium | reverse complement strand
CCCCGGTCGCCTTGATCTCGACCATCACCTCCCCGGCCCGCGGCCCGTCCAGGCGCACGGTCTCGATGCTGAGCGGTGCTCCCGCCTTGTGGGCGACGGCGGCGCGGATATCCATGGCGGTGCTCCCCCTCTCAAGCCGATTGAGCTGGACGGTACGAATGCCAAGCCGCCGCCTGCAATACGAATCTCGGGAACCGGCATGATCCGATGCCGATCGGCACGCTGACCGGGGCAGGGACCGTTCTGCGGTGGCGTTCACCGCGCGGCGTCACCCCTGCCCCAGCCACTCGTCGACCAGCACGCGGGCGACGCTGTCGCGGCGCGGGAGGGCGAAGGCGCCGGTGCCGACCGGGGTGGCGGATTGCGCTTTCAGCCAGTCGCGTTGGTACCAGCCGACATGCTCCAGCTCCTCCAGATCGGGCCGCAGATCGGTGGTTGCGGCGCGAGCGGTGAAGCCGAGCATCAGAGACTGCGGAAACGGCCAGGGCTGGGACGAGTGATAGCGGATGTCGGTCACCCGCACGCCGGATTCCTCGAAGACCTCGCGGGCGACGCAGCTTTCCAGGCTTTCGCCCGGTTCCACGAATCCCGCGAGCACCGAATGCATGCCGGCCGGCCAATTCTTCTGCCGGCCGAGCAGGCAGCGGTCGCCGTGATGCACCAGCACGATCACCGCCGGATCGGTGCGCGGGAAATGCTGCGCCTTGCACGCCGGGTTCAGGCACAGGCGCTGATGCCCGGCCTCGCGGCTTTCGGTCGGGCTGCCGCACACGCCGCAGAACCGGTGCCGCGAATGCCACCACATCAGCCCGCGGGCATAGGCCAGCAGGGCACCCTCGGCATGGGGCAGCAGCGGGCCGCTGCTGCGCAGATCGACGAACACGCCGCGCCCGGCCAGCAGCGGATGCGCCGACGGCTCGGCCAGGGGGCTGACATCGACCGCGACCAGGGCAGTCCCGGCCTCCGGCTCGGCCGGACCGGCGACGCCGAGCAGCGCGACCACCCCGGCGATCTCGCGCCAGCCTGCCAGGTCGCCCGGCAGCAGCACGGCCCGCGGCGCCTCGCGCGGCCCCGCGATCAGATTGCGGGCGCGCCATACCGGGACCAGCCTTGTGCCCGCCACCCCGAGCCGCGAGTCCAGCCATGCCAGATCGCGGCGCCGGTCGGCGGCGCGGTCAAAGCCGGGATCGAGATAGAAGTGCGGCACGATCATCGCCGCCGAAAGTCGCACGGCACCGGGCCCTCGGCAAGCGTCCCGGCCGATCGGGATCGCCGGGCTTGCGCCGGCTGCGCGCCTTGCCGATATTCAGGGCGGGAGGTTGGCGGCGGACGATTTCCTCGCCAACCCGGTCAGGTCCGGAAGGAAGCAGCCGCAACGAGATCCGAGTCGGGTCGCCCGTCCAGCCTCCCACCCCGGCCCGGCCCCAGGTCAGGCCGCGTTGTCCGGCGTCCCCGAAAGCATCTCCGCCCGCCGTCGCTCATACTCGTCGGGGGGGATCAGGCCGCGGTCGGCCATCACCTTCAGAGCGAACAGGTCGCGATTGAGGCCGGCGCCATCATTGCCGCTTTCGGCATCGGTCACCAGAGCGGCCGCGGCCGGACGCCGGGTTCCGATCCGGACCGAAGGAACCGCTGCAAAATTCCTGGACATCGTTGACTCCCCCAACCACTGCCCTGCCGTAACGACTCTATCACGGCCCCTGCCCCTGCCCGAGACCGACGTGAACCCTGCGACGATCGATCGCCTTGCGACCGGGCTGGCGGCATGCCAGTTGGCGAAAGTGGAGAGGATTGTCTCCGGCAGCCTGGAAACGATGTCATGTCGGGCACGCGCATTATCCGCATCGTCATGCTGTCGGTCATCGCACTGATCGCCGCCGCCGGGATCGCCTGGTGGCAGGTTCATCAGGAGCAGGCCGCCCGCGAAACCGGCCGGACGGGACTGATCGGCGCGGCTGCGCCGCAACTGGGCGGGCCGTTTCAACTGGTCGACGACCGTGGCGCCGAGGTGACGGACGCGACCTATCGCGGCCGGTACATGCTGGTCTATTTCGGCTTTACCTATTGCCCCGACGTCTGCCCGACCGAGCTGGCGACCATGGCCCGGGCGATCGACCTGCTGGGCGATCAGGGCGGACAGGTGCAGCCGCTGTTCATCACCGTCGACCCGGAACGCGACAGCGTATCCGCGATGCACGATTACGTGCAGCTTTTCCATCCGCGGCTGGTCGGGCTGACCGGCACGCCGGAGCAGATCGCGCGCGCGGCGCGGGCCTATCGGGTGTATTACGCCCGCGCCGAGTCGCCCCAGCTTTCGGCCTACACGATGGATCACAGCTCGTTCGTGTATCTGATGGGGCCGGACGGCCGGAGCCTCGCCGTGTTCCCGGCGCAGACCTCGGCCGAAGACATGGCCCAGGCGATCGGCGCGCAGATGCAGGGGTGAAGCGGCGGCGGCCCCGATCGCAGGCATTGGTGTTGACAGCCGGAGGGTGCGGCGACATTTTTTCTCTGGATCGACGAGCGACCAATGGAGCGCCGATGATGCCCCCCGCCCGCGAGCCGGTTCCGTTCGTGCTGATCCTCAAGGGAATCGTTGGCGTCAGCGTCGTCGCGATGACGCTGTTGGGTGTCGCCGCTCCCCATCTGGGCATTGAAGTGACCGATCTGACCGGCGGCATGGCCGCGGGGCTGGGCGCGGTGCTCGGTGGCATCCTGGCCGCGAGGGCGTGACACCCAAGCCCTTTCTCCCCCATGCCCTTTCTCCTGGTCGCCGGTTCGACCGGGACGGTTTACAGCCTGCACGCCCTGCGGCCGGAGATCTGACCCGCGGGCAACCGTCCGCCCGCCGGGCGTCGGTCTCGCGCCCCCGGCCGGCCGCGGAAATGTCACAAATTCGCGGCAATGATGGCGTTTGAGGTCGGCAGCGGCACGGCATGGATGCCGCATCACGCGCCGCTTGAGGAGCAATGGCATGTCCGGTTGGCGCAAACTCCTGCTGCCGCTCGGTCTGGCCGGTTTCGCCGGACTGGCCGCCTGTGCGTCCAATCCGCGGTCGGATCTGGCGGAACTGGCCCAGACCGCGCTGATCGGGCTGCCGCGGTCGGAACTGCTGGCCTGCGCCGGCGTGCCGCCGCGATCGCGCGTGGAAGGCGATCGCGAGTTCTGGACCTATGGCAGCGAGCGGCTCTATGCCCAGCCCGGACCGGGACTCGGCATCGGGGTCGGCCTGTTCGGCGGCTCGGGCAATTTCGGCTACGGCATCGGCCTGCCGCTCTATGGCGGTCGCGGCGATCTCAGCTCGTCCTATTGCGAGGCGACCTTCACCCTTGAAAACGACCGGGTCACCCGGATCAACTATGCCGGCATTGCCGGCTACGGTCAGACCCGCTATTCGCAGTGCTATTACATCGTTCAGAGCTGCCTCGACACCGTCTCCCGGCGAAGCGCCGCGCAGCAGGGTGTGCCTCCGGCCGGTCCCCAGAC
The DNA here is from genome assembly GCA_964615535.1 of uncultured Mycobacteriaceae bacterium. Lineage (GTDB taxonomy): Bacteria > Pseudomonadota > Alphaproteobacteria > DSM-16000 > Inquilinaceae > CAZTNV01. The sequence goes on along the minus strand of CAZTNV010000320.1, from coordinate 1,338 downwards.
GGTGGTTCCCCAAACCCTGGCACCCCAAACGACGCTTCCAGGACCGGCCGCGCCGGGCAGCTTGGGCCGGTGACGGCGTGACAGCCCCCCGGCGCAGCCCGCAGCAGGCCTTGCTGATCGAGCTGTTCCACGCCGCGGTGGAGGCCGCGAGCGCCGACACCTGCGTGCCGCCGCACCTGCCCGACCCGCCGCCGCCCGGGGGAAAGACCGTGGTGGTCGGCGCCGGCAAGGCCGCCGCGGCGATGGCCCGGGCGGTCGAGCGCCACTGGCCCGGCCCGCTGTCGGGGCTGGTGGTGACGCGCTATGGCCATGGCGTGCCGTGCGAGCGGATCGCGGTGGTCGAAGCGGCGCACCCCACACCGGACGAGGCCGGGCGCGCCGCCGCGGCCCGCATCCTGGACAGCGTGGCGGGCCTGACCGGGCGGGATCTGGTGCTGTGCCTGATCTCGGGCGGCGGTTCGGCGCTGCTGGCGCTGCCGGCGCCGGGGCTGGCGCTGGCCGACAAGCAGGCGCTCACCCGCTCCCTCTTGCGCTGCGGCGCAACCATCGCGGAGATCAACTGCGTGCGCAAGCACCTGTCGGCGATCAAGGGCGGCCGGCTGGGCGCCGCGGCCGCCCCGGCGCGCGTGGTCACCCTGGCGATTTCCGACGTGCCCGGCGACGACCTGTCGGTGATCGCGTCCGGCCCGACCGTCGCCGATCCGACCACCTATGCCGACGCCCTGGCGATCCTCGCCAAGCACGGCATCGCCGAGCCGGAGGCCGCGCTCGCCCATCTGCGCGCCGCGCGCGAGGAGACGCCCAAGCCCGGCGATCCCCGGCTGGCCGGCTGCCGCACCGTGCTGGTCGCCACGCCGCAGGACGCGCTGGAGAGCGCCGCGCGCCGCGCCCGCGCCGCCGGGATCACGCCGGTGATCCTGGGCAATGCGATCGAGGGCGAGGCGCGCGACGTGGCGCTGGTCCATGCTGGGATCGCCCGCCAGATCGCCCGCCATGGCCAGCCGGCGCCGCCGCCCTGCGTGCTGCTGTCGGGCGGCGAGACCACCGTGACGGTGCGCGGCCGCGGCCGCGGCGGGCGCAATGCCGAATTCCTGCTGGCGCTGGCGGTGGCCCTCGACAGCCATCCCGGCATTCACGCCATCGCCTGCGACACCGACGGGATCGACGGCACCGAGGACAATGCCGGCGCGCTGATCGGCCCCGACACGCCGGCCCGCGCCGCGGCCGCCGGACTCGATCTCCGGGCGCGGCTGGCCGACAACGATGCCTACGGCCTGTTCGGCGCGCTGGGCGATCTGGTGATGACCGGCCCGACCCGGACCAATGTCAACGATTTCC
>CAZTNV010000319.1:0-4847 GCA_964615535.1 uncultured Mycobacteriaceae bacterium | reverse complement strand
GCTGGATGCCTGGATCGACCGCGCCCTCGACGCGCCCAGCGCCGAGGCGGTGATCCAGACTCCGCGACCCAACTGATCCCGTCGAGACGGCCGCCGGGCACCGGCAAGGGGGCGGTGTGTCGCCGCCCTCGATGCACGCCTTTCGCACGCTCCGCCGGGACCACCCCGATTCGTTCCTCCCGACTTACCCCTCGCCGGGATACATGCGGCGAAACCCTTCCGTGACCTTGGCGACGAAGGCGGGGTCCTTGTCGCGCCAGTAGCGGGGGTCGCGCATCTGGGCGTGGAGATCGGCGTCGCCGGCCGCGCCGCCGGCCGCGCCGTTGAGCGCGCCCGGCTCGTCCGAGGTCATCATGCGATACAGCGCCATCACCCCGTCGAACGAGGTCGACAGCCCCTCCAGCGCCGGCCCCGGCAGATGCCTGCGGCCCCAGGCGAGCAGTTGCCGGGACACCTCTCGCCATTTCTCCTCGCCGCCGAAATGGGCGGCCAGCCGCTCGACCTCGCGCTCGGCCTCGAAGCCGGCGGCGATCTCCCGGATCATCGGCACCAGCCGCTCGGCCGCCAGATCATAGACCAGTTGCACCTGGGCCGGGGTGAACCCGGCCTCGTGCAGGCGCGCATTCATCGCGGCATCCGGCTCGAACAGGCCGTGCGGGCAGGCCACCGCGTACTCTTCGGGCCGTTCCGGCACGCCCAGCGCGGACCACAACCGCTTCAGCTCGGCCGGATCGCGGTCGGGGCCGGGCAGCGGCACCATCTGCGACAGCTTGCGCTCCAGCTCCAGATAGGATTTCAGCAGCGCCTCGACCCGGATCTGGCCGGTCCCGGCGTCCCGGAACTTGTCGGGCACCCCGTCCGGGCGAGTGACGGCCGCCGTGCCGGCCTCGGGGGGCGGAACCGGTTCGGGCAGCGGGGCGGTGAGCAGGTTGTCGGCCATGGCGATCGGGACTCCTCGATCCGTCGGATGGAAAACCCAGTGCAGTCAAAACCCGGTGCCGTCGGGGCTCAGCAGGCGTCGCGCCCGCGCGCGGTCAGCGCGAGAATGCGGACGACCAGGGCGCGCTGGCCCTCCAGATGGCGCAGTTCGGCGTCGCTTGCCGCCGGCCCAAGCGCACGGTCGAGCGTCCGGCCGCGCAGATCGCCCAGCACCCGCGCCCCCTCCGATCCGCCGAAGCAGCGCGCATAGGCGCAGGCCAGATCGGACTCCGGGGACGGGACCGGATCGGCGGGGTCGATCCCGGTCCAGCCCTCCGGCAGCGGCGATGGCGGCCGTGGCGGCTCAGCCATGATCGGCCTCCCCGGCCCGCGGCGCTTCGGCCTCGCGGATCAGCGCCGCCGGGACGCCGAAGCGCCGGCCCAGCCAGCGCGCCGCCGCCGCGGCATCCACCGCGGCCGCCGCCTCCGGACCCAGCGCGGCGACACCGTCGATCCAGCCGAGCGCCGTCTGCACGTCGCGCTGGGCCTGGGCCTGGGCCAGCGGCGAGCGGTAGTGCAGCTCGACCAGCCTGCCGTCCACCGCGATGTCGGGCACCTCGCCGCGCCGCCGGAGGATCGCCAGCGCGCGCAGCACCAGCGGGGTCAGCAGCTCCGATTGCAGCCGGCCATAGGTCGCGCCCAGCAGCCGCGCCATCTGCGCCGCCCGCTCCAGCACCTCGGTCGCGGTCATCCGCGGCGCCTCGATCTGACCGAGCTGGTCGGCCAGCAGGGCACGGCGGATCGCGGCGCGCAGATCGGTCAGCACGAGCTGCGACACGTCGAACCGGCCGGGGGCCTGCAGCGGCGTGAGTCCGGACGAGCCGGCGGCCTTGGGAATGATGGTGCCGGGCACCAGCCGAACCGTCGCCGGATTGAGCACGCCGTCATCTTCGGCCTGCCAGATTCCGGTGACCGCGATCGAGGCGTTCTTGAGGATCAGCTCGACCACCTTGTTGGCGGTCTTCACGTCGGGCAGGCATTTCATCAGCGGCGACCGGCCATAGGCCTCGCCGGGCGCCTTGAGCCAGCGGAAATTGACGAAGGGCGACTCGGCGAACCGGCCTTCGGCCAGGACCATGGGCGGCTCGCCCGGCTCGTCCAGCACCACGGCATAGCGATAGCCCGCGCCATGGCCCGGCGGTTCGGGCAGCACCGCCTCGATCAGCCCGATGCGCCGGGCGGGATCGCCGGCATCGGCTTGCGCCAGCCGGTCGGGCAGGGCCAGGCCGGGGAAGCGATGGGCGATTTCGGCGCGGTTCAGCACGATCCGGCGGAAGGTCACGTCGAGCCGCGCGTCGGGGCCTTCCTCCAGCACCGCCTGGCTGAGCGGCACGGCGGTGAAGCGGAGCGCGGCCAGCGAACCGGGCGTGGTCTCCTCGACCAGCAGGCAGGCGGTGCCGCCGACCGCCAGATCGAGGTAGCATTGATGGATCTCGACGGCGAAGTTCGACCGGTCGAGATGGGCTTGCAGGATCTCGGCCATCCGCTCCAGGGCCGGCGTCGCGGCGTTGCGCTGCTCGGCGGTCGCCAGATCGGGACCGGGCGCGAAGCCGATCCAGCGCGACCAGGGCGGCGTGAGCTGGGCCAGCAGGCTGGCCGCCAGATGCTCCACGGCATCCGGGGCGGTGCCGTCGAACAGCCGGTCGGTCCGCCGCTCGCCGGGCATCGCGGCCGGCCGGAGCTCGCCGCGCTGGGGCAGGCCGTAATCGTAGCACTCCTGCCACAGGCTCTCCCAGCGGGCGCGCCGCGCCTTGGCCTGGCGGAAGCGGCCGACCAGCGCGGCGGCGTCGGTGCCGGGGCTCTCCGTTCGCGCAAATTCGGTTCGGGCCATGGCGGCTATTCCCCGAGGAGCTGCTTGCGCCGGGGCAGGTCGGAGCCGGGCGCGAGAATGCCGCGCCAGGAGGTCGCGACGGTGCCCGCCCGGCCGCGCTCGCGCTGCCGGAGGAAGGCGATCCGCAGCGCCGCCGGATCGGCCGCGAGGTCGGCGGCGGACCCGGCGGCGTCGCCCGGCACCGCCGCCGCGACCTCCGGCGCAGGCACGACCGGTGCGGGCGGGGCGGCGGGCGGCGGCGGGGGCGCTTTCGGGCTGCTGAACAGGCCGGACATGGCGACTCTCCCTTTGGGTGTGGCTGAGGCCAAGGATGCGGCGGCGGCGGGCAGGCCGGCGGCCGGGCGGGTGAGATGGCGGAAAAGCTGGTAGGGCGTGATCACCCGCCGGGCATGAATTCCCAGCGCGCGCTTGACCGCCTCGACGCAGGTGAACGGTGCCCAGGGCGCCGGGCGGCGCCGGCCGCGGTCGATCGCCGCCGGCACCACGATGAAGCCGCGCGCGCGGTACCAGCCCGGCAGGTCGAAGGCCGGCGGCACCGGCTGCACCGCGATTTCCATGAAGGTCGCCAGGGGATCAAGCGTCAGCCAGTGCCGGCCGTCGTTGATCGCCAGGAAACAATGCCGGAAGCCCGGCCGCAGCAGCCGCAGCCAGGCCAGGTCGGTCTGGCCGCAGAACACCGCGAAGGCCCGGGCGGGCGCCGGCAGGGTCGGGACGGGCGCGGGGCCGCTCATCGCACGATGCCCTTGCGGCGCAGCACGGTGTCGAGCCGGTCGAGCGCCTCGTCCCACAGGCTGAGCGCGCGTTCCTCCTGGCGCCGCCGCGGATCGGGCGCCAGCAGCCGGCGACCGTAATGGGCCAGCACGCTCAGATGCTCGCGCAGCAGGCGGCGCTGGCGGTAGAGCCGGTCGATCGCGCGCAGCACGTCGATCGGCTCGCAGGGCCGCGGCACCAGCCCGTCGCCGGCCCGGATGCGGGCACCGGCGCATTTCGCCTCGTGGCATTGCATGAACCAGAACCACGCCTCCTCGGCGCTGCCGAACGGCACCGCGGTGTCGGCGGGGTGGGAGGCACTCTGGGGGCGGGGGATGAAGCGCTCGCGGGACATGACCTCTCACGCATCCTGGGTTGCCGGGCCCGGTCGATGGTCAAGTCCGTCCGGGATGCGGCGATCGTATATGATTTTAATCCTATGTCAACCGGAATATGAATACGTTCCTAGGGACGGGACCGGCCCATTATGAGAACATGTTCCCATGGTGAAGCATGGCGACATCTGGCGCGCGATCGATCGGCTGGCCGAGCAGCACGGGCTGTCGGCCTCGGGGCTGGCGCGCAAGGCCGGGCTCGACCCGACCACCTTCAACCCCAGCAAACGGAAATCGGTGTCGGGCAAGCAGCGCTGGCCTTCGACCGAGAGTCTGGCCAAGGTCCTGGACGCCACCGGCAGCAGCCTGGGCCAGTTCGTCGGTCTGCTGGGCGAATCGGTGGAGGGCGCGCCGCCTCAGCGCATCCCGATCATCGGCTATGCCCAGGCCGGGGCGGAGGGCTTTTTCGACGATGCCGGCTATCCGGCGGGCACCGGCTGGGACGAGGTGGTGTTCCCCGATCTGGGCGATCCCCACGCCTATGCGCTGGAAATCACCGGCGACAGCATGACCCCGGCCTATCGCGACGGCGACATCATCATTTTGTCGCCGACCGCCGGCATCCGGCGCGGCGACCGGGTGGTGGTGCGCACCATGGGCGGCGAGGTGATGGCCAAGGAACTGGTGCGGATCAGCGCGACCCGGATCGAGCTGAAATCGATCAACCCGAACCACCCCGACCGCACCATCAGGCGCGACGATATCGCCTGGATCGCCCGCATTCTCTGGGCCAGCCAGTAGGGCGAGGGGCGGTTTCGGCTTGCCGCGTCGCCTTGTCTTGCCGGGGCGGCCCGCAGGTATCGGCGGCGGGGCCGGCTCAGTGCTGCCGCGAGCTTTCGATCACCGCCTCGGCGCTGGGCGCGTCGAGGGCGCGGTCGATCCAGGCATCCAGC
>CAZTNV010000318.1:0-4865 GCA_964615535.1 uncultured Mycobacteriaceae bacterium | reverse complement strand
GGATCGCGGCATTGCCCAGCGAGTAGAGCGCGACGGCGCAGTCGGGCTGGCGCTCGGCCAGCCGGTCGAACAGCCGGCGGCAGGCATCCAGCCGGGCCGCGGCGGTGGCGCGCTCCGGTCCGTCCGGGCGTTCGAGACGCGCCATTTCGGTCAGCGCGGCGCAGCCTTCGCGGTTGCCGTCGAGCAGCGTGCGGAGCCGGATCGCGGCAGCGCGCAGCCCGGCTTCGGCCGGCCCGTCCGCCGCGGCCAGCCGGTCGAGCAGGCCGCGCAGGCGATCGGCATCGGGGCAGGCGAGCAGCCCGTGCATCAGCGCCACCGGCGGGGACAGCGTGCCGTCGGCACAGCGGCCCACAATCGTCCGAAGCTCGGGGGCCCCAAGCTCGGGAGCCCGAAGCGGGCGCGAAGCCTCGGCCGGCGGGATCGGCAGACCGCCGGTCACGACCGCGCCGCCAGCCGTGCGACGATCTCGCCCATCGGCGTGGCCCAGTCGCCCGGCACCGGCTGGCGGAACAGCCGCATGGTCGGATACCAGGGCGTATCGGCGCGATCGAGCATCCAGCGCCAGTCCGCCGCGAAATCGAGCAGCGTCCACACCGGCACGCCCAGCGCCCCGGCCAGATGCGCGGCCATGGTGTCCACGGTGATCACCAGATCGAGCGTCAGGATGAGCGCCGCGAGATCGGGAATGTCGCAACCGCTGTCCTCGGGGTTGACGATGCGCGGCGCGGCGGCCGACGGCGTCCACTGGTTGAGGCCCGGCGCACCCTGCAACCCGATCAGCATCAGGCCGGGAAGCGGGTTCAGCCGGGCGAACTGGGCCAGCGGGATCGAGCGCTCCGGCTTCCAGGTTCCGGCTGCCCAAACCAGCCCGACCTTCAGCGCGCCCGGCGGGACCGCCGGGTCCAGCCGCCGGCGCCACGCCGCCACCCGCACGGGATCGGCCAGCAGATAGGGAATGTCGCGGGGGATGGTTTCGATTCTGGTACGCAGGGCGTGCGGCAGTTCCATCAGCTCGAGATCGACCTCGTGGGGCGGGTCGGGCGCGGTGTCGTCGAGCGGGACCACGCCGTCCAGCCCTGGCATCCCGGCCAGCAGCGGCACCAGCGCCGGCGGTGCCTGCACGATCACTGCGCGGGCGCGGCGCCGGACCACCGGGGCATAGCGCACGAACTGGATCGCGTCGCCCAGGCCGCGATGGCAGCGCAGCAGCACCGTTCTGCCGTCCAGCGGCGAGCCGTCCCAGACCGGGCGGAGATGACGCGGCCGGTGCCCTGCATGGCGCAGGGCCGGATCGCGGCGGCGCAGCACCCGGTCGGAAATGGCCCAGGCGCGCTCGAACCGGCCGAGCAGCATCCAGCTCATCCAGCAGCGTTCGGCGACCCGGTCCGGATCGCAGCCGAGGCGGACCGCCTGGGCGTAGCTGTCCAGCGCCTCGGCGATCCGGCGGCGCTGGTAGAGCGACTCGCCGCGCCGGAAGTGCTCTCCGGCCGCGTCCAGGGCAGAGATGGGGGCAGAGATGGGGGCAGAGCTGGGGGCAGGGTCGAGACCCGTCCGGAGCGCCGCGCGATCATCCGGAGTCGTCGTTGCGATGCCGTCGGCCATGCCGCATGCTCCCTTGGTGCCGGCATTGTGAGAAGCCGGCCCGGGTAGGAAGCCGGACCGGCCGGCCGAAGTTCCCGGCCCTGTGGTCGAAAAGGCGCCGATCGCCGGAGTGCCCGGCGCCGGGTGCGCGCGGGCGGATGCGGTTTGCCGCCGTGCCGCCGCGTTGAGTCGTTGCCGCCCCGGCGTTACCTTGAGGATTGCGGGTGCCGTGTCCGATCCTGCGACGGGCCGCCCCGGTCCGCCTTCATCCGACACCCTTCGACGACAGGACGAGACCCGCCGATGGCCGCCGTGCCGATGACTCTTGGAGAGGTGCCGAAGCTCGGTCTGGCGCTGGGCGGCGGCGTGGCCCGCGGCTGGGCGCATATCGGCGTGCTGCGGACGCTGGACCGCGCCGGCATCCGGGCGGATGTGGTGTGCGGCACCTCGGTCGGCGCGATCATCGGCGCCTGCTATCTGGCCGGGCGGCTGGATGCGGTCGAGCTGTGGGCGCGCTCGATCAACAAGCTGAAGATGGTCGGGCTGCTCGATTTCAAGATGCGGCGGGCCGGCCTGATCGGCGGCGAGCGTCTGGTCCGCCAGCTCGAACAATACCTTGGCGATCTGGCCATCGAGGCGCTGCCGCGATGCTTCGTCTGCGTCGCCACGGATCTGGTGACCGGTCACGAGGTCTGGCTGAGCCGCGGACGGCTGGTCGATGCGTTGCGCGCCTCGTGTTCGATGCCCGGCGTGCTGCCGCCGGTGGCGATCGGCGGGCGCTGGCTGGTCGATGGCGCGCTGGTCAATCCGGTGCCGATCTCGGTGTGCCGTGCCCAGGAGGCGCAGATGGTGATCGGGGTCAACGTCAACGGCGTGTCGCTGCGGCGCGCGCGATCGCCGGGGACGCCCCTGCTGGCCGCCGCCGGTCTCGATCTGTCCGACGCCTTCCAGATGGCCGAGCGCGGGCGCCACGGCACCGGCGGGCCGCCGGGCGGTGCCGTCCGCCCGATCTTCCGGCGCGACCGCGACACGCCCAGCCTGTTCGGGGTGATGGTGTCGTCGCTCGGCATCGTGCTCGACCGGATCACGCGCAGCCGCCTGGCCGGGGAGCCGCCCGACGTGCACATCGCCCCGCGCGTCGCGCATATCGGCCTGGCCGAATTCGATCGCGCGGATGAGCTGATCGCGCTGGGCGAGCAGGCCACCGAGGCTGCGCTGCCCGACATCCGGGAGGCGATGGCGGCGCTGGGCATTCCGGGCGGGCCGGCCGCGGCCCCGGCCGATCCCGGGCGGCATGGTCGCCGCAGATGACATCCAAAGTTATCAAACGAAAGAGTGACTACAACGAAAGACTCTAGACAAAAGGATAGATTCGGGGAGTTGACGGGGGATCGGCCCCGGCGTGTCGCCGGGCCGGCCGGAGTCGCTCCAGATTTCGTCCAAGTCATTATCCGCCCGCGATCTTGCCGGCGTCCGGCAGTGGGCCGGCGGATCATCCTGCGAAGCCGGATGCGGGCATGAAACCGGCGTTCGTCAGGGCCCTCTTTGGTATGTCCCACAGCAATAACGTATATCATTAACGGCGAATTAACCGTTGTGCAGTTAACGTTCTGGCTGAGTGTCCGGATCAAGATCCATGCGATCCGATGATCCCGGTGAGACTGCATCGCCTTGCCCCTGGGTCGGCCCACACGGTTTCGCAGCCGGACACTTGATTCGATCGGCCTGGCGTCCGAACCGATTGCGCGCCAGCGCCATGAAGAAAGGGATAAATCCCATGGACGGGTTGATGACGCGGTTCAGCATCGGCACACGAATCTATGCCGGATTCGGTCTGGTCCTGGCGCTTCTGGCGGTGCTGGCGGTGCTGGGCTACGCCAGCCTCGGCAGCATCGATCAAAGCCTGACCGGTTTTGCCGCGACCAGCGACAATACGGTGCGGATTTCGCAAATCGACCGGAACGTGGTCGGATTGCGCCGCAATGTTCTTCGGTTCGTCACGACGGGCGAGGAGGAGGCGGTGCAGCGCATCCGCGAACTGGAGCGCACATTGCGCGCCGACCTGGATCGGGCGGCCGCGCAGGCTTCGGGCGATCAGGTGGCGACGGTGCGACGGATGTCCGAGCTGCTGACCGGCTATGCCCGCGACTTCGAACAGGTGCGGGATCTCCGGCTGCGGCGTGAGACGCTGGTCAACGAGCAGACCAATGTCCAGGGTGCGGCGATCACCGACCGGATCGGCCAACTGGTCGCGGCGGCGATGAGCGACGGCGAGACCGACCTTGCGGCGCGCGCCGGCTTGATGCAGCAGGAGTTCTGGGCCGCCCGGGCCAACGTCCTGCGATTCCAGGCCTATGGCCACCAGTCGGACGCCGACGGCATGCTGGAGCGGACTGCCGCGGCGCAGCGCATGGCCGAGGACTTGGCGACTGGGCTGAGCCGGCCGGAGCACATCCAGGCCGTGCGGGCGGTGATCGGCATGGTGCCGCGCTACGCGGATGCCGCACGGCAGCTCATCGCCGCCGTCAACGACTACGATCGCCTGGTCAACGGTTCCATGGCGGAGCAGGCGGTGGAGTTCGGCCAACTGGCCGGACAGCTTCGCGAGCAGATGGGCCGCCGGCTGGCCGAGGTGCATGACGAGATGGATGCCCTGATCGCGGCGACCCGGTTGAGGACCCTCGCGATCTCGATCGGCGCGATCCTGTTCGGCATGCTGATCGCCTGGGTTATCGCCACGGGCATCATCCGGCCGGTCAAGCGCATGACCGACACCATGACCCGGCTGGCCGCCGGCGACAAGACGGTCGCAGTGCCGGCACTCGGCAACCGCGACGAAATCGGCGGCATGGCGCGGGCGGTGGACGTGTTCAAACAGAACGCTCTCGAAATGGAACGGCTGCAGGCCGAGCAGGCCGAGCAGAAGCGGCGGGCGGAGGCGGAGCGGCGGGCCGGCATGCTCGGCATGGCCGACGAGTTCGAAGGATCGGTCAAGGGCGTGGTCGGCACGGTGTCGTCCGCGGCGTCCGAAATGGAGGCCACGGCCCAGTCGATGTCGGCGATCGCCGAGCAGGTCAGCCACCAGTCCACCGCGGTCGCCGCGGCGGCCGAACAGGCGTCGAGCAATGTCCAGACGGTCGCCTCGGCGGCCGAGGAGCTGACCTCCTCGATCGGCGAGATCACCCGTCAGGTCGCCGAGTCCGCCCGGATCGCCCGGCTCGGCGCCGAGCAGGCCAGCCGGACCAATGCCGGCATCCAGGATCTCGACAAGGCGGCGGAGCGGA
>CAZTNV010000317.1:0-4889 GCA_964615535.1 uncultured Mycobacteriaceae bacterium | reverse complement strand
CGGCCTTGACCGCGGCCACCGCGTTCAGGATCACCCGGCCGATCGAGACGTCGCCCATATAGCCGCTGAGCGTTGCGTCGCAGCCGGGCAGGACGCCGCGCTCGCCGATGCCGCGGATCACCTCGGCGACGTCCGCGGCCGGCAGCACCGGGCCGCGCCACTGGCCATAGCCGGTGTGGTTGCTGAAATGCACCGTGATCACCGGCCAGACCGAAAAGCCCAGCCGCTGTAGCGGAAACACCGCCGCGCTGTTGCCGACATGGCCATAGGCCACCGAGGACTGGATCGACAGGATGTTCATGGGGCTGGTCCTGGAGTTCGGGTGTGGCGATCGAACCGGCCGCGCCGGGCCGCGGCCGGGGGTTTCGAGCGGGCGCCGTCAGGCGACGGCCAGGCAGGGTTCCGGCTGGCGGCGCAGCAATTGGGTGAGGATGCTCAGCCCGCGCTCCAGCTCGGCATGATCATGGGTCGCGGTCAGGGTGATGCGAATCCGGTGCGGCGTTTCCCCCCGGCCGGGCACGAACATCTCGGTGGCGCACAGCGAGACTCCCTGCGCCCGCGCCGCGGTCACCGCCTCCTGCGCCCGCCACGGCTCGGGCAGTTCGAGCCAGATATGGAAGCTGGCCGGCGCGGCGCCGTAGGCGAATCCCTGGAGCAGCCTAGCCGCCAGGCCCTGGCGGGCCAGGGCCTCCTTGCGGATGCGCTCGGCCAGCACCGCGGCGGTGCCATCGGCGATCCAGCGGGCGGCCAGCTCGGCCATGATCGGCGGCGCCATCCAGTTGATCGCCCGCGCCGCGGCACCGAACCGGGCGATCAGCTCGGCCGGCACCGCGACGAACCCGACCCGCAGGCCCGGCGCCACGCTCTTGGACACGGCGGTGATGTACAGGCTTCGCTCGGGCGCGAAGGCGGCCAGCGCGGGCGGCGCATCCTCCGCCAGAAAGCCGTAGACGTCGTCCTCGATGATGATCAGCCCGTGGGCCCGCGCGATCGCGACGATGGCTTCGCGACGCCCGGCCGACATGACCGCGCCGGTCGGGTTGTGCACGGTCGATTGCAGATAGACCAGCCGCGCCGTGCTGTTGTGGCAGGCCGCCTCGAACGCTTCGGGGATCAGCCCCTCGCCGTCCATCGCCACCGGCTTCAGCGTCAGGCGCAGCAGGCCGGCCAGGGCGCGGGTGCCCGACCAGGTGAATTCCTCGACCAGCACCTCGTCGCCCGGATCGGCCAGCCCGGTCAGCGCCGCGGCGATGGCGTGCTCGGCGCCGCTGGTCACCAGGACCCGCTCGGTCGGCGCCTCGACGCCGCGCCGCGCGATCCAGGCGGCGCCCGCGACCCGATGCTCCCACTTTCCGGCATACGCCTGATAGTTGATCAGATCGGCAAGATCGGCAGCCTGGGCCAGGTCGGCCAGGCCGTCGGCGAACTCGGCCGCGGCCAGACGCGCCGGCGGCCGGTTGATGCCCAGTTCGATGGTTTGCGGCCCGCCCTCGCCCGGCATCGCCAGAATCGATGCCGACCGCGCCCCGACGCGCACGAAGCTGCCGCGACCGACCTCGCCGATCACCAGCCCGCGCCGCTCCGCCTCGGCATAGGCCCGGCTGATGGTGCCGACGGTGACGCCCAGCCGCCAGGCGAGGTCGCGATGGGTCGGCAGCCGGTCGCCCACCGCGAGGCGGCCGGCATAGATGTCCTCCGCCATGGCATCGGCGATGCGCAGATATTTCGGTCCGGTGCGATCGGCCAGCGAAGGCAGCCATAAGGTCATGAAAACGATCCCGCCGAATCATTCGGCCATCAGGGCGTCTTTCGACAAAGCCCGGCGGAGTGTAGAGAAGCGATTGTACCGTGCCAATGCCGATATTGTATCGATACGATCGCGGCGCCGGCAGGGGACCCGCGCGGATCGCGAAGATGGTCCGGTGCCGGTGGTCGCGGAATTTTCCGGGTTGGCGCGGGAACCGCCGGCAGGAACGGTTGTTGTTCGGTCGCGGCAAGGCTGCCGAGCGGTGGCACGAACGTCCCCGTCTTGCGAGCCGGGTCCTGTGACCGGGCGCACAGACGGCGACCAGCGCCCGAGGCATCCTGGCCGCATTGCAACCTCCAGACTCGGCCCCACCGGCTCCCCCTCCGGTGGGGCCTTTTTCTCGGCGTCGAGGGCGCGGGGTCATGATGTGCGACGATCGGATTGACTCCGCCGCCGCGGCCGAGCGTCATCCGCGTAGCGCTTGGCGGTGACAAGAAGGCTGACGGTGACTCAATCGATTTCCGGGGCGATTTCGGGGGGGATCGGGCCGGTTCCGGGGGCGGGCCGGCTGGATCTGATCGACGCGGCGCGGGGCGGCGCGTTCGTGATCATGGCAGTGTATCATTTCTGCTGGGACCTGACCTTTTTCGGGCTGGCCGAACTGCCGCTGCTGACCGATCCGGTGTGGCTCGGGCTGCGCACCGCCATTCTGAGCGCGTTTCTGGGACTGGCCGGGGTGAGCATGGTGCTGGCGGCGCGCGGCGGATTGAACCCGCGGGCCTGGCTGCGCCGGCTCGCCCTGCTGGCGCTGTGCGCCGGGGCGATCACCCTGGCCAGCCGGTTGATCATTGCCGATTATTACATCTTCTTCGGCGTGCTGCATCTGCTGACGGTGGCGAGCGTGCTCGGGCTGGACTTCCTCAGGCTGCCGGCCCTGGCGCTGGCCGCGGCGGGGGCGGCATGCCTGGCCGCGCCGCTGTGGTTCGCCGATCCGCTGTTCGACCGGCCCGAACTGCAATGGATCGGGCTGATGACCTTCGAGCCGGACTCCAACGACTACGTGCCGGTGCTGCCGTGGTTCGGCGTGGTGCTGCTGGGCATGGCGGCCGGCCGGGTGCTGGCGGCGGCCGATCCGGCGGCAGTGCCGGCGCTCGGTTGGCGAGCCGAATCGACGGTCGCCAGAGCACTGCGCTGGGCCGGGCGCAACTCCCTGCTGCTCTACATGGTCCACCAGCCGGTGCTGATCGGCCTGCTGGCCGGAATCGTCGCGGCAAGCGGAGTCGGGACCTGGCCGGGGCAGCCGGTTCCGCGGCCCGATGCGGCGGCCCGCGCGGCGTTCATCGAAAGCTGCCGGACCCATTGCCTGCCGACCGGCAGCGAGGCCGCCTGCGCCGGATATTGCGACTGCGCCCTGAGCGGGTTCGATGCCGAGGGCCTCAGCGCCTCGATCGGGGTCGAAACCCTGACCGAGGCGGAGCGGGCCACGATCGAGCGAATCATCCGGCGCTGCTCGGCGGACTGGATTACCGGGCGCGGAGGAACTCGCTGACGGTCAGCAGGATGAATTCGTTGTCGTCCTGGGCGCCGATCCGGCGTCCGGTGGAAAAGGGCAGGTTGTTGTCGTTGGCGACGATGATGGTATCGGCATCGACCATATCGACATTCTCGATCGTCACGAACGGAAAGGTGAACCGGCCCTCGGCCCCGCCGATCCGCGCCACGCCGTTGGGATCGGCGATGTCCATCAGGTCGATATAGCCGATCCGGCGGACGAAGCCGTCGGCGTCGGCCCCGGCAAAGTCGATCAGGTAGATGCGCTTGAACCGCGCCGGGGCGTTGAAGCAGTCCGGTTGCGGCTCGCCCTGACAGGCCTGGGCCGGATCGCCCTCGTTGTTGTCGCGCTCGATCACCAGCCCGCGAGTCGCGTCGATCATGTTGAAATCGCCGATATTGTTGCCGTTGACCTCGAGCTGGTATCGCCACGACCGGTCGGTGTATTCGCCGCGTTCCACGTCGAATTCCAGAATGCGCAGATATTCGCGGCCGTCGCGGTTTTCCCAGCCACCGGCTTCGGCGTCCCACAGCGGCCCTTCGAGCAGCGGGTAGAGGAAGCGGCCGTCGGGCGACGCCGCCATGCCTTCGAACCCGCGACTGCGCCGCACCTCGAACGCCACCGGACCCGGCGCACCCGGCGTCGCTACGGCGTGATGATCGGGCGAGCGCACGACCCGGCCATCGACCATGGTTTCGTGGAACGACAGGACGCGGCCCTGGCGGTCGGTCGAGAACAGGAAAGGGCCGAATTCGTCGCCGAACCAGAAGCGGTCGCCGACCGGCTGCACGCTCTCCAGATCGAAATCGGCGCCGGTCAGATAGCGCTGCCCGGTGTGCTCGTTGACCAGCAGGAACGGCAGAATCCGGTTGGGGTCGCTGACGAAGATGGTTTCCAGCAGCGCCACCTCGCCCGACTGCCAGTCCGGCCGCACCCGATTGAGCATCAGCAGCACGTCGGGCGAATTCCGCCGGCTGCCGAAGCCGTTGTCGATCAGCAGGAGGAATTCGCCGTCGCCCAGGCTGCGGATACCCGAGAAGCCCTGGATCGGCTGGCCTTCGAAAGGCAGGCTGAGGCCGGTTGCCCGCGGCACGCCCGGTGCCGACAGGAACGAGACGCCGGGGATGCTGCCGACCTCGTCGGTGCGCAGGTTGCCCGGCCCGGCGAAACGGCCCGAAATGCGGAACGCGGCGGGCGCATCGGCCGGCGGCTGCACGAAGGTCTCCGCCGGCAGGGCGGCGTGGCCGGCCAGCGTCGCCGGGAACTGCTGCTGTGCGAATGCCGGGCCGGCAAAGGCCAGCCCGACGCCGCACAGGGTCGCCGCGACTGCGGCACAGGGCGATCGGTGAACTTTCATGCAACCCCTCCGAAGCAACGCTTTCCAACGTCCGAGCGGCCTTGCCGATCACCGCAGGAAGCGGGCCGGATTGTCACTGGATTCGATGACGGCGGCTTGACCGTCGCGTTACAGTTCTGCTTGGGAGGGCGGGTTATCCGATCGGAGGGTTTGCCGGAGCGTGCGGCGGCGACCCGAATCAGCGCCGGCGGCGAAGCCGGACGTACAGCGCGCCCTGGCCGCCGTGAGTCGGC
>CAZTNV010000316.1:0-4894 GCA_964615535.1 uncultured Mycobacteriaceae bacterium | reverse complement strand
GATCATCAGGAGCTGCTTGAACTGCTGCGGCGCCTGCGGCAGGGCGTAGAACTTGCCGGGATGATTGCGCGCCGGCACCAGATAGTCGCGCGCGCCTTCCGGGCTCGACGCGGTCAGGATCGGGGTCTGGAACTCGGTGAAGCCCTGTTCGATCATGCGGCGGCGGATCGAGGCGATCACCTGAGCCCGCAGCCGAATGTTGCGCTGCATCTTTTCGCGCCGGAGATCGAGGAAGCGATAGCGCAGCCGCACCTCCTCCCCGGCATCGGTGTCCACCGCGATCTGGAGCGGCAGCACCTCGGCCTGGGACTGCAGCACGATGTCGGCGGCCTGGATCTCGATATGGCCGGTCGGCAGCCTGTCGTTGACCGTCTCCGGCGTGCGCGGCACCACCCGGCCGGTGACCGTGATCACGCTCTCGACCCGCACACCGTCGGCCACGGCGAAACATGGCGAGGAGACGTCGATCACGCACTGGGTCAGGCCGTAATGATCGCGCAGGTCGATGAACAGCAACTGGCCGTGATCGCGCTTGCGATGGACCCAGCCGGACAGCCGGACCGTCTCTCCGGCATGAGTCTCGCGCAGTTCGCCGCAGGTATGAGAGCGATAGGGGTGCATTCTTCCGCCTTGGCCGGCCGGCTGCCGGGATCTGGTGATGGCCGGCTCAAGGTGATCGAACGGCAGCGGTTGTCAAGCATGCACAGATCGTTCCTGCCGCTGCGGTCGAGGCTAGGGCCAGACCGGTTCCTGTTCGGAAACGAAAAGCTCCGCCGCCGGCAGACGCCGGCCCGGCGACATCGGCTCGTGCAGCCCGACCCAGATCAGGTAGTTGCCGCTGCGCGCCTGCGGGAACCGGACCAGCGGGTTGTGGCCATGGCTGTTGTCGTCGCACGCCCAGGCGCCGCCGGGCTCGTGAACCACCAGCGTGGTGTCGGCATCGGCCACGGCATAGAGAGCCAGTGCGGAGTCCGGCCCTGCATTGTAGGTCAGGACGATATCCGGGTTGGGATAGATGAAGCCCTGGCACCCGGACTGGCCGCTGAGCCGCTCCACCGGATCGTTGCCGCCGGCCTCGTGAACGGTGACGTGGTGCGGATCGGGCCGGAAGCCGGCGTCCAGTTCGATCAGCCCGAAGGTCGGCGGCCCGAAATCCCGCTGACCGCGCGCAGCGTCCCCTGCGTCCTGGGCCTGGGCCGCGGTACCGAGCCCCAGCGCAACCGCCGCGGCCAACAGGCTGGACCGAATCCTGAGAGGTACCGAAGCCATTCTCGCCATACTCCGTGCGCATCGACGGTCTCGCCCCGCGACACCTCGGATTGCATCCGGACGGAATCAATCCTCAACGAAATGATAGGGCTATACCGAATGTCCAGGCGCCGCTGCGCTGCCTTCCGGGTATAGAACAGGCCGGGCACCGAAAGCGGCAAAGCAATTCGGTTGCCTTGCCTCATCAGTTCGGCTCATGGCAACGTTTGATGCGCAGGCAATATTGAAGGTCAATGTCCGCCCGAATCAGGGATCATGCATGGCCGTGCGTCGCCATTCTTTATCTGTCACCCAATCGGCGGCGGCAACGGGAGAGATTTCAGCCGGTCGAAGCCAGCGGGAAATCCGCGCAGAAGGCGCGACGCTCGGCGCGATCCGGCATCGCTTCTGGTTCGGGCTTCTGCTGTTCCTGATATTCGGCTGGGTCGCGTTCAGCATCGTGCCGACCCTCCTGCTCGGCGCCTATCACCGGTCGGCGCTGCATTTCACCTTGGCGTTCTTTGCGGGGGTCAGCTATTGGGATTCCTGGGAACCGATGCGGATGGCGTTCGATGCCTTGGCCGCCGGACTCGATGCTTCGCTTTACCAGACCCTGTTCTTCGACCGGCTCGAAAAATTCCAGTATCCGCTGACCAGCCTGTTGATCTTCGAACTGCTGACGCCGTTCGGTCTGTCCTCGGACGAGGCGCTCAACACCATCAGCCGGGCGCTGGTCCTGGTCACGGTGGCCGGCATGATGCTGCTGGCGGATGCGCTGATCCGGCGGCTGAAGCTGCACGACATCGGCTCGGCCGGGCTGGATCGGCTGGCGCTTGCCGGGCTGGTCGGGCTGGCGACGATCACCTTCTACCCGTTGATGAGAGGCGTCTGGTTCGGCCAGATTCAGACCTGGATCACCGCCTTCTTCGTGCTGGCGTGCCTGTGCTGGGTCACCGACCGGCGAATCGCCGCGGGGGTTCTGGTCGGCCTGATCTGCCTGATCAAGCCGCAACTCGGGCTGATGGTGCCGTGGGCACTGGTCCGGCGGCAATGGGGGTTTCTGGCCGGCTGGGCGGCGGCATTCGTGCCGCTGGCGCTGGTTGCCCTGGCGCTCTACGGCCTCGACAACAACCTGGATTATCTGAGGGTTCTGTCGCACATCGCGCAGCATGGCGAGGTCTGGTGGGACAATCAGACGGTCAATGGTGTGGTTAACCGTCTGCTGTTCAACGGCAACATCATGAAATGGGACCCGCACAGCTTCGCTCCCTATGACGTCCGGGTCCATGTCGTGACCTTCGCCAGTTCGGCGGCGCTGATCGCGGCGGCGCTGTTCTGGCGATTCCGCGCGGCCGACCGCGCCGGCTGGGCCGATTTCGCGATCGCCGCGATCACCTTCACGGTCGCCTCGCCGATCGCCTGGCAGCATCATTTCGGAACCTTGCTGCCGCTCTATGCGATCGCGCTCGGGCTGATCCTGGATCGCGAGCGGCGCACGGGCCGGGGCCGGGTCCCGTGGCGGCTGGCCTGGCTGGGTCTGTCCTACCTGCTGGTCAGCAATTTTCTGCCGATGCTCAACGCCGCCGCCTATACCCCGTTCAACATCGTGCAATCCTATCGGTTCTTCGGGGTCGTGATCCTGCTTGGCTGCTTCTATTCGCTGCGCGCCGGAGCGCGGCGCGCGGCGGCCGGTGCCGGCATTGCCCGGGCCCCACGCCCCGCCGCAAACGCCGACGCAACCGCCCCCGGGCGACCGTAACGCCAGTTGCCGGGCCGTGATGGGACGGCCCGGCAAGGAGTGAGGATGATGACCAGTCGCCTTCACTGTCCCGCCACGCAATCCGCGAGCCCGGATGCGGCAACGTTTGCGCCGCCGGGCGCAGCCCTGTACCGGCCGGCCTCCACCATGCCGGGGGTGCTGCGCGAGCGGTTCTGGCCGTGGCTCCTGGCCTACCTTGCCTGCAACTGGATTTTTTTGAGCATCATACCGACGGTCATGGACATCGATTACCACCGCTCGGCGCTGCACTTCACCCTGGCGTTCTTCGGCGGGTACAGCTACGAGGATTCCTGGCTGCCGATGCGGCTGGCCTTCGAATGGCTGGCCGGCGGCCATGACGGCACGGTCTATCAGGCGATCTTCTTCGACCAGCTCTGGAAGTTCCAGTATCCGTTGAGCAGCCTGCTGCCGTTCGAAGCTTTGGCGCCATTCGGGCTGGTTTCGAACGACGCGCTCAACGCCATCAGCCGCGGCCTCGTGGTCGTCATGGTCGCCGGCATGATCCTGCTGACGAATGCGCTCCGGCGGCGGCTGGACCTGCCGGAATTCGGCGCCGCCCGCCTGGATCGGGTGGCGTTCGCAACGCTGGTCGGGCTGGCCACGATCACCTTTTTTCCCCTGATGCAGGGCGTCTGGACGGGCCAGATCCAGACCTGGATCACCTGCTTCTTTGCTCTGGCGTGCCTGTGCTGGGTCACCGACCGGCGAGTCGCGGCGGGCGTTCTGGTCGGGCTGATCTGCCTGATCAAGCCGCAGCTCGGCCTGATGGTGCCGTGGGCGATCATCCGGCGGCAATGGGGATTCGTGGCCGGCTGGGCAGCGGCGTTCGTGCCGCTGACCCTGGTCACCCTGGCGCTTTACGGCGTCGGCAACAATCTGGAGTATTTGCGCGTCCTGTCCCATATCGCGCCGCATGGCGAAACCTGGTGGCAGAACGAGACGGTCAACGGTCTGGTCAACCGTCTGCTGTTCAACGG
This sequence comes from uncultured Mycobacteriaceae bacterium, assembly GCA_964615535.1. Lineage (GTDB taxonomy): Bacteria > Pseudomonadota > Alphaproteobacteria > DSM-16000 > Inquilinaceae > CAZTNV01. Next base: position 889 of record CAZTNV010000316.1, on the reverse strand, counting down.
CAACATCATGAAATTCTATCTGCACGGCTTTCCGCCCTACGATTTGGTGGTCCATCTGCTGAGCTTGGCCAGTTCGGCGGTCCTGGTCGCGGCGGCGCTGTTCTGGGGGTTCCGCGCGGCCGACCGCGCCGGCTGGGCCGATTTCGCGATCGCCGCGATCACCTTCACGGTCGCCTCGCCGATTGCCTGGCCGCATCACTATGGAATTCTGTTGCCGCTCTACATCATCGCGCTCGGCATGAGTCTGGACCGCGAGCGGCGGGTCGGCGGGGGGCGGTTCCCGTGGCGGCTGGCCTGGCTGGGCCTGTCCTATCTGCTGGTCAGCAATTTCCTGCCGATGCTCAACGCCGCCGCCTATACCCCGTTCAACATCGTGCAGTCCTATCGGTTTTTTGGAGTCGCGATCCTGCTGGGCTGCTTCTATACGTTGCGGACAAGACCGAGCGACGCCACGGTTGCGATCGCAGGCGCCCAAGCCGCGCGCGCCGGGTCGGTTCGATAGGCCCGGTTTTGGTGCATCGCCGGGAAGCGCCCAGCTTTGTCCGCCGCACCGGCCATGCTAAAGACCCTGCATGATCCCGATCACCGACACCGACGCGCTGGCCGCGTTCTGCGCACGGCAGTCCCAGGCCGATTTCATCGCCATCGACACCGAGTTCATGCGCGAGAACACCTTCTGGCCAAAACTCTGCCTGGTGCAGATTGCCGGACCGGCCGAGGCCGCCACGGTCGATCCGCTGGCCCAGGGCATCGATCTGGCACCGCTGTTCGCGCTTGTCGACGATCCCGGCGTGCTCAAGGTTTTCCATTCGGCACGCCAGGATATCGAGATCTTCGTCCACCTGACCGGCCGGGTGCCGCGGCCGGTGTTCGATACCCAGATCGCCGC
>CAZTNV010000315.1:0-4897 GCA_964615535.1 uncultured Mycobacteriaceae bacterium | reverse complement strand
GCTGGTGCTGGCGCTGGGGGGGCTGGCGGTGGCGGCCGGCGTGGGGTTCGTGCGGCAGGAGCGGCGTGGCGGCATCGCACCGCCCGCCGATCTGCCAGTGCCGCCGGCCGCGGGCCTGGAGCAGGAACACGTCGTAGCTGTCGAAATGCGGCCCGACGCTGCCCCCTGCCGGGGCGTAGCTGATCATCACGTCGTCGATCCGCCAGTTCGGGATGAAGCGGAACCCCTCCAGAACCTCGGCCACCGCGGGGAGCCAGTGATCGACCGCCTGGACCAGCAGCGTCCAATGGGTCGGCGGCAGCCGGGCGAAGGCCGCCGCGTCGAACGGCCCGTCGCGGACCTCCCAGGGCGTCGCTCCGGCCCGTTCGATCACGATCCGCGACTCGACCTCGGGCTCGCCGGCCAGCCCGGCCAGTTCCTCGGGCGCGATCGGCCCGGCGAAGTCCGGCATCGCCCCGCGTACCAGAAGGGGCCGTTTCTGCCAGTATTCGGCCAGAAATTCCTCGACCGTCAGGCCGCCGAGCAGGGCAGGGTGCGGATTCATGGCCGGGCTCATGCCTGCAGGACGGCCTGATCCTCGACCGCCTGGGGCAGCCGGACGGTAATCGTGGTGCCGACGCCGACCGTGCTCGCGATGCTCACCCCGCCGCCATGCAGATCGGCCAGCGCCGTCACCACCGACAGGCCGAGACCCGTGCCGCCCTCGCTGTGACGATAGCGGTTGTCGATCTGCTCGAACGGCCGCAACAGCCGGTCGATCTGTTCCGGGGGAATGCCGATGCCGGTGTCGATCACCGCGATTTCGATCGCGTCGTCCTCGGCTTGAAGGGCGCGCAGCGTGATGCTGCCGCCCGGCTTGGTGAACTTGATGGCGTTGGAAATCAGATTGTACAGGATCTTTTTCATCGCCCGCTCGTCGGCGAACAGCTTGGGCGGCAGGTTGTTGCGGTCGAAATCGATCAGCAGGCCGCGATTGGCCGCCTGTTCCCGCACCAGCGAGCAAATGCTGCTCAGCAAATGCCGCAAGTCGATCCAGTCCGGGGCCAGCTCCAGCTTGCCGGCCTCGATCTTGGCAATGTCGAGAATATCGCCGATCAGATCGAGCAGGTATTTGCCGCTGTTGTAGACGTCGCGGGCGTATTCGGAATACTTGTCGATGGCGTCGCGGCCCAGAGCCTGGTCGCGGATCATCTCGGAGAATCCGAGGATGGCGTTGAGCGGTGTGCGCAGCTCGTGGCTCATCACGGCAAGAAAGGCGGATTTGGCCTTGTTGGCCGCCTCGGCCTCGGCCCGCGCGCGTGCCAGGGTATCGACCATTGCCGCCAGCTCGGCCCGCTGGCGCTCGGTCTCGGCATTGCTGGCGCGCAATTGCGCGGCCTGCTGGCGCAGGAACTGCTCCCGCCGGGTCGCCGCCGTCTCGTCGCGCACCTGGATCAGGCAGAACACCTGACCGTTGGCGTGGATCGGCTTGACCGCCAGCAACTGGTCGATCGGAATGATGGTGCCCGAGGCATCGCTCCGGGTCAGCGGCAGGAGCACCGGGTTGAACCGGGGCGTGACCGCCGAAGCGAGCTGATGGTCCAGCGCGTCGCGGATCGCACTGCCCAGGCGCGGCGGCAATTGCCGGCCGAACAGGTCGTCGAGATCCCGGCCCAGCGCGGCGGCGGCGGGGATACCGGAGGTCTCGGCCATCCAGCGGTTCCACAGCACCACGCGGCCCCGGCGATCGACCGCGATAAACCCGGTTTCGGCCTGATCCACGACGCTTCGGAGCAGGCCGATCTCCGGCCCTTCGCTCGCTGGGGCCTCCGGCGCAGACACGGTGGCGCGCTCCATCACTCCAAACCGAACCGCCGCATCAGCCCTTCCATCGCCTCGCGCACGATGCCCGCCGACTGAATGTCGAGCACGATCAGCACATAGCCTTCGACGTCGCGCCGCGCCAGCCGGAAATCGACCCGGAACAGCATGAAGCTGCCGGCCGCGGCATCGATGTGGTGCTCGAAAATCCGCACCACGTCGCCGTGGATGAAGGCCGGCAGCCGGGTGGTCAGATCGACCGACAGCATGTTGACGATGCTGCCGAGACAGGCATTGAGCAGGATGTTGCCGACCTCGATCAGCGAATCCTGGTCGATCTGGGTGACCGTCTCGATCGGATCGGAATCCTTCAGCATCGACCGGACCAGTTCCAGGCTCTTGCGCTCGGGAAACAGCAGCACCGCCTCGCCCCGAATGCCGCCCTCGAAGGATTCCCGAACCCCGGCGATGGTGCCGGAGATGGTGCGTTCGAGCAGCCCGATCACCTCGCCGCGGGTCATCACCTCGAACGCCGGCACCGACAGCAGCACCTCCTCCTCGACCAGCATGCTGAGCGAGCAGGCCGCCTTGCCGATGCCGACATTGAACACCTCGGTCAAGGCGTCGCGCATTTCGGCCGAAAGGCTCTCGGCGGTCATGGAGCAACGCCCTCCACCAGAAAGCCCTTCAGCTTGGCGGGCGAAGCGGGCTTCTCGATGAACACGATGTCGCTGGTCTCGCAGCGCAGGCGGACGCTGTCCTGAATATTGGCGGTGACCAGGGCGATCCTGATGTCGGGCAGGCGGTCGCGAATTGCCGCGGCCAGCTCGATGCCGTTCATGCCCGGCATGGTCAGGTCGAGCAGGGCGAACCGGAACCGCTCGCCGCCGTCGATCAGGGCGATCGCCGCCTCGCCGCTGTCGGCCTCCGCGACGGTGGCATCGGGCAGGACCTTGGAGACCGCAGATCGGACCATTCTCCGGGCGAACTGGGTGTCGTCAACGATCAGCACGGAGGTGACATCGGTCAAACTGGTGTGCATATCGCCGCCTCGTCCATGGAACCAGCCGGAATACTGCGGGCAGCGAAAGAGCGTTGGGGGTCCGAAGGCGATCTGCGCTCTTTTCGGGTGGAACGGCGCTCCCGAGGGCTGACGCCGGAAGGTCCGACGCTCGATTCGCGGTGTCAAATGATGATTTGCTGACAGCCGCCGGTCGGCAAGTAAATTCGCCGGTCTGCCGTCGTGCGGCGGGTCCGGTGCCGGCGCCGATCCCAGTCATCATCCTGTTTCCGCCGGCCGGCGCTTTTCTGTCCGGTTCACGCAAACCGGGCCGGAACGGTGAAATCCTTGCGGGTACGGGCGGACAGGGCATCGGCCGCTCGCAGCGAGTCGACCAGCAACTCGCGGTCCCGGCGCGCCAGCGTCTCGGGCGCGACATAGCTGGTGACCGGGGCGCCGGCCCGCGAGTCGCGGATCTGCTGGCGCAGCAGCACGGCGGAGATCTGTGCGACCGCGTCGCGCAGATCGGCGTGCTCCTCGCGGCTCAGCACCCCGGCCCGGTGCAGCGCCTCGATCCGGTCGAGCGTGCCGGTCGCCTCGATCTGCTCGCGCAGCGCATACAGCCGGATCGAGCCGATGATCGGCTGCAGGCCGCCGACCTTGAGATTGGTCTTGCCGCGATGCGGGCCCTCGCGGGTTTCGGTCGCGAACTGGCCGAACCAGCCGAGGCCGGCACCGAACTGGCCGTTGATCTCGACCATGTCGGACAGGAACAGGGCGTTGCCGCCCAGCACCGACAGGGCGTGCCGCCGCAGCGTCGCGCCGGCCGCGCTGGGGCCGCCGATCTCGGCGAAATCCAGAAAGATGTTGGCCTGCAGCAGGGCTGCCGGATGGCGGCGCGCCCAGATCTCGATCTGGCGCAGCCATTGCGGCAGGGTCTTGCGCCAGGCCGGATTGGTCGCCATGACGTGGCCGTCGCACAGCGGCACGCCGACGGCGTCGAGATCGCGGGTCATGCGCTCGGCCAGCGCAACGAAGAACGCGTCGATCGGCCCGTGCCGGTCGTCGGGGTACTCGTCGAGGATCAGGCCGTTGTCCTGATCGGGATGGAGAAAGCTCTCGCCCCGGCCGCTGGAGCCCATCACGATCACGCGGAACCCCACCGGCGGCGGCCCCCAGCCGTTCTCCGCCAGACCGGCCAGGGCGGACTCGACCGTGCAGCGATAGATGTCGCGGTCGATCTCGGTGAGCAGAGCCTGGATGTCCGGCGCCGGAACGTCGTCGTTCAGCAATTCTTCCGCCAGATCGACCCGCGCCGCCTTCAACCGGCGCAGCTCGCCGATCCCGCCCTCGGCCATCAGCGCATCGAGATGGCGGAACAGCGGCGCCGCGGCGGGGGCCAGGGCGCGGTGCAGATCGATCAGCCCGACCGGCCGTCCGGCGGCGTCGGCGACCACCAGACGGCGCAGCCGCTGCCGCCACATCCGGCCGATCGCCCGGTAGAGGTAGTCCGCGCGCGATACGGTGGCGACCGGGACGGTCATGATCCGGTCGACCGGCGTGTCCGGCGGTACCTGAAACGCGACGCGGCGGGCAATGTCCTGGTCGGTGACGATCCCGACCGCGCGGCCGGCACCGTCAACCACCACCGCCTCGTCCGCTCTGGCCTCGTTCAGCCGGGTGACCAGCTCGGCGCAGGTGGTGCCGGACGGACAGGCCAGCGGCATGCCGGACATGTGATCCTCGACCCGCTGGCGGAAGAGCACGGTGGCCCGATGCACCCTGGCTCCCTTCGCGGGGGGCTCCCCGGGATGCACCGTGCCGCTAGCTCGCTTTGCCGCGGCGCGGATTGCGGGTCTTGCGTGGCCCGCCCGTGCGCCGGAGCGCCGGCTTGGCCGCCGCCGGCTCGGCCGGCGGCGGGGCCGCGGAGTCCGGCCCGGCGGTCGCCGTCTCCGGGTCCGTCTCCGGCTCCGGCGTCCCGGCCGCCGCCCCGTCGGCATTCGTCTCGTCGGTGTCCGGCAATTCGGCGTCCGGCAATTCGGCGTCCGGCAATTCGGCGTCCGGTTCGGGTTCGGCCGCGATCGCCGAGGCCGGCGC
>CAZTNV010000314.1:0-4927 GCA_964615535.1 uncultured Mycobacteriaceae bacterium | reverse complement strand
GAACACGGTGGTGCGCCAGATCGCCTTTTACGAATTCGAACGCCGGGTCCATGCCGAGCGGCGCGAGGGCGAGCTGTCGGCCGAACGGCTGGCCGAGATCTGGCTGGCGGTGCAGACCGAGAGCCTGGGGCCGGCGTTGCGCTTCGACGATGCCTACAAGGTCTACTGGACCTACATCCCGCACTTCATCCATTCGCCGTTCTACGTCTACGCCTACGCGTTCGGCGACTGCCTGGTCAATTCGCTGTATGCGGTCTATCAGGGCGCGGCGGACGGCTTCGCGGAAAAATACCTCGACATGCTGCGCGCCGGCGGCACTCGCCGGCACAAGGAACTGCTCGCCCCGTTCGGCCTGGACGCCGGCGATCCGGCCTTCTGGCAAAGGGGCCTCAACGTCATCCGCGGCTTCGTGGACGAGCTGGAGGCGATGGGGTAGGAGCGCGGCGGGATCGTTCCCGCGCCTTTTCAACCGATCGCATTGAACCGGCAGGTTCAACCGATCGCATTGAACCGGCAGGTTCAACCGATCGCATTCAATTGGTGAGGCGGATTAGCCCTTGACCGATCGAACGCCGCGCCACCTGCCGTCACCCTTGCCAAGCCGCGCGCCAGGGGCGAGAGTGCCGCAGCCTTCCACGCGGTGCTTGTCTGGCGCGCGGCGCACCCAATTTGTTGAGCCATGACGACGGATACCGAAGAAAACTCGCTGGCCGGCCGCGTCCGGCGCTACGCCCGGGTCTCCACCGCCATGGCCGGGCTGGGCGCCCGCCTGGCCGGGGAGCGCTATCTCGGGCTCAAGATCGAGCGCGACAAGCATGCCGGCGAGCTGCGCCATGCGCTGGGCGGGCTGAAAGGGCCGCTGATGAAGGTGGCGCAGATGCTGGCCACGATTCCCGAGGCGGTGCCCGAGGAATATGCCAGCGAGCTGCGCCAGCTTCAGTCCAACGCGCCGCCGATGGGCTGGCCCTTCGTCAAGCGGCGGATGGCGGCCGAGCTGGGGTCGGACTGGCAGAGCAAGTTCCGCAGCTTCGAGCACACCGCGGCGGCGGCCGCCTCGCTCGGGCAGGTGCACAGGGCGGTCGGCCATGACGGTGCGCTGCTCGCCTGCAAGCTGCAGTATCCCGACATGCAGTCGGCGGTCGAGGCCGATCTCAACCAGCTCAAGCTGATCTTCGGCCTTTTCGAACGCTACGAAAAGGCGGTCTCGACCAAACAGATTCATGCCGAAATCTCGGCCCGGCTGCGCGAGGAGCTGGACTACGAACTCGAGGCGCGGCACTGCTCGCTCTATTGCGACATGCTGAGCCGCGAGCCGGGCGTTCACATCCCGCAGGTGGTGCCCGAGCTGTCGACCCGCCGGCTGCTGACCTCGACCTGGCTGTCCGGCGAGCCGATCATGACCTTCGTCGACGGCCCGATCGAGCGGCGCAACGCCTTGGCGATGAACATGTTCCGCGCCTGGTACACGCCGCTCTACTGCTATGGCGTGATCCATGGGGATCCGCATCTCGGCAACTACACGGTGCGCCCCGACAACACCATCAACCTGCTCGATTTCGGCTGCATCCGGGTGTTTCCGCCGTCCTTCGTCGGCGGCGTGATCGAGCTGTACCGGGCCCTGCAGAACGACGATCGCGACCACGCGATCCATGCCTACCGGACCTGGGGCTTCCGCAATCTCACCCCCGAGCTGGTCGATGTGCTGAACCTGTGGGCCAGCTTCATCTACGGCCCGATCCTGGACGACAAGACCCGCCGGATCGGCGAGGCCGGTCACGGCGTCTATGGCCGGGAGACCGCGGAGAAGGTGCAACGCGAGCTGCGCCGGGTCGGCGGGGTGGAGGTGCCGCGCGAGTTCGTGTTCATGGACCGCGCCGCGCTCGGCCTCGGCTCGGTGTTCCTGCACCTGAAGGCGGAGATCAACTGGTACCGTCTGTTCAACGACCTGATCGCCGATTTCGACGAGCCGGTCATGGCCGCCCGCCAGGCCGAAATGCTGGCCCGCCACCGGGTGCCGCTGTCCGAGCCGGCGGTGGTGGCCGCGGAGTGACGGCATTTTCCCCAGGCGATTGACCGACCATGGCAGAAGGCCTTCTCTTCACCCGTGATTTTCTGGAGCGCGGAATAGCCGAAACGGCGGCATGGCAGGAGCTTTCCGATGCCTCGGTCGAAGAGTTTGCCGAAATCGTCCGGCGGCGCTTCGCCGCCTTCCCGATCGACGGGACACCCAACGAACGGCAGACCGAGGACGATCTAGTCTTCCCGGTCCTGGACGCGCTGGGGTTCGAACACCGCCTGGGACAGCAGCGGGCGAGCCGCGGCTCCCGATCGGACGTGCCGGACGTGCTGCTGTTCCCCGACCAGGCGGCCAAGGATCGGGCCAATCGGGTCGGGATAGAGACCGACCGCTATCGCGAAGGCGTGGCGGTCGTCGAAGTGAAGCGCTGGCAGCGGCCGCTCGACCGCGCCGACCGTGGACCGCACCCGGAAAATGCACCATCAACCCAGATGCTGCGCTATCTGTCGGTCGCCGAGGTCCAGTCCGAACGCAGGATCCAATGGGGCATCCTGACCAATGGCCGCCGGTGGCGGCTCTATTGGCAGGGTGCCCGGTCGCGGTCGGAAGAGTTCCTGGACCTCGATCTTGCGGAGATCTTCGAAATCCCGGGCATCCAGCCCGAACTGCCGGCCGAGGGCGAGCCGGACGCCGGCCATTGGCGCCGTGTGTTCGTCCTGATGTTCCGGCGGCAATCGTTCCTGCCGGGCGACGACGGGCTGAGCTTCCACGCGGCCGCCTTGACCGAGGCGGAGCGCTGGAAGGCCGAGGTCGCCAGGGATCTCTCCGACGTGGTCTTCGACCACGTGTTCCCGCCGCTCGCCCGCGCGCTGATCGACCACGATCCGGCGGCGCCCGAGACTCCCGACCGCGCCTGCCTGGCCGAGGTGAAGCAGGCGGCGCTGGTGTTGCTCTACCGCCTGCTGTTCGTACTGTATGCCGAGGATCGCAACCTGCTGCCGATGCGCCACCCGGCTTATCGACCCTACAGCCTGCGCACCCTGCGCGATGCGGTCCGGGACGGGGCCGGCGATCCGGCGCGCCTGTCCGACCGGCGCACCAATGCCTGGCAGCACCTTCGCAACCTGTTCCAGGCGATCAACGAGGGCGACCAGGGGCTTGGTTTGCCGCCTTACGACGGCGGGCTGTTCGACCCCGCGGACCATTCGATGCTGGAGCGCACGGCCCTGCCCGACCGGGTGATGGTGCCGCTGATCGACCGGTTGTCCTGGCGGCGGGCCGCCACCCTGCCGCTCTACATCAATTACCGCGATCTGGACGTCGAACGGCTCGGCTCGATCTACGAAAGACTCCTGGAATTCGACCTGGTACGGGAGGACGGCGAGATCCGCATCCGGCTCAATCCGTTCGCCCGGAAGGCCTCGGGCAGCTACTACACGCCGGAGGAGTTGGTCCGCCTGATCATCGACCGCACCGTCGGCCCGCTGCTCGAAGAGCGGGTGGAGCGCTTCCGGTCCAGGGCACACGACCTGCGGGAGCGGCGCGTCCCCCATGCCGACCGCCGCGATCAGTTGCAGGCGGTCGATCCTGCGGCGGCGTTCCTGGATTTGAAAGTGTGCGACCCGGCGATGGGCAGCGGCCATTTCCTGGTCCGGCTGGTCGATTACCTGGCCGACCACACGCTGGAAGCGATCACGCGCGCGACCGTGGCGGCCGAGGCGCCCGAGACCGAGCCCGCCTACGTGACGCCCTTGGCCGGCGTCATCGCCCGGATTCGGGCGCAGATCCTCGATCAGGCGCGGGCTGGCGGCTGGACGGTGGATGAACGTCAACTCGAAGACCGGTTGATCGTCCGCCGCATCATCCTGAAGCGGGTGATCTACGGCGTCGACAAGAACCCGATGGCGGTGGAACTGGCCAAGGTGTCGCTGTGGCTGCACACCTTCACGGTCGGCGCGCCGCTGTCCTTCCTCGATCATCATCTGCGCTGCGGCGACAGCCTGTTCGGCGAATGGGTGATGGATGTGGAAGACCTGCTGGCGGCGCGCGGCGGGATGCTGCAGCGCGGGGCGGTGCAGCAGGCCAAGCTGGCGGCCCGCGGCATGCAGCGCGTGGAAGAGATCACCGACAGCGACATAACCGAGGTCCAGCGTTCGCGCGAGGCGTTCGCCGGCGTGGTTGAGGACACTTGGCCGCTCGCCCGGTTTCTGTCCGTGGTCCACGCGCTACGCTGGCTCGACCGGCTGGGCGATGCTGCCGTGCAGGCGCTGTTCGACGGCAAGTTCGGCGACCCGGTGCGGGTGGCCGCGGCCATCGACCAGCCCCTGGCGCCGCTGGCCCCGCCGCCCGAGAGTCTGCTGCCTGAACCCCGGCCGGAACAGGGATCCCTGCTCGGGGCCAGGCCGAGCGACTGGGAGACCTACCGGACGCTGCTCGCCCTCCTGGAGGAGGCCTGGGCGCTCGCCGACGAGCAGCGCTTCTTGCATTGGGAGGTGGCCTTCCCCGGCGTGTGGCGCGACTGGGAAAGCCGCAGCCCTGAAGGAGGCTTCGACGCGGTCATCGGCAATCCGCCGTGGGACCGCATCAAGCTCCAGGAAATCGAATGGTTCGCCGCGCGCCGGCCGGAGATCGCCTATGCCCAGCGGGCGGCGGACCGCAAGCGGCTGATCGCCAATCTGGTCGACCGGGGCGATCCGCTGGCGCAGGACTACCTGACGGCAGTGCGGCGGGCGGAGGCCGCAAGCCGGGTGGCGCGAACCATCGGCCACTACCCGCTGATCGCGCGTGGCGACCTCGATGTCTATTCGCTGTTCACCGAACGTGCGCAGCGGCTTGCCGCCAAGACCGGTATGGTGGGGTTTCCCTATCCAGCTAATGCAGGTGCTGCAACCGAACCGGATCGGCGCCGCA
>CAZTNV010000313.1:0-4964 GCA_964615535.1 uncultured Mycobacteriaceae bacterium | reverse complement strand
GCGAGTTGGAACTGTTCAGCTTCAGGATGGTCGGGATCTGCCCGGCAAAGGTATCCGCCCCGGCCTCCAGCGGGCCGAGCGGCGCGGCATAGGCGTTCAGCCCGGCATCGATCGCCAACTGGTACAGGTAATGCGGATCGTAGGCCGGCGGGTTGGGGGCGAAGCTGCGTGCCGGCCCGTGCTCATAGCCCTGATCCACCGGCAGGATGACCATCCGTCCGGTGCCGCCCAGCCGGCCATGCATCAGAATGCGGGCCAGATTGGCCTTGGTTCCCGGATTGTCGCTCTCATAGCACGAGAGAATCTTCTTTACGCGGGGCGTCATTCTCATGGGTCTATCCCTGATCCAGCGGGTTGGGACGTGTCCCGATGATCGATAATCTAGGCGCCACCGGCCATCCCGCCATGTTCAGGCCCCTTGAATCAGCCATGTCTCGCAGGATCGGAGCCGATCGCGGCAGCCGCGCAGCTCCAGCACGGCGTCCGGCTCTGGCCACAGGACGGCGCCCTCGGCCCGGACGATCAGGTCGAGCTTCGCCATAGCGGCGGGCTCGGCGGTGCAGCGGAGTTGCCGGACCCCGGCGCGCAGCGCCGCCAGCACCGCGCCCGGCCGGTCGGCGCAATCGAGAATGGCGACCGGCGGCGCCGGGCCCGGCGGCGTCGGGCAGGCCGCCAGCGCGGTGTCGATCAGCGCCCGCCACCACGGTCCGCCGGCATGGACACCGGCGCCCGGCGCGCTGATCAGCACCGGCGCGACGCCGCACCGGGCCGCCGCCGCGACGGCGGCCAGGGCGTCTTCGAGATCGAGCACCCGGATCGGGCGGAGCGGGGCGGTCAGCGCGGGTCTCGTCAGAAATCCAGGATCGGGCGCAGGGTTCGGGTCTCGACCGCGGCCGGGTCCATCGCCATCGCGCCGATGCAATCGGGGCAGGGCCAGGCGGTTTGCGCCGCCGCGGCAAGATCGTCGTCAAGGCCCGGCTCGCCGGTCGCCGCAACCGCTCCATGCAAGCGGGCGGGCGTCGTGGCCGGGCGCAGGTCGCGCACATAGCTCAGCGTCACCCCGTCGCGCACGATTTCCACGACCATCGGCGCGGCCAGGGGCCGGCAGGGCAGGCCGTGCCGCATCAGCACCAGATAGAAATCGGCCGGCGCCGGTTCGGGCAGGCCGAGCCAGCCCTCCGGCAGCGCTTCCGATGCCGCCTCGGGCGCCCCGCAGACCGCCACCCGATAGGGACGCCTCGCCGCCTCCGGCCCGTCGACGGTCGCGATGTAGGTTTCCAGCCGGGCGATCGCCTCGGCATAGGAGTTGCCCCAGTAATCGATGTCGAACCGCCCGGCGGCGCCCGCCACCCCGCCGGCCAGCGCGTTGAAATAGACGTACTGGTTGGGATGGAGCGAAAGCATGACCCAGAGATGCACGGTCAGGGCGGCGGTGCCGAGGGCCAGCGCCCCGCCGCGCACCGCGTCCGGCAGCCGCGCCAGCGCGGTCAGCAGGCGGTCGAAGCCGATCCCCGCGAACGCCGCCAGCAGCGGCACCAGGAACAGCGCGTGGCGCATGCCGTCATACATCACCGGGCGGGTCAGCACGATGTAGGCGAAGGGAAAGGCCAGCGCGACCAGGGCCGCGAACCGGTCGAGCCGAAACCGGCGCCCGATGGCCTCGGCCGGCGCCGCGACCCGGGTTCGGCGCCGCGCCGGGCGCCACAGCACGGTCAGCCACAGCCCGAGCCCCGCGGTCAGACCGGCCAGCACCAGTTCCGGCGCCCGGATCGCGACGAACAGGGGCAGATAGAACCACGGCAGGTCGTCGGACGGGTAAATCTGCCCATTGACCGGCACCGGCCCGATCCAGTTGAAATGCGCAAAGATGCGCAGGGCCTCGATCGGATGACCCAACGGGTCCTGCTGCGCCCAGGGCCAGCACAGCAGCATCACGGCATAGGCGATCGCCACGGTCAGCGCCAGCCGCGGCGCCAGGATCGCCGCATCGGCCAGCACCGGCCGCAGCGCGCGCGCCTGGCCCAGGCGAAGCGCGGCATAAGCCGCCAGGACCACCGCGAGATAGACGAAGATCAGCACCGCGCCGACCCGCACCCCCAGGGTGAGTCCGGCGGCCAGCCCGAGCAGGGCGCAATCGGCCGGGCGCGGGCGCGGCAGCCGGTGCGCCACCCGGCCCAGCCAGACCGCCGCCCAGACCATCCCCACCGCGAAGGGTATGTCCTTGGGGTTGTTGAACATGTGGCCGTAATAGTCGGGCCACAGGGCGAGCAGGGCGGCGGCGAACAGGCCCGCCCGCGGGCCGGCGAGATCGCCGGCCAGACGCCACACCCCGGCGATGCCGAGCAGCCCGACCAGGGCATTGAGCAGGTGGCGCGTGTGATATTCGCCCAGCGGGCTGATCAGGTTCAGCGCCGCGGCGGCGGTGTCGAACAGCGCCCCGTACAAATAGAGATTGCTGAGCTGGAACGCCCGGCCGTCGGCGCCGCCGGATAGGTAGTGCGCCTGCACGAGCTGGCCGTACCAGTTCTGGAGCGGTTCGTCCCAGGTCACGCCGTAATCGCGGAAGGTCAGCAGGATCAGCCCGGCCAGCCCCGCGAACAGGGCACCGGCGAGCGCATCGTGACTGCCGATCGAAATCCGGCCGGGCATGAGGGAAGATGTCTTGGCGACGGAGTCCACCTGGGCGTGTCCCTTGGGGTTCATCGCGCGGTCGCTCGACCGGGGAATCTTGTCCGCACGGATCGAGGATCACGGCACCGCGCAAGCAACCATAGGCTTGGGCGGGGCCGGCCGCGTCAAATGAAACTTTGTTTGTCAAGCCCGCCGGCGCCGCGACGCGGGTTTACATCCGGTCCGGCACCTCGATGCCGAGCAGGCCGAGCAGCAGGGAAAGCTGGTCCAGCGTGACCCGCGCCAGGCCCAGCCGGGAGGCGCGCAGCGCCGGGTCGGGCTCGCTCAAAATGTGGCAGGCGCCGTAGAACCGGCTGAACTCCTGCGCCAGCCCATGGGCGAAATCGCACAGCAGGTTGGGCGCCCGCTGGTCATAGGCGCCGGCCACGGCATCCGGCATCTGGCCCAGCGCGAGCATCAGTTCGCGCTCGACCCCGGTCGGCGGCAGCAGCGCGCCGGGCCCGTCGCCCTGGGCTTCGGCCTTGCGCAGCAGCGATTTGATCCTGACCGCGGCGTATTGCAGATAGGGGCCGGTGCGTCCCTCGAACCGGGTGAACCGGTCGAGATCGAAGATGTAGTTGGAACTCCGGTGATTCGACAGGTCGGCGAACTTGACCGCGGCGATGCCGACCTGGCGCGCAATGGTCCGGCGTTCGTCCTCGGGATAGCCGGCGGCCAGCCCGGCTTCTTCCAGCCGCAACAGCGCCTGCTCGGTCGCCATCGCGATCAGGTCCTGCAGGCGCATCACGCCGCCGGCACGGGTCTTGAAAGGCTTGCCGTCCGGGCCGTTCATGGTGCCGAAGCCGATATGCTCCAGCCTGGCCCTGCCGGCCAGGCCGGCCAGCCGGGCGGCGCGGAACACCTGTTCGAAATGCAGGTGCTGGCGCTGATCGACGACGTAGAGGATCGCGTCGGGGTCGAACCGGCGGATGCGGTCGATGATGGTCGCCAGATCGGTGGTGCCGTACATCGCGCCGCCGTCGGATTTCAGCAGGATCAGCGGCGGCACATCGGCCTTGTCCTCCGGCCGCGCCACCCGCACCACCAGCGCGCCCTCGCTCTCCTCGGTCAGGCCGCGGGCGCGCAGATCCTCGATCATCGGGCCGATCACGTCGTTGACGTCGGCCTCGCCCAGCCACAGATCGAACGCCACGCCCAGGCTGCCGAAATCGCGGCGCATGCCGGCCACCGACACGTCGATGAAATGCCGCCACAGCGCGCGATAGCCCGGCCGGCCGGCCTGCAGCTCCGCGGTGGCGGCGCGCGCCGCCTCCAGCCGCGCCGGGTCGGTCTTGCAGGCGGCGGCGGCGGCCGGATACAGCTCCTCCAGCTCGGCCATGGTGACCGGCGAGTCGGCCGGCCAGGGCCCGTCCTGCGCCGGATCGAAATAGGGCAGATCGGGGCGGCGGCGGGCGATCTCGCTGATCAGCATGCCCATGGGCAGGCCCCAATCGCCCATGTGCACGTCGGACACCACCCGGTCGCCCGCGAAGCGGAACAGCCGCTGCAAGGCGTCGCCGATGATCGAGGCGCGCAGATGCCCGACATGCATCGGCTTGGCGATGTTCGGCCCGCCGAAATCGAGCACGATGGTTTCCGCCGGGTCTTTGGCCGGCACGCCCAGGCGCGGATCGCCGGCCAGCGCGTTGCCCTGTTCGGCCAGGAATGCGTCGGTGACCGTCAGGTTGAGGAAGCCCGGCCCGGCCAGATCCACGGTTCGGAACACCGGATCGTCGCGCAGGGCGGCGGCGACCGCCTCCGCGATCCGGCGCGGCGGCTGTTTGGCCAGTTTGGCGGCGGCCAGCGCGCCGTTGCACTGGAACTGCCCGAGATCCGGCCGGTTCGACCGCGACACCGCGCCCAGCTCGCCGGGCAGCCCCTGCCCGGCAAAGATTTCGGCGACGATGCGGGAAAGCTGGCCGGTGAGCGAGGTCATGAAGGCGGCTGCCGATCAGGAATGCGAACGCCGCGCTGTGGTACGGGACCGCACGCCCCATGGCAAGCAGGGCTTCGGGTCCGGCAGGGCAATAATGTTACCCGGCGTTTTGCGGAGCGTATCCTTGCCATGGCCGTTCGCCCCGGTTTGTGCCGGTCCCGCGCTGCGGGTCGCCGGCCGGTGGGGCGGGGCGTGAGGGCTGAGTATGAAAATTTTCCGAGAAGGCGGTTTCACAAGCGGCGAACACCCTCCGCGACGATCCTTGTCGCGCCGGCCGCCGAGGGCGAAGTATCCGTCCCGGCAGATTTCCCTATCCAGCTAATGCAGGTGCTGCAACCGAACCGGATCGGCGCCGCAG
>CAZTNV010000312.1:519-4967 GCA_964615535.1 uncultured Mycobacteriaceae bacterium | reverse complement strand
GATCTTCAAATGGCGCGGCTGGTCGAGGCGCTGAAGGATGTCTGGCAGCGGCTGTCGTTGCGTCTGGCGGCCTGATCGCACCGGCCGGCCAGTTCCAAGCCGGCCAGTTCCCGGCCGGCCAGTTTCGGGTCGCGGGACCGGCCGGCCGTTGCTTCGCGGGCCGGTCCTAGTTGGCCGGCGATGCCGGGGTCTGGGGCTGGGCGGCCTGGTGGGCCGCCTGCGCCTGCATCTGCCGGCGGTAAAGGTCGCCGAAATCGATCGGCTGGATCAGCAGCGGCGGAAACCCGCCATTCCGAGTCGCCTCGGCGATGACCGCGCGCGCGAACGGAAACAGCAGATGCGGCACATCGATCAGCAGCACCGGGGGGATATGCTCGCGCGGTACCCCGGTCAGGCTGACCAGCCCGCCATAGGCCAGTTCGACCAGAAACGCCTGGGTCTCGTTGTGTTTGGCTTCGCCCCGCACGCTCAGCGTCACCTCGAACATCGTCTCGTTGACCGGCGCGGTGCGGACGTCGATGTTCACCGCGACCTGCGGCGATCCGGAGCCCGGCGTCAGACTCTGCGGCGCATTGGGATTCTCGAACGACAAATCCTTCACGTACTGCATCAGGATCTGGATCGAGGGAGCGGCGGGCTGCGGTTTCGCCGCGCCATCGCCGGCCGGGCCCGGTTGGCCGGTCGGCTTTGGATTGGATGTCGCATCGGACATGGATCGACTCCTGGCTTGCGGCGCAGCAACCGACTGGGTTCGCGCGCCGTTGCTGGTTGGCTAGCATGGAACGCTCCGCGGCACAACGACGGCACCGGGGCCGCCCGGGGGCTGCAACCGAGGCACCGTGCCGCGGCCCGAGCTTCGCAACGCGGCTTTTTCTTGCCCTTTCCCCGCCGACCCCCTATGTCTTGAACTGTCAGAGGCAGGCCGGGGCACGGAGCAACGGAGTCCGAAGCCGGTGCAGGATCGCGATCCTGCCGGAGTGGGCCGGGAATTCTGAGTTGAGAGTCCGCGAGCGAGTCCGAGCCGGTCTATGGGCCAGTCTCGCTCGGGGCCAGGCTCGGAGGGCCGCATTCACAAAAGATCGAGCATCAGCCGATGAGCGGGGGCGTGTACTTCATCGACATCGTGATTTTCGCCATGATCGCGGCCTTCCTGATCTACCGCCTGCGCAGCGTATTGGGCAGGCGAACGGGCGAGGAACGCCAGCGCCCCAACCCGTTTGCGACGCGCGGCCAGGAGGGCGCCGGTCAACAGGGCCGCGAACCGGCGGGTGGTGACAATGTGATCCCGTTGCCCGAGCGTTTGCGCATCGAGGATCGCGAATCGGCCCTCGGCGAGCCGGCCTTCGGCGAGCCGGGCAGCCTTGCGGCCGGTCTCGCGGAGATCCGCTCGGCCGATCCCAGATTCGACGCGGCGGCGTTTGAACAGGGCGCTCAGGTCGCGTTCGGCATGATCGTCGAGGCGTTCGCAAGGGGCGATACCGCAACGCTCCGGCCGCTGGTGAGCGACGATCTGTATGACGACTTCAGCGACGCGATTCGCTCGCGCATGGCACGTGGTGAGATCCACGAAACCCAGGTCGAGCGCGTCAAGCAGGCCGACCTGATCGAGGCGCGGCTGGACGGACGCACCGCATTCATCGCCGTCAAGTTCGTATCCGACCAGATCAACGTGACCCGTGACGATCAGGGCGCGGTGATCGACGGCGACCCGAACACGACCACTGAGATTGTCGACATCTGGACCTTCGCCCGCAATACCAAGAGCGCCAGTCCCAACTGGCTGCTGGTCGAAACCCGCACGCCGAACTGAGCGGCGGGGGCGCTCCCCGCGACACCCCCGTCCCTGCCGCGCCGTGCTGTCCTGTCGCGCCGTGCTGCGCGATCGGGATATGCCTGATCGCGGGTGGCGCCGGGTCCGACGCGCGCCCGCCGTCGTCACGGCGTCCTGCGGTCGCATGCCGCCGCGACCGGTCGTCCTCGGGCTGCAGGATGGGCTTGCCAGCACTGGTATTGCCCGTCAGGATCATCTTCCAGATAATGCTGTCATATCGAAGCGACGGCTCAGGGGGGGTCCGGGATGGCGTCGATTACTGCAAGCGGGTTGCAACGGCCGCCGGACGGGCAGCCGGCGCGCGTCGGGCTGTTCGTCACCTGTCTGGTCGATCTGTTCCGGCCGACCGTGGGCTTTGCGGCGATCGATCTGCTCGAACGCGCCGGCTGCACGGTCGAGGTGCCGGTGAACCAGACCTGCTGCGGCCAGCCGGCCTACAATTCCGGCGACCGGCCCGATGCCCTGGCGATCGCGCGACAGGTGATCGAGGCCTTCGAGGGCTACGATTACCTGGTCGCCCCGTCCGGCTCCTGCGCCGGGATGATCCGGGTGCATTATCCTCGCCTGTTCGAGGACGACCCGGCCTGGGCGCCGCGCGCCCGCCATCTGGCCGAACGCACGCACGAGCTGATCTCGTTCCTGGTCGATGTCCGCGGCCTGACCCGGATCGAGGGCGCCGCCTTCCCGGCCCGGATCACCTATCACGACAGTTGCTCGGGCCTGCGCGAGATGGGCGTCAAGCACCAGCCGCGCACCCTGCTGGCCAGCGTACAGGGGCTGGAACTGGTCGAACTGCCCGATGCCGAGGTGTGTTGCGGCTTCGGCGGCACCTTCTGCGTCAAGTACCCCGACATCTCGACCAAGATGGTGGCCGACAAGGCCGCCGATATCGCCGCCACCGGGGCCGACACCCTGCTGGCCGGGGATATGGGATGCCTGCTCAACATGGCCGGCCGGCTCAAGCGCGATGGGTCGCCGGTGACCGCGCGCCACATCGCCGAGGTGCTGGCCGGCATGACCGGCGAGACGCCGCCGATCGGCGAGCCCGCCGGTCCCGGCCGCCGCTAGCCTCGCGGACCTGCTTTCGACCTCTGCTCAGGACAGGGATGGGGAGACCGACGACCATGCATCAGCCGACCGCCCATGCCTTCATCGAGAACGCCCGCAAGGCGCTCGACGATCCCGAACTCCGCAACGCCCTGCTGCGGATGAAGCCGGGCTTCCAGGACCGCCGCCGCGTCGCGGTGGACCGTCTGCCGGAATGGCAGGACCTGCGCGAGCAGGGCAAGGCGATCAAGACCCATGTCCTGGCCCATCTCGATTTCTATCTGGAACGCTTCGAGCAGCAGGTCACCGGGCAGGGCGGCCATGTCCATTGGGCGCGCACGGCCGACGAGGCCAATCAGGCGGTGCTCGCGATCTGCCGCGCCGCCGGTGCCCGCACCGTGACCAAGGGCAAGTCGATGGTCGGCGAGGAGATCGGGCTCAACCCGTTCCTGGAGGCCAATGGCCTGATCCCGATCGAGACCGATCTGGGCGAATACATCATCCAGCTCCGCCACGAATTGCCCAGCCACATCATCGCCCCGGCGATTCATCTCAACAAGGAGCAGGTCGCGGAGGCGTTCTTCGCCAACCACCCCCAATTCGATGCCGGGCGCAAGCTCGACACCGCGCGGGCGCTGTGCGACGAGGCGCGGTCGGTGCTGCGGCAGAAATTCGTGGCTGCCGATGTCGGCATCACCGGTGCCAATTTCCTGATCGCCGAGACCGGGTCGACCGTGATCGTGACCAATGAGGGCAATGGCGATCTGACCCAGAACCTGCCCCGCATCCATGTCGTGGTCGCCTCGATCGAAAAGATCGTGCCGACGGTGGAGGACGCCTTTTCCATTCTGCGCCTGCTGGCGCGCTCGGCGACCGGGCAGGAGTTCAGCACCTACACCACCTTCTCCACCGGGCCGAAGCGGCCGGGCGATCTGGACGGGCCGGAGCAGTTCCACGTGGTGATCGTGGACAACGGCCGCAGCGCCATGATCGGCACCCCGGCGGAGGAGGCGCTGCGCTGCATCCGCTGCGGCGCCTGCATCAATCACTGCCCGATCTATGCGGCGATCGGCGGCCATGCCTATGGCTGGGTGGTGCCGGGGCCGATCGGCGCGGCGCTCGACCCGGCCCTGATCGGGGTTAAGGAGGCGCACCACCTGCCCAACGCCTCGACCTTCTGCGGGCGCTGCGAAGAGGTCTGCCCGATGAAGATCCCGCTGCCCAGGATCATGCATCACTGGCGCGACAAGGAGTTCGAGGCCCGGCTGTCGCCCCCGGCCTTCCGCTACGGCATGCAATTCTGGGCGTGGTTCGCCCGCCGCCCGGCGCTGTACCGGCTGGGCGCGCGGATGGCCGCCGGCCTGCTGGGAAGGCTCGGCCGCAAATCCGGCCGGTTCCGCTCCCTGCCCATGGCCGGCGGCTGGACCAAGGGCCGCGACATGCCGGCTCCGGAAGGCAAGACCTTTCACCAGCTCTATGCCGAGCGGCGGCGCGCCGGGGCGGGATAGCCGGCTCCGCCCGAGGCCCGCAATCGGCCCGATCGTGCCCGCCATCGTTTTGCCCCGATCCG
>CAZTNV010000312.1:0-509 GCA_964615535.1 uncultured Mycobacteriaceae bacterium | reverse complement strand
GGGTAGGGTCGCGCGCGTCTGCGGCGTGCCCGATCCGCCTGCCAATGTCGATTCCGCAACCCAGCGTCCGGTGGTGCGCTGTTGTGAGCCTTCGTGCAGGCGGCTATGGTCACTGGGCGATGCCGATGCGATTATGATAATGAATGACGTGTTCCTGCCGGAGGCTGAACCGCCTTGACCGCGATGCCCCTGCCCAAGACGCCGCCCAACACCTATCGTGCGGGCCCGGACGAGAACGGCCATTTCGGCCGTTACGGCGGCCGGTTCGTGGCCGAAACCCTGATGCCCCTGATTCTGTCGGTGGAGCGGGCCTATGCCAGGGCGCGGCAAGACCCGGCCTTCACCGCGGAACTCAAGCACTATCTGGAGCACTATGCCGGGCGGCCCAGCCCGCTGTTCCTTGCCGAACGGCTGACCGCGCATTTCGGCGGTGCCAAGGTCTACATGAAGCGCGAGGAGCTGAACCACACCGGCTCCCACAAGATCAACAACTGCCTCGGCCAGATCCT
>CAZTNV010000311.1:0-4973 GCA_964615535.1 uncultured Mycobacteriaceae bacterium | reverse complement strand
GCGCATCGACCGCGTCGCGGCCCGCCGCCAGCCGGCCGGTCACGTTCGACACGATGTGCATGACGTGGGAGTAGGTCTCCACCACGAACCGCTCGGTCACCCGTACAGAGCCGATCGCCGCCACCCGGCCGACATCGTTGCGGCCGAGATCGAGCAGCATCAGGTGCTCGGCCCGCTCCTTGGGATCGGCCAGCAGCTCCTCGCGCAGCGCCCGGTCCTCCGCCGGGGTGGCGCCGCGCGGCCGGGTGCCGGCGATCGGCCGGATGGTCACCTCGTCGCCGCGCAGCCGCACCAGGATTTCGGGACTCGACCCCACCACGCCGAACTCGCCGAAATCCAGAAAGAACAGGAAGGGCGAGGGGTTCAGCCGGCGCAGGCTGCGGTACAGGCTGAACGGCGGCAGGCGGAACGGCACGGTGAAGCGCTGCGACGGCACCACCTGGAAGATGTCGCCGGCCGCGATGTAGTCCTTGGCCCGCTCGACCATGGCGTGATAGCCCTCGCGGGTGGTGTTGGACACCGGCTCGGGCAGCGCTTCGGCAATGGTCGCGGCGGGTTCGCGGCGCCAGGGCAGGGAGCGCTCGAAATCGGCCACCGCATCGGCCAGCCGCTCCTGGGCCTGTTCGTGCGCGGCCAGGGCGCTGATCCCGGCCTGGGGCCGCACCGGGGTGACGATGGTCACCTCGTCGCGGACCTTGTCGAACACCGCGACGATGGTCGGGCGCAGCAGCACGCTCTCCGGCACGCCCAGCAGGTCCGGATTGGCGTCGGGCAGCCGCTCCATCTGCCGAACCATGTCGTAGCCCAGATAGCCGAACAGCCCGGCCGCCATCGGCGCCAGACCGGGCGGCAGGTCGATCCGGCTCTCGGCGATCAGCGCGCGCAGGCTGTCGAGCGGCGGCAGCGCCTCCGGCTCGAACGCGGCAAGGTCGGCGCGGGCGTGGCGGTTGATCTCCGCCATGCCGCCGCGACAGCGCCAGATCAGGTCCGGCTTCAGCCCGATGAAGGAATACCGGCCGATGGTGGTGCCGCCCTCGACCGATTCGAACAGGAAGCTGTTGGGTTTGCCGTCGGCCAGCTTGAGCATGGCCGAGACCGGCGTTTCCAGATCGGCGACCAGGGTGCGGGTCAGCACCTGGGGCCGGCCCTCGCCATAGGCGGCGGCAAAGCTCTCGAACGCCGGGTCGGCGGCGGCGACGGTCATGCGCCGCTCCGCTCGGCCAGCCGGGCCAGGGCGTCGCGGTCGATCTCGACCCCGTAGCGGGCGCGCAGCGCATCGGCGAACTGCACCACCAGATCGGTCGAGAGGGTCTGCGCGGTCTCGCTCCGGATGCGGGCCAGCGCGGCGGCGGCCGGATCGGCCGCTTCGGCCACCCCCTCGGGCGGCGGCGCGGCCGCGTCGATTCCGGTCAGCCGCGCGACGATCTGGCCGCCTCCGGCACCGGCCGGGGCGATCGTGACCTCACCGATGGTCAGGCCGAACAGCCCGTTGATCAGGCCGGTCGGCAGATCGTCGCGGTTGCTGCCGTCGCGCTGCAGGGCCGGGGTGATGCCGGCGGCAGCACCCTCGATCGACCCGGCGACCTGTTCGGCGGGCTCCCCGGCACGCAGCCGCTCGGCCACGGTCTCCGCCAGGGTACCGGCGGCCTCCGCGCGCCGTTCGGCGGTCCAGGCGGCGGTCACCTGATCGCGCACCTCGGGCAGCGGGCGAAGCGCGGGCGGGACGACGGCGTCGACGCGGACGACGAAGAAGTCCCCCTCGGGCGTTTCCACCAGATGGCTCTCGCTGCCTTCGGGCAGGCCGAAGGCGACCGCCCGGACCCGCTCCGGCGACGGTATGGCGGGCATCGGCGCGTCGCCCTGGGTGGCGCCATCCTGCGCCACCGGCGGGGTCTGCACCGGGGCCAGCCCGATCCGTTCCGCGGCATCTTCCAGCGCCGCGCCGCCCGCCAGGATTTCATCGAACTGGTTGGCCTCGTCGGCAAGCTGGTCGTACGCCCGTTCCAGTTTCAGCGCGGTCTCCAGCTCGCCGCGCACCTCTTCGAAGCCGCGCTGGCTGGCCGGCCGGATTTCGGTGACGGCCAGCACATGCCAGCCGAACGGGCTCTGCACCGGTGCGCTGACGCCGCCTTCGGGCAGGGCGAACCCGGCCTGCCCAAGTTCGGCGGGCAGCATTTCGGCCGCGGTGGTCCAGTCGAGCGGAATCACCGCGGGGCTGGCGCCCAGGCTGCTCACCGCATCGTGCAGGTCGCCGCCGCCGCCGCGCGCGGCTTCGGCGATCCGGGTGGCGAGTTCCTGCTGGTCGCGGCCGAGCACGACCTGATCGAAACGGCGCCGCTCGGGCGTGCGATACTGGTCGAGCCGCGCCTGATAGGCGTCGCGCAGCTCGGGCTCCGGAATCGACAGCCGATTCGCCAGCGCCGCCGCGCTCAGCCCGACCACGCTCAGCCGGCGGTATTCCGGCGCCATGAAGGCCTGGCTGTGCTGCTGGTAATAGGCGGCGAGGTCTTCTTCGGTCGGTACCGGAATGCCGGCGATCCGGTCCGCGGCGATGGTGACGATATCGGCGGTACGGGTTTCCCGGCGAAACCGGAACAGCCGGTCGGCCAGAACCGCCGGCGCCTCGACCCCGCCGGTGATCGCGTCGGCCACGATCTGCCGCCCGAAGCCCTGCCGGACCTGCTCGACGAACCCGGCCTCGGTGAGATTGTTCTGCGCCAGCAGGGCCAGAAACTGCTGGCGGTCGAACTGGCCGGTCAGCGGATTCCGGAACGCCTCCTGCTGGCGGATCTGGTCGGCGATCAGCGCATCCGGCGGCACGATGCCGAGCCCCGCCGCCTGCCGGTCGAGCAGCGCGCCGGTCACCAGATCGTTGACCACCTGATCCAGCAGCCCGATCCGGACCGCCGCGGCGGTATCGAACTCCGGTCCGAGGATCTGGCGCAGCCGGTCGACCTGGAGCCCCAGGCTGCGCTGCACGGTTTCGGCGGTGATCTCGGTATCGCCGACCGAGGCGATGGTCTGGCGCGGTCCCTGGTCCTGGAAAACGTCGCCGATGCCCCAGACACCAAAGCTGATGATCAGGAAGGCGAACAGGACCTTGACGATCCAGGAGCCGACTTTGCCGCGGATGGCCTGTAGCATGGGTCTCGGCGATCGGTTGGTTGCGCTGGGCGGCCGGCGGGCAGCGTCCCCGGCCGATTGTGCGGAACCGCATCGGCCGTTTCCGGGCCGGACTGGACCGCGCGCCGGATACTAGAAGCCGGGGCGGGCACCGGCAACAGGATTGGCACCCGATCCCCGGCGCCGCCCCGCCGACCCGGATATCGGTCCGCACCGGGCCCAAGTCCAGACCGGGGCGAAGTCCAGACCGGAGCCAAGTCCAGACCGCGCGGGGCGTCCGGTCGGGCCCCGTGCCGCCGGCCCGAAAACGCCCGAAAACGCCGGCCGGCCGGCTTTCGTATTGCGGGAGCGCCGATCGAAAGCGTAAACAACGCAGCGGAGGGCGCCGACCCGCACCGCCACAGACAAACGGACACAAGGAAACGCTTGCCATGCTGCGGAAGCTGATCGCCGGGAACTGGAAGATGAACTGCCTGAAGGCCGGGGGCGTGGCATTGGCCCGCGATCTGGCGCTGCGCTATGCCGAGCAGTCCGAGCCGCAATTCGACATGCTGCTCTGCCCGCCGGCCACGCTGATCAGTACGGTTGGGGAGGTGATCGCCAACAGCGGCGTCCTGCTCGGCGGCCAGGATTGTCATCCGGCGGCGAGCGGCGCGCATACCGGCGACGTCGCCGCGGAAATGCTGGCCGATCTCGGCTGCAGCCATGTCATCGTCGGCCATTCCGAACGCCGCCAAAATCATGGCGAGATCGATCTGGTGGTGGCGGAGAAGGCGGCGGCGGCCCACCGCGCCGGGCTGGTCGCGATCATCTGCATCGGCGAGACCGAGGCGGAGCGCGTCGATGGCCAGGCGCTGACGGTCTGCTCGCGCCAGATCGCCGGTTCGGTGCCGGACTCGGCCACCTCCGACAACACCGTGATCGCCTACGAGCCGGTCTGGGCGATCGGGACCGGCCGCACGCCGACCACCGCCGACGTCGCCGAAATGCACGCCCATATCCGTGCCGAATTGTCGCGGAAGGTTGCCAGCGCCGAAGCCGTGCGCATTCTCTACGGCGGTTCGGTGAAGGGCTCGAATGCCGGCGAACTGATGGCCGTGCCGAATGTCGATGGCGCCCTGGTCGGCGGGGCCAGCCTCAAGGCCGATGATTTCTGGCTGATCGGCCAAAGCAGCGTGTAGCGACCCGCAGCAGCGTGTAACGGCGTGGCGTGGCGGGCGGCCCGGTTCGGCGGAGTGCGGATTTGGAACAGATTCTCCTCGTGATCCATCTCCTGATCGCGGTGGCCCTGGTCGGCGTGGTGCTGGTCCAGCGCAGCGAAGGCGGCGGGCTCGGCATCGGCAGCAGTTCGGGCGGGCTCGGCTCGATGATGTCGGTGCGCGGCACCGCCAACCTGCTGACCCGAACGACCTCGATCCTGGCAGCGTGTTTCATGATGACCAGCATGGTGCTGGCGATTTTCGCCGGCACCCATGATCAGGATCGCGGGCCGATGATCGATGCGGTACCGCCCGCCGCCACCGCGCCGGCTCCGGGAGCGCCCTTGCCCGAAAATCTACCTTCCGAAAGCCGGATGCCCGAAAACCGGTCCGGCGGCGTGCCGCTCGGCAATTGATTAATCAAAACGGTGGTATCTTTCCTAACCCGGCAGTGTCCGAGTCCTTCGGCGTGCCGGGTTTCTTTGATATCAGGGTCGGGCTTGAGGTAGGGTACAGGTCCATGACGCGGTACATCTTCATTACCGGCGGCGTGGTGTCGTCCCTGGGCAAGGGTCTGGCCGCGGCGGCCCTGGGCGCGCTGCTCCAGACCCGGGGATTTCGGGTCCGGCTGCGCAAGCTCGATCCCTATCT
>CAZTNV010000310.1:0-4982 GCA_964615535.1 uncultured Mycobacteriaceae bacterium | reverse complement strand
GGGGTATCGTGGCCGAGCGTGGCCAGCATGGCGCGCCAGCCGCCGATCTCCACCCGGCCGCGCCGGTCGAGCGCGCGGGCCAGGGCGTCCAGCCGCTGACGGGCCGCCGTGTCGAGCCGGTCGGACTCGTCGTCCAGCCGGGCGCGCAGCGCCGCTCCCACCGCCAGCAGCGGCCGTTGCAGCCGGTCGAGCGCGGCATCCAGCCGGGCTGCCGCCTCGACCAGCCCATCGACCGGCAGGGTCGCCTCGGTCTCCAGGCTGTAGGGTCCGTCGCCGCCCGCGGCGCGGGCATAGACCTGCCGGCGGACCAGGGCGAGGAAGAGTTCGGTCGGCCCGACCGGCCCCGACAGGCCGAGCGGATCGGTCCCCGCGAAAGCGGGGGCCAGCCGCCCGGCCCAGCCCTCGCCGGGCAGCGCGCGGGCGGCACGGTCGGCCGCTTCGACCTCTTTCCAGGCCTCGCTGTCCTCGCCCAGCAGCCCTTCGATCCGGCGCTTGAGGCCGCGGGCGCGGCTGCGCTTGCCGATTTCGGCGCCGACCACCCAGCGGCGCAACTCCGCCGCCTCCAGCCCGGTCAGATGGCCGGCGAAGGCGGAATCCGCGGCGTCGAACAGATGGTGGCCCTCGTCGAACACGTAGCGGGTCGGCAGATAGGTGTCGTCGACCCCGCCCAGGGCCGCCTGGATCATCACCAGGGCGTGGTTGGCGATCACGATCTCGGCACGCCGCGCCCGCCGGACGCTGCGCTCGATGAAGCACCTCGTGTAATGCGGGCAGGCCGAATGGATGCACTCGCCGCGCCGGTCGGCCAGCCCCAGACTCCGCCCGCGTCCGACCAGATC
This sequence comes from uncultured Mycobacteriaceae bacterium, assembly GCA_964615535.1. GTDB lineage: Bacteria > Pseudomonadota > Alphaproteobacteria > DSM-16000 > Inquilinaceae > CAZTNV01. The sequence goes on along the minus strand of CAZTNV010000310.1, from coordinate 4,143 downwards.
GGCCAGCCAGCCGGGGAAGTCGCCGCCGGTCATGTCGCCGTCGCGGGTCGCCGCGGTCCACCGCGCCATCAGGCCCAGCGCGATGCCGTGCTGCGGCTGCATGGTCAGGACGCGGCTGGCTTCCTCCAGGTTCAACAGGCAGAGATAGTTCTCCCGGCCCTTGCGCAGCACGACCTTGCGGGCCTTGAACGCCGGGTCGTCGTGCAGCCGGTCGAGTTCGCGGTCGATCTGGTGCTGGAGGTTGCGGGTATAGGTCGAGATCCATACCGGCGCCTTGTTCTTTTCCGCCCACAGCGTCGCCGGGGCGAGATAACCGAGCGTCTTGCCGACGCCGGTGCCGGCCTCGGCCAGGACCAGATTGGGGGCATCGGGCTCGGCGCGCGGCACGAACGCGCCGGTGACCGCGCTGGCGTAATCGGATTGCTGGGGGCGCGGCTCGGCGTTGCGGCCGCCGGCGCGCAGCAACTGGGCCAGCCGGCGGCGGGCGTCGGCCGGGTCGACCGGGTGCGGGCCGGGCGGCGGCGCCGGCGCATCGCCGCTGAACTCTTTCAGCCGGTGCCAGACCTGAAGCGCGCGGTCGGAGTCGCGGTCGGTCGGGCCATGCGGATGGCCGAGCGCGGCCAGCACCAAGGGCGTCCACAGCCAGCCGGCCCGGCCCATCACCCAGGCGATCGCCACCGGATCGGAGGCGTCGGCGCGCGCCGGATCGCCCAGATCGCCCAGCAGGCGCCGGGCCGCACGAGGCAGGGTCAGGGCGGCCTCGGCCGGCGTATCGGGCGCCGGCAGGTCGAGCGCCTCGGCCAGACCGCGCGGGGTCGGGCGGCAGAACCGCGCCGGGTGGACGAAGGCGAACAGCTCCAGCAGATCGTAGGCCGCGAGCGTATCCCGCCCGGCCTTGCGCGCCACCGACCGGGCATGACAGACCAGCGGCGGCGGCCCGTCGAGCCGGGCCGCCAAGGTCCACGGATCGAGCTCGCAGATCTCCCCCTCCGGCGTCACCAGCACCCCGCCGCGCGCGCCCAGAGCCAGAGCATCGGTCCGGGGCAACAGAATGCGGGGAGCTTCGGCGGCGGTGGTCAGCATGACCGGAGTATAGGGGGCCCGGACCGCCGATCCCTAGCGCGCTTGCAGAGCGTTTTCGAACCCGGCGACGTCCGCATGGCAGGCGTGCCGGCTATCCCGGCAGATTGCCGGCCGGGCGTTCACCTGCGGGCTCGACGGCGGCATCGGGACGCCGGCCGGTCAGGGCCGCGGGCCAGCGCAGGCCGGGGATCTGGTCGACCAGGCGGCTTTGCAGCGACATCCAGCCGATCGTGAGATAGCCGATGATCGACACGGCAAGGAACGGGGAAAACCACGCCGGCCGCAGCGACAGGGCGGCGAGCGCCAGAAGGCCGATGATCAGTTCCGGCAGCCCGGTGGGACCGCCGGCCCGATAGCCGGGCTTGGCCGCATTGCCCTTTTTCGGAGTGCGCACGAAGCCCGAGATCCGGCCCGCCACGCCCTCGACCACACCCCGGCCGTTCGACAGGCCGAGGCCGCTGTTGAGCGCGACCACCGCCAGGAATCCGGAGGCAAAGGCCAGAGGCCGGGTGCGGCGCAGGCGCAACTGGCCGGTCAGAATCATGAGCAGGGATGATCCGACGCCCATCACCGCAGCCGACACGCCCAGCGCGACGACCAGCGGCGGCTGCACCGAATGGGTGAACAGGCTGACCAGCGTGCCGACCAGCGCGACGGCGGCCAGCGGGTAGAAGCTGCACTGGCACAGATGGCAGGTCACCAGCACCTTGCGATGCCAGGGCATCTTCGTGCGCCAGATGGTCGGCAGCAGCTTCCGCGCGACCTGGGCGAAGCCCTTGTTCCACCGGAACTGCTGGACCCGCCAGGCGGGAATGTTGTCGGGCAGTTCGCCCGGCACCGCCACCGCCGACATGAACTGTCCGCGCCAGCCGCGCAGATAGGCGCGGTAACTGAGATCGAGATCCTCGGTCAAGGTGTCGGCATGCCAGCCGCCGGCGTCGTCGATCGCCGCCCGGCGCCAGACGCCGCAGGTGCCGTTGAACGGCATCGGCAATCCCGACCATGACCGCGCCGTCTGCTCGACCGCAAAATGGGCATCCAGCATCAGAGCCTGCACCCGGGTCAGCAGGTTCTGGTCGGCATTGACGTGCTCCCACCGCGCCTGGGCGAAGGCGATGGTCGGATCGCCCAGCATCGGCCGGATGCAGCGGCGCAAGACGTCAGGCGGCGGGATGAAATCGGCGTCGAAGATCGCGACGTATTCGCTGGCGTCCTGGCCGAGCGCGGCCTGGAGCGCTCCGGCCTTGAAGCCGACACGATTGGTTCGATGCAACAGCTCGGCATTGAAACCCTGGCGCCGCAAATCCTCGATTGCCAGCCGGCCGATCTCGGTGGTGTCGTCGGTCGAATCATCGACCAGTTGAATGCGCAACCGGTCGCGCGGCCAGTCCAGCCGCGCCGCCGCCTCGACCGCCCGACGCACGACATGGCGTTCATTGAAGGTCGGGATCTGAACGACCACCGTGGGCAGGCCGGCCTCCGTTGCCAGCGGACCGGACGAGAGTGCCTGCTCGGCCATCAAGCCGCGCGCTCGATAACGCAGATGCAGCGTGAAAATCCAGATCAGATTGAGCGACAAAACGCAGAGCACCAAGAGCGATGCTGCCAAGGCAGCATTTATCAGGAAATGTGCAATCTCACTCATCCGGTCGTTCCAACTGCCGTTCATCCGTTCTGCGCCTGCCGGTCGCGGCAGGGGCCGTGTGTGTTCCGAAAGGCCGGTCCTGCGGCTTTTCAGCCGCCGACCGTACACTGACTCGGGCCGGGAAATCTCAGTCCTTGTGCCGCGGCGTGCGCTGTTCCGGTCTCTGCTTCGGTTTCGGTCGAACCGCGGACGGATCTGCGGCAGTTGCCCCAACCCTGGCACAATCGATACCAAGGCCCCAGGTTCCTTTGAGTCTGGCGATTCTGGTCCAAGCTCCCGACCGGCGGTGCGGTGCCCACCGATCGCTCCGTCGAATCGTTGCGTGTCGAGCGGTTGCCCAGGCATGGCGGTTGCGAGGGCTGCGACGCGGGGTTCCGTCGGCAAAAGGCTCGCGGCATGTAACGGATTGTTGGGTGTCGACTCGCCTCAACGGACTGGCTCGTTCTCCGCGGACCCGGCGCATGTTCCGACCGGGGCGTCGCGGCAGATGCCCCGACTCCCCGGCCGAGTTCGAACAGGACCCTAACCAGATCCGTCCGGGAAAGCCACTCTTTCGAAACCGGATGACGAGAACTTAACGGTTCAATATTTAACGATTCTACGCCCGGAACCACGTGGCTGGGCGGTTCGCGAGAGGCGCCCGAAGGCGGGCCGCCGGGCGCGCGCGGCCTGCTTTCATTGTGCCGCAACCGCCGACTGCCGGATTTCGATCACCCGTTCGGCCTCGCGGCCGCTCAGCTCCGACAGGTGGTCGAATCTGGCGGTATAGCTGCCGACGCCCAGGGTGAGCGAGCGCAGCTCGATGATCAGGTCGTGCAGCTCGGACTGGGGCAGATAGGCCTTGACCTCGTCCCAGCCGGACCAGCCGGGGCGGCCGTCGAACCCCAGAATCTGGCCGCGCCTGGAACTGAGGATGCGCTGTGCCTTCGGCGTGTATTCGGTCGGCACCGCGATGGTCACCTCGAAGATCGGCTCGAGCAGCACCGGGTCGCATTTTGCCATGCCCTCGGTCATCGCCATGCGGGCGGCGGTGCGGAACGCCATGTCCGAGCTGTCGACGGTGTGGAACTGGCCGTCGGTCAGGGTGACCGCGACATCGACCACGGGGAAGCCCAGCGGCCCCTGGCGGAGATAGTCGCGCACCCCGGCCTCGACGCCGGGAATGTACTGCCGCGGCACGGCGCCGCCGACGATGCTCTCGGCGAACTGGAAGCCGGTACCGCGCGGCAGCGGCTTGATGTCGATGCGGACATCGGCAAACTGGCCGTGGCCGCCGGTCTGGCGCTTGAACCGGGCGTGCTGCGCCGTGCCCTTGCGAATCGTCTCGCGATACGGCACGTCCGGCCGGCGGCCCTTGACCGGCAGATTGTAGCGGCGCTGCAGCCGCTCGACCGCGATCTGCAGGAGGACATCGC
>CAZTNV010000309.1:0-5004 GCA_964615535.1 uncultured Mycobacteriaceae bacterium | reverse complement strand
ATCTCGAAAAACTCATCCGACACTCCGGCACGTTAACCTGAAGCGATTCCCCTGGGCGTGCGGTCGGGAGCATCGTCAAGTTGACGCATGTGGATCAAATCAGGATGTGTATCGGTCAGGGGAGCAGAAGCGTCGCCCCGGTGGTCTGCCGGGCCTCCAGCGCCCGGTGGGCTTCCGCCGCATCCTTCAGCGCAAAGGTCTGGCGCGCGGCGATCCGGACGGCGCCGGAGCGCACGACCTCGAACAGCTCGCCGGCGCTGGCCAGCAGGTCGGCGCGGCTCGCGGTATAGGTCATCAGGGTCGGGCGGGTGATGTAGAGCGAGCCCTTGGCCGCAAGCTGGCCGAGATCGAAGGGCGGCACGGGGCCGGAGGACTGGCCGAACAGGACCAGCATGCCGCGCGGGCGGAGACAGTCGAGCGAGCCCTGGAAGGTGGTCTTGCCGACGCTGTCATAGACCACCGGCACCTTGGCGCCGCCGGTGATGTCCAGCACCCGGTCGTGGAAATTCTCTCGGGTATAGACGATCGGGTGGTCGCAGCCATGGGCGCGGGCGAGCTCGGCCTTGTCGTCCGATCCCACCGTGCCGATCACCGTGACCCCGAGATGCCTGGCCCATTGGCAGGCGATCAGCCCGACGCCACCGGCCGCGGCGTGAATCAGAATGGTCTGGCCCGGCTGGACCGGATAGGTGCTGCGCAGCAGGTATTGCGCCGTCATGCCCTGCAGCATCATGGCGGCGGCCTGATCGTCGGCGATGTCCGGCGGCAGGGGCACCAGCCGGTCGGCCGGGATCAGACGTTCCTCGGCATAGGCGCCGACCGGCGAGGCATAGGCGACGCGGTCGCCTGCCCCGACCTCGGTCACGTCCGGGCCGATGGCGGTGACCACGCCGGCCGCCTCCATCCCGAGCACCGCGGGCAGCGGCAGGGGATAGAGGCCGGTCCGGTGATAGGTGTCGATGTAGTTCAGCCCGATCGCGGTATGCCGCACCCGCACCTGTCCGGGACCGGGCTCGCCGGGCTCGATCTCCTCCCAGCGCATGACCTCGGGACCGCCGGTGCGATGGATGCGGATGGCGTGGACCATGATCGGTTCCTCGGATGAACGGGGGGATGAACGGGGGCCGGGACGAAGATCGACCGGATCGTCGGCCGCGACCCCTTATCAAGGTAAGGGCATCAGGTTAAGGGTGTCAGGCTAAGTTGGTCTTGAAGAACTCGGCGGTGCGGGCATTGGCCAGATCGGCGGCGGCCTGATCGTAATGCGCGCCGCGGCGGCGGGCGAAGGCATGATCCACGCCCGGATAGGCATGGATCGTGACGGTCGGCAACCCGGACAGTCTGGCCTTGACTTCGGCCTGCGCCTCCGGCGGTACGAACTGGTCCTGCTCGGCGATGTGCAACAGCAGCGGGCGGGTGATCGCGCTGGCCTCGTCCAGCGCCTTCTCGATGCCCACGCCGTAATAGCCGACCGAACAGTCGGCGCTCGACCGGGTCGCCATCAGATAGGCGAGCTTGCCGCCCAGGCAGTAGCCGATCGCGCCGGCCCGGCCGGTGCAGCCGGGCAATGTCCGCAGGACTTCGAGCGAGGCGACCAGATCCTTGACGCCTTTGGCCTCGTTGAAACCCTGATAGAGTTCGAACGCCTTGGCCCATTCGGCATCGGTCTGGTCGGTGATGTCGATGCCGGGTTCCTGGCGCCAGAACAGGTCGGGGCAGAGGGCGATATAGCCCTGGCCGGCCAGATCGTCGCAGATGTCGCGCATCACCTGATTGACGCCGAAGATCTCCTGGATCACCAGAATGCCGGGCGCCGGTTCGGCCCCGGGCCTGGCGACATAGGCGGAAAAGCTGCCGCCGTCGGCGGCCTGGATGGTGACGGTGGTCATGGCGGCACTCCCTTGCCCAAGCTATCGCGCAGTTTGCGATCACCATAGCCAAGCCCTGCGGCCCTGTCACGATCGGGGTCGCGATCGGGGTTGGGATCGGGGTCGCGATCGCGACAGGGCCGCGAAGGCCGAACGCGCATGCGGGGCAGCTCAGCGGGGCTGGTCGAGGGCGGGCCGGTCGAGCGCGGCGCCCAGGGCGGCGGGGTCGGTGACCGGCGCCCGGCAGGTCATGCCGGTGCAGACATAGGCGGTCGGCCGGCGCTCGATCTGCGCCTTGCCGGCGGCAGGGTGGCCGGGCGGCAGGGCGGTGCCGGGCGGCACGATGACGAGCAGGCGATTGGGCAGCGCACGGTCGAGCACGGCCCGGGCCAGGGCGCGGGTGTCGGGCGCATCGCGGTCGCCGATGATCACGATCTGGACGGCCCGGACCAGCAGCTCGGCACTGTTCAGCAGGGTGGCCAGGGCGAAAAAGCTGCGTTCGAGCTCGCCGGAAAACGCCGCGATCACCGCCTCGGCGCGCTCGCGATAGGCGGTCTCGCCGGTGAGATGGTACAGCGCGGCCAGGACGCCGGCGATGGTGCCGTTGCCGGCCGGAACCGCATTGTCGTGGACGCTCTTGGTCCGGACGATCAGCGCCTCGGCGTCGTCGGCGGTGAAGAAATAGCCGCCGCGTTCGGCATCCCAGTAATGGCGATCGAGCTGCTCGATCCAGGATCGCGCCTGGGCGAGACAGGCGGGATCGCCGGTGGCCTCGAACAGGACCAGGGCGGCGCGCGCCATGTTGGCAAAATCGTCCAGCGAGGCCGGCCAGGTCAGGCGGCCGCCGCGCCAGCCATGGCCGAGCCGTCCGTCGCGGGTCACCCGATCGCGGATGAAGGCGAAGGCGCGGGTGGCCGCCGCGATCCATTCGGGCTCGTCGAACACCATCCCGGCATTGGCCAGGGCGGCGATCATCAGGCCGTTCCAGTCGGCCAGAACCTTGTCGTCCCAGCCGGGGCGAATCCGCCGCTCGCGGTCCCGCCACAGAATGCCGCGGAGTTCGGCCAGTTTCAGCTCGGTGGCCGGATCGGCCAGGGTGGCCTGGCCGCGGCGGTTCAGGATGGTATGGCCCTCCCAGTTGCCCTCGGGACCGACATCGTAACAGGCCTTGAACAGGGGGGCATCGGCACCCAGCAGCCGGTCGATCTGGTCCTCGGTCCAGACATAGAAGCGGCCTTCCTCGCCCTCGCTGTCGGCGTCGAGGGTGGCGGCAAAGGCGCCGCCCTCCGCGATCATTTCGCGGAGGACCCAGCCGACCGTCTCGCGCAGCCGCACCTCGTAGAGCGGGTTGCGGGTGTCCTGCCAGACCAGGGCGAGCAGATCGACGAGCTGGGCATTGTCGTAGAGCATCTTTTCGAAATGCGGGACCAGCCATTCGCGATCGACGGAATAGCGGGAGAAACCGCCGCCCAGATGATCGTAGATGCCGCCCTGGCACATGGCGGTCAGGGTGAGCAGCACGGCATCGCGCAGCGCGACGTCGCCGGTCCGCAGATAGCCGCGCCACATCAGCAGCAGGATCGAGACCTGCGGGAATTTGGGCGGCCCGCCGATGCCGCCATGGACGGGATCGATTTCCGTGGCGAAGCGCCGGGCGATCGGATCGAGCAGGGCGAGATCGATCGGTCCGCCGGTCTGGTTGTCGCCCAGCCGGGCGAGCGCATCGCGCAGCGCGGCGACGTTGGACCCGACCTTGTCCGGCTCGCGGCGATAGATCTCCGACAGGGTGTTCAGAACCTCGGGGAAGCCGGGACGGCCATAGCGCGCTTCGGGCGGAAAATAGGTGCCGCCCCAGAACGGCTCGCCGGCGGGCGTCAGGAACATGGTCAGGGGCCAGCCGCCCTGCTGACCCAGCATGGCGAGCGCCGCCTGGTAAATGGTATCCAGGTCGGGCCGTTCCTCGCGATCGACCTTGATGTTGACGAATCGCTGGTTCATCAGCTCGGCAATTCGCTCGTCCTCGAAGCTTTCATGCGCCATGACATGGCACCAATGGCAGGCGGCGTAGCCGATCGACAGCAGGATCGGCTTGTTCTCCGCCTGTGCCGCGGCCAGGGCTTCCGGGCCCCAGGGCCGCCAATCCACCGGATTGTCGGCATGTTGAAGCAGGTACGGGCTGGTTTCGCGCGCGAGCAGGTTGGGGGCCATCCGGTCGTCTCCGGTCAAGAGTCCGGCGATCGCGGATTTGCGCCGGGGGGTCGGTTCGATATAGTGTGGGCCGGACTCCGGGGCGCACAACCCCAAAAGGGCTAAGGATTTGGCGATGAAAGTCACGGTCAATATCGATCTGACCCCGGAAGAGGCGCGGGTCTTTTTCGGCCTGCCCGATGTTCAGCCGATGCAGCGGGCCTTGATGGATCAGCTTCAGGAACAGATGAGTTCCTATCTGGCCCGGATGGACCCCGAGGTGATGATGAAGAACTGGCTGCCGCTCGGGCTTCAGAACCTGGAGCAGATGCAGCGGATGTTCTGGTCGCAGATGACCCGGGCCGGGACCGGCGGGGGGAAGGGCTGAGGGCCGCGGCAGGCCGGGTACGGCGGGGGAGGTCGCGCGGGGAGGATGCGCCCGACGATCTATGCGCCGGCGACCGGGCCGGGACGCGGCGGGATTGCGGTGATCAGGATATCGGGGCCGCAGGCGGGGCCCTCGATCGACGCCTTGACCGGGGGACGGCCGCCGCCGCGGCTGGCAACGCTGGCGACCCTGCGCGCCCCGCGATCCGGCGAGATGCTGGATCGGGGCCTGGTCTTGTGGTTTCCGGGGCCGCGCAGCCTGACCGGCGAGGACGTGGCCGAACTGCATGTTCATGGCGGGCGGGCGGTGATGACCGGGGTGCTCGAGGCCCTGGCCGGGCTGGACGGCGTGCGTCTGGCGGAACCGGGGGAGTTCACCCGGCGCGCCTTTCTCAATGGCAAGCTGGACCTGACGCAGGCTGAGGGTGTGATGGACCTGATTTCCGCACAGACCCGGCTGTCCTTGCGTGCCGCCCGCAGCCAGTTGGAAGGCGCACTCGGACGCCGGACCAGCGAAGCAAGGGATTCCTTGTTGGAAACGCTTGCCCATTTGGAAGCGTGG
>CAZTNV010000308.1:0-5010 GCA_964615535.1 uncultured Mycobacteriaceae bacterium | reverse complement strand
CCAAGGCGCGGCCGGGTCGATCGACCCGTTCCGGCTGTTCGCCAGCGTCGGCGGTCTGATCCTGCTCGGCATCGCCGCGCTGCTGGTCACCCGCCGCCTGTTGGCATCGACCCGGCGGCGCCTGGAGCAGACCGAAACGTCCCTGCTTTTGCAGCGCGTGATCCGCGGGTTCATCCGCGTGCTGTGCGAACTTGTGGAAATCGCCGCCTTCGCGCTGGCGGTGGTCGTCGGCTATCTGATCCTGGCGCCCGCCGATCCGCGGGCGCCGCTGGTGCTGCATCTTCTGTTGCAGATCGGCATTTCGGTGCTGCTGATCGTCAAGCTGTCGCGCCTGGTGCTCGCTCCCGGCCTGGCGAGGCTGCGGCTGGTCCCGGTGAGCGACGGCGTCGCGCGCCGGGTGCACTGGATCATCATCGGCGTAGCCGTGCTGATCGCCGGGATCAGTTTCACGGTACGGCTGCTCGGCCTGCTCGGCCTGCCGGAACCGAGCGTCGCGGCGGCGCGGCTGGGCGGCGGCGTGCTGGTCTGCACGGTTCTGCTCGGCGTGATCTGGACTCATCATCAGCCGGTCACGGCGGCGATCCGCAGGGGCGTGCAGGCCATCGGCGCCCCCGGCCAGTTCGCCGGATACTGGGCGCTGGCGGCGAGCGTCTATGTGGTCGGCGTCTGGCTGCTGTCGGTCGACGCGATCCTCCGGAACGTTCCCGAGGGCACGCTGAAGGCCGCGGCCAGCCTGCTGTTGCTGCTGGCGGTTCCGGTGCTGGGCGTTCAGGCTCATCGGCTGTTCGACCGGCTGTTCGGATCGCCGGCGGCGCCCGGCGATGACCGGCAGGCCGGGCCGGCCGAAACCGTAGAGATGGACGCCGTGCGGTCCGGCGCCGCGGGCAAGCCGATGCGAATCCTGGGGGCGGTGTGGATCGCCCTGCTGGTCCTGGCGGTGCTCCTGACCCTGCGGATCTGGGGCGTCGATCCGGCGGAACAGGCCGGCATCGGCCCGGCCCTGGCGGACATCGTGCTGGAGATCGCGATCGTCCTGCTGCTCGGCTACATCGGCTATCAGTTGATCGGCATCGCCATCGACCGCCGGATCGCCGGGAGCGCCATCGGCCCCGGCGCCGGGTCGCGGGCCAAGCGCCTGGCCACGCTGTTGCCGCTGCTGCGCAAGTTCGCGCTGGTGGTCGTCGTCGTGATCGTCGGTCTGACCATCCTGTCCTCGATCGGCGTCCAGATCGGACCGCTTCTGGCGGGAGCCGGGGTGGTCGGCATCGCCATCGGCCTGGGCGCGCAATCGCTGATCACCGATGTCCTGGCCGGCATCTTCTTCCTGATCGACGACGCCTTCAGCGTCGGCGACTACATCGAGGTCGGCGCGCTCCGCGGCACGGTCGAGAGCATTTCGATCCGCTCGCTCAAGGTCCGCCATCACCGCGGCGCGCTGCACAGCATTCCGTTCGGCCAGATGAAGTCGCTGACCAACTACACCCGCGACTGGTCGATCATGAAGCTGGATTTCCGCGTGGCCGCCGATACCGATGTCGACCTGGTCAAGAAGATCGTCAAGCAGATCGGCGCCGAGCTGCAGGCCGACCCGGCGCTCGGCCCCTACTTCATCGAGCCGCTCAAATCCCAGGGAGTGCATGAGATCGAGGACAATGCGCTGATGATCCGGGTCAAGTACATGTCCAAGCCGGGCGAAGGGCTGTTCCTGATCCGCAAGGAGGTCTACCGGCGGATTCGCGACGCCTTCCTGGAAAACGGCATCGGCTTTGCCTCCCGCGGGGTCACGGTCCGGGTCGAAAATGCCGGCGCCGTCCCGCCCGAGACCCTGGCCGCCGCCGCGGACGCGCTGGACCGGGAACAGTCCCATCGGGAGGCAAGAGGCGCGGGCGGCTGAAGGCCGAAGGGAGGCGGTGGCCGCCGGGGTGCACCGCCGCTCCTTGCCGGCGGGATGCCCGCCTTCTCCCGCCGATCGCTAGATGTAGAGGCTTGAAATCATTTGACGTTCTCGTTAAGGTTGTGGCGCGCCTGTCCATTGCTACGCGGCCCCTTTAAACCAGGGGACGCTGCCCACCTCACCGTTCCCTGAACCGCCGTTCTGCCAGCAGCGACAGCTCCGGCTGTCGTACTGCCTCCTCGCGGTCGGGCAGGACGGTTGGGTAGTCGCCGGTGAAGCAGGCATCGCAGTATTGCGGGGCTTCGCCGTCGCGGCCGGACTCCCCCATTGCGCGGTAAAGCCCGTCAATCGAGATGAACGCCAGGGTGTCGGCACCGATCAACTCGCCCATTTCCTCGATCGTGCAATTGTGGGCGAGCAGCTTGGCCTGTTCCGGCGTGTCGATGCCGTAGAAGCAGGAATGCATGGTCGGCGGGCTGGAAATGCGCATATGCACCTCTGCCGCCCCGGCGGCGCGCACCATCTGCACGATCTTTTTCGAGGTGGTGCCGCGCACGATACTATCATCCACCAGGACAATTCGCCTGCCAGAGATCAACGCTTGATTTGCATTGTGCTTTAGTTTTACACCCAAATGTCGGATCTGGTCGGTCGGCTCGATGAAGGTGCGGCCGACATAATGGTTTCGAATGATACCAAGCTCGAAGGGCAGGCCGCTTTCCGCAGCATAGCCGATCGCCGCGGGGACCCCGGAATCCGGTACCGGGATCACCAGCTCGGCGTCGGCGGGCGCTTCGCGCGCCAGCTCCATGCCGATGCGCTTGCGTGCCTCATAGACCGAGTGGCCCTCCATCACGCTGTCGGGCCGGGCGAAGTAAATGTACTCGAAAATACAGGGGCGGCGCTTGCGGGGCTGGAACGGGCGCAGCGTGGTCACGCCGGACGCATCGAGCACGACCATCTCGCCCGGCTGAACGTCGCGTTCGAAGGTCGCGCCGATAATGTCGAGGGCACAGGTCTCCGAAGCGAGAATGTGGGCCTCGCCCAGCCGGCCGAGGACCAGGGGCCGCACGCCCAGCGGGTCGCGCACGCCGATCACGCAGCCGCCGGACAGTGCGACCAGCGAATAGGCACCCTCGACCTGGCGCAATGCATCGACCAGCCGGTCGAGCACCGAGCCGCCCAGGCTGGTTGCCATGAGGTGGACGATCACCTCGGTATCGGTGGTTGACTGAAACAGGCAGCCGCGACGGACCAGTTGGCGCCGGAGCTGATAGCCGTTGGTCAGGTTGCCGTTGTGACCGATCGCGAAGCCGCCGAATTCGAAATCGGCGAACAGCGGCTGGACGTTGCGCAGCAGCGTGCCGCCGGTCGTGGCATAGCGGTTGTGGCCAACCGCGGCGTGACCCTGAAGCTGGCCGATCACGCGCTCCGACGAGAAATTGTCGCCGACCTGGCCGAGCGCCCGGTGGGCATGGAAATGCAGCCCGTCGAAGGTGACGATGCCGCACGCCTCCTGGCCGCGATGCTGGAGCGCATGGAGGCCGAGCGCGGTCAGTGCCGCGGCCTCGTGATGACCGAAGATGCCGAAGATGCCGCACTCCTCGCGCAGCTTGTCGCCATCGGCGCCGTCATCGTCTGCCAGGGCGAAGGGGTGCGTGGTCAGCATGTCCTGGATCGCCCGCCCCGATCTACGGTTGTTGACTGTTCAATAACTGCTGGAGCCGATCGCTGTCATAGGTGGGAGACTGGTCCGCCGGTCCCGCATTCGGCCGCGGCGTGCCGGTGATCACGCTCGCCGGATCGGCGGCGCGACTCGCGCGTTCGCGCGCGCGATCGGCCTGCCGGCTCAACTCGGCAGGCAGCGCGGCCTGGAGCAGGGCGGTCCCCTGCTCGATCAGCGGCCGGGTTCGGGCCTCGGCGACCCATTGCGGCCGCTGATCCTCGTCGGGCAGCAGCCAGATCAGCATCAGATAGGCCAGACAAATCAGCAGCGCGCCCCGCGCCAGGCCGAACAGGAAGCCGAGCGAACGGTTGACCGCACCCAGCGCCGGCCCCTTCACCGCCTTGGCGACGAAATGCCCGATCAGCGAGAGGATCGTCAGCGCGATCACGAACAAGCCGGCTCCGGTGGCAATCCTGGCCGCCAGATCCTGGGTAATATAGCGCTCGACATAAGGCAGAGCCGCAGGAAACAGGTAATATGCCACCGCCGCCGCGCCGATCCAGGAGATCACCGACAGTACTTCGAGCACGAAGCCGCGGACGAAGGCCAGAAAAGCGGACAGCAGAAGGATCACGATTACCGCGAGATCCACCGGGTTGATCGGCCAGTCTCCCACGTTCGACATGTCCTTGTCAGTTGTCGAGATCAGTTGTTCAGTTGTCGGGTCAATGGCCGGCGGTCAGGTGTCGCGCTGCGATCGTGCACACCCGTCGCCGAACAGGGGCATGAGTTCATCCAGGCGCGCAATGTCGCGCAAAGTCATGGCTGGGTTCAAGCCTGCACTCGTGGTGCGGCCTCGGCGCGGCTCGTGCCGGCTGGGCAGAATGGCTGTTTCGAAACCCAGCTTGGCTGCTTCCTTCAACCGCGTATCGGTTTGTCCGACCGGGCGAACCTCCCCCGACAGGCCGATTTCGCCGAACACCACCGTATCGCGCGGCACCGGCTGGCCGCTCAAGGATGATACCAATGCCGCCGCCACCGCCAGATCGGCCGCGGGTTCGCCGATTCGCAAACCTCCGGCGACATTCAGATAGACATCGTTGGGTCCGATCGCAATGCCGCAGCGCGCCTCCAGCACCGCCAGCACCATGGCCAGCCGCGACGCTTCCCAGCCGACCACCGCGCGGCGCGGCGTGCCGAGCGGCGACGGCGCGACCAGCGCCTGGATCTCGACCAGCAGCGGTCTGGTGCCCTCGATGCCGGCGAACACCGCGGCGCCGGAGACCTCACCCCGGCGATCGGCCAGGAACAGTTCGGACGGGTTGGCGACCTCGATCAGCCCGGCATCGGTCATTTCGAACACGCCGATTTCGTCGGCCGGGCCGAAGCGGTTCTTTACCGCACGGAGAATGCGGAACTGGTGGCCACGCTCGCCTTCGAAATAAAGCAC
>CAZTNV010000307.1:0-5056 GCA_964615535.1 uncultured Mycobacteriaceae bacterium | reverse complement strand
CAGCACCTCGATGTTCTCGACCGGCACGTAGAGTTTGGCATTCTCGGCATAGAAAATCCGCAGGCAGTCATGCGGCGCGCCCGAGACGGTCAGCGTCTCCAGCCCGTCATACCGCCCGATGCCGTGATCGACATGCACCACCAGATCACCGGGGCTGAGCGAGGACACCTCGGCGATGAACTGCTCGGCGCGGCGTCGCTTGCGCGGCGGGCGGGCCAGCCGGTCGCCCAGGATGTCCTGCTCGGTGATCACCGCCAGATCGGGCGCCGCGAAACCGGTTTCGATCGGCAGCACGACCAGCGCGACATGGCGCCGGTCGAGCCTTCCAACCGCCGCCCAGTCCGCGACCGGCTCGGCCTCGGGAATGCCGTGCTCGTGCAGCAGATGGCACAGCCGGTCGCGCGCGCCCGCGGTATAGCCGGCGATCACCACCCGGCGGCCGTCGCCGCGCAGTGCGGTGACGTGCTGGCGGACCACGTCGAACAGGTTGACCTCCGGCTGGGCGCGGGCCTCGACGAAATCCCGGCCGCGCCGGCCGCCGGCATCGACCGCATTTGCCGCATCGGACGGCGCGGCGAAGGGCGACAGCTCGGCCGCGGCGGTGGCGCCCAGGCAGCGCTCCCACTCCGCCGCCTCCAGATAGAGCAGGACCGGCGGCAGCGGCTTGTAGACCGGCGTGCCGCCGCGCTTCTCGGCTTCCATCAGCGTGCGGCGCGCATCGTAGAAATCGGCGATCTGGCTTAGCCGGGCATCGCGCGCCTGATCCGCCTGATGGTCGAGCGTCACCGGCACGCCGGGCAGCCAGTCGAACAGCGTCTCCATCCCGCCATGGAACAGCGGCAGCCAATGCTCCATGCCGTTGTACTTGCGGCCCTCGCTGATCGCTGAATACAGGGCGTCCTCGCCGGTCACCGCGCCGAACTGCTCGCGATAGCCGGAGCGGAACCGGGCGATCGAGTCGCTGTCGAGGAACTGTTCGCCCATCGGCCGGATCACCACCCGGTCGCGGGTGCCGGTGGTGCGCTGAGACAGCGAATCGAAGCTGCGAATCTTGTCCAGCACGTCTCCGAACAGGTCGAGCCGCAGAGGCTCCGGCGTGCCCGGCGGGAACAGGTCGAGAATGCCGCCGCGCACCGCGAATTCGCCCGGCTCGCGCACGGTCTGCGCCCGCGTATAGCCATTGCGGACCAGAAAGGCCTGGACGCCGTCGAAATCGATCCGGTCGCCGACCGCCGCGGCAAGGCTGGCCTGGGCCAGCGCGGAGCGCGGCGGCACGCGCTGGAGAGCGGCATTGATCGTGGTCAGCACCAAGCGCGGCCGGCCGGCGGGCGCCGGCTCTTGCAGGCGGGTCAGGGCCTCGATGCGGCGCGCGACGATTTCGGCATTGGGCGACACCCGGTCATAGGGCAGGCAGTCCCAGGCCGGAAAAATGATCGTCTCGACCGTCGGCGCGAAGAAGTTGACCGCCTCGGCCAGCCGTGCCGCCCGTGCATCATCAATCGCGACGTGGAGCAGGCCGGCCGGGCGGCGTGCCGCCAGTTCGGCCAGCACGCGGGCGTCGTGACCCTCCGGCGTGCCGCCGATCAGCAGCCGCCGCGGCCGGGCCGGGTCCAGATCGAGGGGAAACAAGCGGGTCGGCGGCAAGCAGGGTCAGGGCATGTCTGTGACGCCGACGAATCGATGCGCCTTGAGCAGCTTCATCACATCGGTGTCGAATTCGGGCGGCACCGGCGCGCGGCCGGTCGCCCAATCGTAGATATCAGGATCGTTATTTTCAAGCAATGCGGCATAGCCGTCAAGCTGGTCCGGCGTAAAACTCTCGACATGCCTGTCGGCGAAGCTGCCGAGCATCAGATCGCATTCCTTGGTGCCGCGATGCCAACTCCGGAACCGCAGCATCCGGCGCTTGACGAAGTCCGGATCACTGTCGTCACCGGCAGCGGACGAGTTGGCGGGGGACGGTTCGGCGGGCTCGGACATCTGATCAAGGACTCCAAACAGACAGGATTTTCCGACACGCTGGCCGAACAAGATATAGATCTCGCGGGCTGGCCTCGCAAATCGTCCCCGCTGATTCCGTCGAAGACGGCCGAAACCGGCGTCGTGACCGATCGGCACCTTCAACAGGGCTTGGCCGTATCGTAAGTGGGACGCACGCTTGGAATTTCCCGGGTCGGCTTCTCGACTCCGCCCTTGCCGCCGAAATACTCCTTGGGCAGGATGCCCTCGGAACAACCGAAGGTACCGGTCGCCGGTGCCGGCCAGCCGGTTGGCCACGTCACCGTGATGAACCCGCCATAGCCGGGGCATTTGTACGCGATCGTATCGAAACCTGGCCAATCGATGTTCTTTCGCCGGAAAGCCACGCAGCACATGGAGACGCTCCCCCTGTCCGATCCGCGGCACGCCCGGATCTGCGCCGAAACCTGCCAGATGCCCAACTCGAACTCGGTGTACCACCCATAGCCGAATCGGGTTCCGCGCGAAGCCGTCTCTCCGATTACAGTTCGAAATCGAGTATCAGCCGGACGGTCCGCGGTCTCGATCCCCTTCGGCCACAGGCGCCACACCACCGACTCGCAGGATAGGACAGGCCAGCGGATTGAGCCACAAAGATGTCGGATTGTGCTGGCATCCACGGCAGCGAGACCGGCGGGAACCGATTGTTGGCGAACGCCGCTCCCTCGGAAAGGAGCAAGGATGATTCAGCGTTCGGTTGCACCGCACCGCAAACCGCCTCCGAACCGCCGTCTACCTAAAATCCTTGCGGCTATTCTTCTGACTCCGATCACCATCCTTGCGAGCGGCCCGGCATCGGGCCCCGTCCTGGCCAAGGATCTGCTGCCGCCCCATGCCGCACCCCTGCGCGGCCTGCCCGCGCCGACTGGGGAGCCGGCCGGGTTGGTGCTGGGCGTGCGGCAGGGCGAGTCGTATCGCACGCTCTATCTCACGCATGAGGACGGCCGCGCCGGGCTGGCGCAGGAACGGCCCTATCTGGTGTCGCCGCAGCGCGACGGCTTCTGGGCGATCGGCGCCGAAACCGCGACCCACGGCCCGGGCTGCCCCGGCGATGACTGCGCCCTGTCCCGGACCGGCCTCTGGGTCGGCCGCGCTCTGCCCGACCGCGCCGCCGTCCGCGCGGGGTTCGAGCGCGGTCTGCGCGCGTTCGCTGCCGAAAACGGCAATCTGCCGAACCTTTATTACCGCGCTCGCCGGCGGGTCGAATACGTCGCCAACGGCGCGGTCTGCACCTGGTCTCTGCTCGAGGGCTACAGCGGTGGCGCCCATGGTTTCGCCGACGACCGGCATCATTGCCAATCGCTGCCGGCTGCCGGCGGCGAGCTGGCCGACGCTCCGCCAATCCCGCTCGCCCGCATAGCGCCGGCGAACCGCGTGGCAGAACTGAGCCGCCAGCTCGAAGCCGTTGCCCGGCGGGGCTGGTTCGAGGAGCGGGCGCTCGACCCCGAGGATGTCCAGGCCCTGGGCACCCTGACCGTGACCGAACCGCTGTTCCGCCTGCACCGCGATCTCGGGCAGGTCGAGATGACGGCGGTCGGCTATTTCGATGCCTTCTACGCCCTGTCCAACACCTACCGCCTGACCGCGGCGGTGCCCGCGGGGCCGGCGCCGCCCGCGCTGACTCCCTACAATCCCGACCTTCAGACCCTTCTGGAAGCCTTGCAGCACCTCGATCCGAGGGTCGAGGAGGTGTTCCTGGCGCCGACCAACGGAGTCGTTTTCGTCATTTCCGGACCGCGCCTGATCGGCATCGACGCCGCCAGCGGCCGCGAGGTGCTGGCCATGCCCCTGCCCCACGATCAGGTGGTGATGGCGGACTGGGCCACCGGCCCCGCCGTCGAGCGCTGGCGCGAGGCGATCGGGCAATTCGGATTCTAGGAGGATGTGCAGCGGCTGTCGCCCCGGCGCCGCGCCTGGGCTAGGGTCCACCCGATGCGCCCCGCACTGCTCTTCCCGCTGTTCGCTGCGATCGACACCCTGCCCGGCATCGGCCCGAAACTCGCCCGGCTGATCGAGAAGGCGGCCGGGCCGCGGGTGATCGACCTGATCTGGCATCTGCCGGTCGGGGTGATCGACCGCCGCTTCGCGCCCCGAATCGCCGAGGCGCCCGACGGCGCCGTCGCCACGCTCACGGTGATCGTGGAGGGCCATATCGAGCAGCCCGGCCGGCCCTATCGGGTGCGCTGCGCCGATTCCACCGGCACGCTCGATCTGGTCTATTTCCGCGGCAAGCCGGAATGGCTGGTCCGCCAGTTCCCGGTCGGCGCGACCCGCGTGGTCAGCGGCCGGGTCGAGTGGTACCATGATCTGGCCCAGATGCCCCATCCCGACCAGGTCGGCACGCCTGAGGATCTGGCCGCCATCGCCACCGTGGAGGCGGTCTATCCGATGACCGCCGGGCTGGCCTCGAAAACGCTGACCAGGGCCGTCGCCGCGGCGCTTGACCGGGCGCCAGAGCTGCCGGAATGGCAGGACGCGGCCTGGCTCCGCCAGCGCGGCTGGCCCGGCTGGCGCGAGGCGATTCGCGCCGTCCACGCCCCCGCCGAGGAGGCCGATCTGGCGCCGCACCACCCGGCGCGGGCGCGGTTGGCCTTCGACGAGCTGCTGGCCAATCAGGTGGCGCTCACGCTGGTGCGCGCCGCTTTCCGTCGCCTGCCCGGCCGGGCGCGACGCGGGGATTGCCGGTTGCAGGACCGGGTGACGACGGCGCTGCCGTTCTCCCTCACCCCGTCGCAAACCCTGGCGGTCGCCGAAATCCTGGGCGACATGGCCTCGGACGTCCGGATGCTGCGGCTGCTCCAGGGCGATGTCGGCAGCGGCAAGACGGTGGTGGCGCTGCTCGCCATGCTCAACGCGGTGGAGACGGGCGCGCAGGCTGCCCTGCTGGCGCCCACCGAGCTTCTGGCGCGCCAGCACTTTGAGACGTTGCTGCCGCTGGCCGAACGGGCGGAGGTGCCGATCGCGGTGCTGACCGGCCGCGACAAGGGCCGGCGCCGAGCCGAAATCCTGAGCGGCCTGGCCGACGGATCGCTGCACC
>CAZTNV010000306.1:0-5125 GCA_964615535.1 uncultured Mycobacteriaceae bacterium | reverse complement strand
CCTTCAGCAGCGCGCGGCGGATCATCCGCTTGGTCTGCTCGTCCAGATAGGCGAAATTGTAGCCGGCCAGCCGCTCGGCCCCTGGCGCGCTTGCCTGATGCCCGTCCATCACGGCGCCGCCTCCGCCGCCTCGGTTTCCGGCGCCCCGGTTTCCGGCGCCTCGGCCGCCGCCCGCAACGCCCGCAAGAGCTGCAATTCCGACTGGAAATCGACGTAGTGCGGCAGTTTCAGATGCTCGACGAAGCCCATCGCCTGCACGGTATCGGCATGGGGCAGAACGAACTCCTCGTCCTGCGCCGGGGCGGTCGCCGGCTCGCCCAGCTCGCGGGCGCGGAGCGCGCGGTCGACCAGCGCCATCGCCATCGCCTTGCGTTCGGCATGGCCGAAGGCCAGACCATAGCCGCGGGTGAAGGCCGGCGGCGTCTCGGCCGTGCCCTGGAACTGGTTGACCATCTGGCATTCCGTCACGGTGATCTCGCCCAGCACGATCTCGAACCCCAGCTCCTCGGGCACCAATCCGATCTCGACCTCGCCCATCCGGATCTCGCCGGTGAACGGATGGGTGGTGCCATGGCCGCGCTGGGTCGAATAGCCGAGCGACAGCAGGAACCCCTCGTCGCCGCGCGCCAGCACCTGCAGCCGGACGTCGCGCTCCGCCGGCAGCGCCAGCGCCGAGCGGGTAACGTCGCCGACCGGCCGGTCGGGGTCCGGGACCGGCGGGTCCGCCACCATCAGCCCGTCGCGTTCCAGCAGCCCGGTGACCGGCGGCAGTGCCCTGTCGAGCGGCGCCTCGGCCAGCGCGGCGGGCGGCGGGTCGCCCTCGGCCAGCAGCGCGAAATCGAGCAGCCGGTGGGTGTAGTCGAAGGTCGGGCCGAGCACCTGCCCGCCCGGCACGTCCTTGAAGATCGCCGAAATCCGCCGCCGGACCGCCATCCGCCCGGTGTCCAGCGGTTGGGCGGCGCCGAACCGCGGCAGCGTGGTGCGATAGGCCCGCAGCAGGAAGATCGCCTCCAGCAGATCGCCGCGCGCCTGCTTGACCGCCAGCGCCGCCAGCTCGCGATCGTAGAGCGAGCCTTCGGCCATCGCCCGGTCGACCGCGTGGGCAAGCTGTTCGGCGATCTGCGCCGCGGTGATCTCCGGCACCGCCGGATCGCCGCGCCGCGCCTCGGCCAGCAGCCGGTGGGCCGCCTCGATCGCCCGCTCGCCGCCCTTGACCGCGACATACACGGCGTCAGCCCTCCACCCGCGTGGTCCGCGGCAGGCCGCACAGGCGCGGGCCGCAGGTCAGGAACAGATCGACGCCGCGCGGAAAGGCGGCATGGTTGGCCGCCCAGCCGGTCCAGAACCCGTCCGGCAGCCCGGTCGCGCCGATCCGGTGCTCCGTGGCGATGCCGGGCCCGGTCAGGCGCAGCGGCCCGCCTTCGGTCAGCGTCCCGACCTCGACGATCAGCGTGGCGGACTCCGACGGCTCGGCGTCGCTGCCCCAGGCAAAGGCGTCGAGCGGCGGCATGGCTCGCGCCTCGCAAATCAGGGCGAAGGCCGCCGCGCCGGGACCGGCCGCGATCGGACAGCCGCAATGAAAGCGGAAATGCCCGGCCGCGATCTCCGCCGCCCGATCGAGCCAGAGCGGCGTGTCGTAATCCAGCAGCGCCAGCCCCAGCGCCGCCGCGGCCTCCCCCAGCGGCGGCGGCGCTTCCGGCAGCCCCTTGAGCACCGCGATCCGGCCCGGCCGGGCCAGCGCCTCCAGCGCCGCGCGGAACACCGCCTGGGCTTCGAGCGCCGGATCGGCGAAGCCGGTCAGCAGGAGTTCGGCCGGCATGGTCATTCGCCCCGCTGCGGCGTCATGGTGAAGAACTCGACCCGGGTCGCCGCCGCCTTGCGGCTGGCCATGTCCCGCGCCGCCGCGGCCGCCCGTTCCAGCGGCCCGATCAGCGCGGCCTCCAGGCCCGGCCGCCGCGCCGGGTCCTGCATCAGCGCGTCGAACAGCGCCGCCAGCTCGGCATGGCGCCGGTCCCGCCCGGCGACATAGCCATGCCCGATCCGGCCGTCCTCCAGCCGCACCGCGCAGCGCGTCACCGTCATTTCCCCCAGATTGAACCGCTGCCCGGTGCCGCCGGCCCGGCCGCGGACCATGACCAGCCCGGTTTCCGGTGCGCGCACGCGGACGAACGCCGGCCGTTCGGCCAGCCCCTCCCAGGCCGCTGCCAGCGGGCCGACCGGGCCGCGCGCCAGCACGCCCATCCAGCGCTGCCGCTCCGGGATGGTCGAATTGCCGCCGCCCTGGCAGGAACGGGATCGATCCTGAACCAATCGCCAACTCATCTACAGGTCTAGACATTTACGCGGTCAGGGTTTAGTGCCATCCGCGGCGCCCGCTGTAAAGGGCGCAATGGACGATGGCGGCCGGGAGGGGCGGGGTGAACCGGGGCAATGGCGTCGCATTGTGGCGGCAGATCCAGAAGACGCTGGAGGAGGACATCGCGCGCGGCGCGTTCCGGCCGGGCGACCGCCTGCCGACCGAATCCGAACTGGCGGCCCGGTTCGCGGTCAACCGCCATACCCTGCGCCGCGCCATGGCCGGCCTCCAGGAGGCCGGGCTGATCCGGATCGAACAGGGCCGCGGCAGCTTCGTGCAGGAGCACATGGTGCCCTACACGGTCGCCAAGCGCACCCGGTTCCAGGACACCATCGCCCGGCTCAACCGCCTGCCGGGCAGCGAATTGCTGCGCGCCCTGGTGCTGCCCGCGGAACCCGAGGTGGCCAGGGGACTCGGCCTGCGGCCGGGCCGGCCGGTGATCCTGATCGAGCGGATCGGCCGGGTCGACGGCCGGCCGATCAATGTCGTGGCGCATCACTTCTCCGAGGCGCGGGTGCCCGGCATGATCGAGGCCTATGGCCGCTCCGGCTCGATCACCCGGGCGCTGGCCGAGCACGGCATCGAGGATTACATCCGCAAGGTGACCCGGGTGGTTGCCGCGATGCCGGGCGAGGACGATGCCCGCCATCTCCAGCAGCCGCGCAACCAGCCGATCCTGCTGACCGAGAGCATCAACGTCGATCTCGACGGCAGGCCGGTCGAATACAGCGTCGCCCGGCTGGCCGGCCAGCGGGTGCAGCTCGTCTTCGAACCGTGACGCGCCGGGCCGGGCGGCGCTCACGCGCCGCGCTCCGCGGTCAGGTGCCAGTGCCACGATCCCGGCGCGGCATGCTCCCGCTCCCGCAGATCGATCATCTCGAAATCCACGAACAGCTCGGCCAGACCGCCGATGTCGCAGTAGAAATGCGGATGGGCCTTGTCGTCCACCGCCGGGTCGACCCAGGTGTCCGGCGCGATCTCGTTGCCCTGGCCGAAGCTCCGGTTGCGCTTGGTCAGCATGGTCCCCTGATAGACCCCGCCCGGCCGCAGCAGCCGGGCGATTTCGGCCAGGGTGCGGCACACCACCCCCGGATCGCCGTGATAGATCACGTTCCACGACAGAACGAAGTCGAAGGCGCCGTCGGCATAGGGCAGTGCGGTCATCGCCGCCCTCACGGCGCTGAGCGGCAGGCCGGCCTCGGCCGCGGCGGTACGGGCGAAGGCCAGCCCGGCCGGGCTGGCATCCAGCGCATGGACCTCGAAGCCCTGGGCGGCCAGGAACAGGGCATGCCGCCCGACGCCGCAGCCGAGATCGAGCACCCGGCCCACCCCGCGCGCGCGCAGCTCGGGCGCCAGCGCCGCGACCTCGGGCTCCGGGTCCAGCCACTGGCTGCGGCTCTCGGGCGATTGCCAGCGCGCATCCCAGGTGAGGTGCGCGGTGGCGGTCCGGTCGTCCTGCATCGCGGCCCCCGTCCCTGGATGGGTTCTCAGATGATTCGGCGGCGCAGCGCCGCGCTGGCCTGCTCCACCACCAGCACCAGCAGGAAGATCGCCAGGATGATCGTCGCCGCCAGATCATAGGCGAACAGGTCCATCGCCACCTTCAGCTCGATGCCGATGCCGCCGGCCCCGACCAGCCCGAGCACAACCGAGGAGCGGGTCGATTTCTCCAGGCTGAACAGCCCGGTGCTGACGAAGGCGGGCATCGCCGCCGGCACCACCGCCGAGCACACGATGCCCAGCCGCGAGGCGCCCAGCGCGGCCAGCGCCTCCTGCGGCCCCTTGTCGGCCTCCTCCATCGCCTCGGCGAAGAACCGGCCGCAAAAGCCGATGGTGTCGATGATGATCGCGAGCGTGCCGGCGAACGGCCCCAGCCCGACCGCGATCACGAAGAACAGCGCCCAGACCAGATCGGGCACGGTGCGGAAGAACGAGATCAGCGCCCGCGCCGCGTAGTAGATCGCCACATGCGGGGTCTGGCTGCGCGTCGCCAGGATCGCCAGCGGCAGGCTGAACAGCACGCCGAACACCGTCCCGACCAGCGCCATCTGGAAGGTCTCCAGCAGCGCCGCCCCGATGAAGCCGAGCCGCGACAGGTCGAGCGGCACCATCTGGCCCAGAATCCGCGCGGTGCTCGGAATGCCGGCCGCCAGATCGCCCAGCGACACGCCGACGCCGTCGATCGACACCAGAAAGAACGCGCCGGCCGTCACATAGACCAGAAAGGTCAACAGCCCCGGCCGGTCGAACCGGGCGGGCGGCGGCGCGGCGGCGCGCCGGGCGGCGGGATCGGTCATCGGATCACTCGTACACGGCCATCAGCGCGGCGCGGTCCTGGCCGCGCGACGGCGCGTCGATCGCCACCCGGCCGGCCCGCAGCGCAACCAGCCGGTCGGCATAGTGCAGGGCATGCAGAAGATTGTGCGACGAGAACAGCAGGGTGACGCCGTCCTGGCGCATCAGCTCGGCGAACAGGCTCATGACCTCCTCCCCGGCGCTGGGATCGAGGCTGGCCACCGGCTCGTCGGCGATCACGAAGGCCGGGCGCTGCATCAGGGCGCGGGCGATCGCCACCCGCTGCGACTGGCCGCCCGAAAGGCTGTCGACCCGCTGGCGCGCCTGCGCCGCCAGTCCGACCCGCTCCAGACAACCCATCGCCTCGTCCCGCACCGCGCGGCGCGCCAGACCGTGCAGCCAGACCTGCGGCCCGGCATGCCGGGCCTGCGCGCCGTGAACCACATTGCTGAGCGCCGACAGGCGCGGCACCAG
>CAZTNV010000305.1:0-5132 GCA_964615535.1 uncultured Mycobacteriaceae bacterium | reverse complement strand
GGCGGGTGGCTGCGGTGGAACGCGGTATCGAAGCAGGCGACCTGCGGCAGCTCCGGCATGCGCTCGGCGATCGCCCGGATGGGCGCCAGATTGTGCGGCTGGTGCAACGGCGCCAGCGGCACCAGATCCTCCAGCCTGTCGATCACCGCCGGATCGATCACGACCGGCGTCGCGAACTCGGCGCCGCCATGGACCACCCGATGCCCGACCGCAACCAGCCGGCGATCCGCGAGATCGGCACTCAGCCAGTCGCCCAGGGTGCGCAGCGCCAGCCCATGCCCGCCGCCGCGCTCCCACCGCGCGACCTCGCGCTTGCCCTCGCCCGCCGCGGCGACCACCAGCCGCGGCGCCGTGCCGATTCCTTCGATCTGGCCCTTGCTGGACGGCTCGAGCCGGCCGGCCTCGTCCACGGCATAGACCGAGAACTTGATCGAGGACGAGCCGGCGTTGAGCACCAGAACCGCGTCGCTCATGTCCGCCCCCAGCGTCGCGGCGCAACCGGCAGGGTGCCGAGACGGTGATGGGCCAGGATCGCACCGATCGCAGCCGAGGCCAGCTTGGTGCGGGGACCGTCGGCCCGGCTGGTCAACACGATCGGCACCCGCGCCCCCAGCACGATCCCGGCGGCATCGGCCCTGGCCATGAAGGTGAGCTGCTTGGCCAGAATGTTGCCGGCTTCGAGATCGGGCACCAGCAGGATGTTGGCCTGCCCCGCGACCGGCGACACGATCCCCTTGATCCGCGCAGCCTCCTTGCTGATCGCATTGTCGAAGGCCAGCGGCCCATCCAGCAGCCCGCCGGTGATCTGGCCGCGATCGGCCATCTTGCACAGCGCGGCGGCATCGAGGGTCGAGGGAATCCGTCCGGTCACCGTCTCCACCGCCGACAGGATCGCCACCTTCGGCGCATCGATGCCGATGGCATGGGCCAGATCGATCGCGTTCTGGCAGATGTCGCGCTTGTCTTCCAGGTTGGGCGCGATGTTGATCGCGGCGTCGGTGACGATCAGCACGTCGGAATGGGTCGCCACGTCGAGGATGAAGGCGTGGCTGATCCGCCGCTCGGTCCGCAGGCCGGCCGCCTTGGCAACCACCGCCTCCATCAGCTCGTCGGTGTGCAGGCTGCCCTTCATCAGGATTTCGGCCTGGCCGGCGCGGATCGCCTCGACCGCCTTGGCCGCTGAGTCGTGGCTGTGCGCCGCCGGAATCAGGGTCAGGCCGGCGATGTCGAGCCGGCTGCTGTCGGCCACCGCGCGGATCTTGTCCGGCGGGCCGACCAGCAATGGCGCGAGAATGCCCGCCCGGGCGGCCTCCACCGCCGCCGACAGCGATGACTCGTCACAGGGATGCGCGATCGCGGCGGCGACCGGCGAGAGCTGCTTGCAGTACGCCATCAGCCGTTCGTAGCCGCCGCGGCGGCGCAATCGCACCTCCGGCTCCGGACCACGCTCGCGCCGGATCTTCTCGGTCGGGGCAACGACGTCGGCGGCGCCTTCAAGCACGGTATGGCCGTGCTGATTGATCGCCCGGCAGTCGAACACGATCACCTTGCTGTCCGGGTGCTTCTCGCGGGCGGTCAGGATCAGGCTCACGGCGTCGCCCGGTCCGATCGGTCCGACGAAGCGCAGGGTCTGGCCGAGATAGAGGCTGCCCGGCCCGGGCAGCAGCGTACCCAGCGCATGGGCCACCAGCGATGCGCCCCACATGCCGTTGCCGATCATCCGCGACTGGATGCCCTCGCGCCCGGTATCCTCGTCCACCGCCGCGGGGCTGACATCGCCGGACAAGGCCGCGAACAGCGCGATGTCGTCCTCGGTCAGCGTCCGCTCCAGCCGGGCGGTCTGCCCGATTTCGATCTCGTCGAACACCCGGTTCTCGATGATGTCAGGCTCGATCATCGGTCAGTTCCCCTGCTGCGGCACGCCCGTTCCCGATCACGCCATGATGTTGAAGCCGGCATCGATGTAGATGACGCCACCGGTTATGACATCGGCGGCATCGGTCGCCAGCGCCGCCGTGGCCGCCCCGACATCCTCGATCGACACCGGTTCGGTGACCGGCGTACGCGTTTTGACGTCCTTCATCAGATGATCGAACTCGGCGATGC
Source organism: uncultured Mycobacteriaceae bacterium (assembly GCA_964615535.1). Lineage (GTDB taxonomy): Bacteria > Pseudomonadota > Alphaproteobacteria > DSM-16000 > Inquilinaceae > CAZTNV01. Next base: position 3,026 of record CAZTNV010000305.1, on the reverse strand, counting down.
CGGAGGCGGCGCGGGTCATGATCGGGCCGGGTGACACGGCATGGACGCGGATGCCCTTGGGTCCCAGCTCGGCGGCCAGATAGCGCACCGTGCTCTCCAGCGCCGCCTTGACCGGCCCCATCATGTTGTAGTTCGGCACCACGCGCTGGCTGCCGATATAGGTCATGGTGGTCAGGGTTCCGCCCTCGTCCATCAGCGGCTCGGCCAGCCGCGCCATGCGGATGAAGGAATGGCACGATACGTCCATCGCGACCAGGAAACCGTCCAGCGAGCAATCGACCACCCGGCCATGAAGATCCTCGCCCGGCGCAAAGGCGATCGAATGCAGCAGGAAATGCAGCCGGCCCCAGCGCTGGCGGATGACGTCGAACACCGATTCGAGCTGACCCGGCTGGCGCACGTCCAGGGGTAAGATGATCGGCGCCTCGACCTGCTCGGCCAGGGGCCGAACGAAGCGTTCGGCCCTCTCGTTGAGATAGGTGATCGCCAGATCGGCACCCAGCAGACGATAGGCCTGGGCGCACCCCCAGGCCACGCTGCTGTCGTTGGCGATCCCGACGATCAGGCCCTTGCGGCCGGCCAGGGGGTGGAGTTCGCGTTTCATCGGCTTGTCTTTCGCTCCGTCTCTGGCCGGCCCTGAAGTCACCAGCTCACATAGATGCCGACTTCGCCCAGCACCCCGCCGGGATAGTTCAGGATCTGGGCGCGGAGCTTGTAGCCGAGCGGGCGCAGCTCCTTTTCGAAAAATTCGTAGGCACGTGCGGCGAACCCCTGCAGCGTGCGCGGCCAGTTCGGATCGAAATTGTTGATCGCGACGCCGCCATCGCTGCACAGCTCGGCCGGAAAGCGCAACGCGAGGATCTCGTGCTGACCGTTCTCCGCCGCCCGCCGAACCACGCTGGAAAAGCGCTGCTTGGCGTCGGCGCGGACATCCTGATGCATGAACGCATCGCGCAGATTCCGGTGCTCCTCTTCCGCCTTCTTTGCCCGGACGAGAGCCTCGCGGGCGGCGGCCATCTCCTTCTCCTCGCGGATTTGGGCCAGTTGGGTCGGGGAGATCAGATCGTCTGCCATGGCCGGAGCCGCGGGCTGATGGGGATCTGCGGATTTGGCGTGCATCTTTTGCGTCTCCATCGAACAGGGACCAGGGTGAGCGGCGGGGCCGGCACCTCAGGCCGAGGCCTTCTCCTCGACCGTCCTCAGGCCGAGGACGGCCTCGACATGGCGCAGCCGGGCTTCGCGGCCGAGGCTGGGGGTTCCGCGGGCCGCTGCGACCCTGCGGACCAGCGCCATTGCCGCCTCGCGGTCTTCCCGGCTCGGCAGCATCGCCGGCAGGGCAGCGATGGCGCGCTCTTCGTCGAGCAGGACCATAAACATCTGCTCCTTCACCATGTCCTTGAATGCGGCCGGGGACAGGCGCTGATCCGCCGGAATCTGCGCGCGGAGTTGCAGGATCAGCCGGTACGGCCGCTCGTCCCACACCCCCTCCTCCTTGCCCTGATAGGCCAGGATGCGGACCGCCGCCTCGCGCAGCCCGCCCCGCTCCATGCCCGCCTTGAGCGCCGCGATCTTGGTTTGGACCAGGGCCTCATGCGCCTCGTCACGGACCCGTTGCGGCCGGTGAAGCGCGCCCCAGGAGCGCAACCCCGTCAGCGCCTCCAGCCAGGGCGTGTTGTAGATCGCCTTGAACAGCGCCACCGACCAGCCGCTCTGGAGCGTGCGCCAGGTATCGAGCGTCGAGACGATGTGTTGCGAGACCATCTTCTCGACCGCCAGGAACGGATTGTCCGGCGCCACCGGGCGGCGGTTCTCGCGGACCGCGGCGGCTAGCCCCTCCACCGGGCGGAGCGCCGGGTTGCGGTCGGACAGCAGCGCGTACTGCACGCGCGCCGGATGCAGTCGGCGCATCGTCTCGGCCGCCGGCTCGTTCACCAGGGCGCGGACCCACGGGCTGGCGTAGGTGAGATAGAGGCCCTCGTTGATGTCGGAGACCCGCTGCACCGTGGCGAACTGGCGCTCGTCCTCGCGGGTGTCGTCGAACGACCGGATGTCGTCGAGGGTGCGGTCCTCGAACCGGGTGACATAGTCGCCGGAGACCAGGTCGACATTCGGGTCGCCGGGCCGCTTGGCCTCGATGATCATTTCGTAGAGGCCGGGCGGCAGGGTGTCGATCAGGTCGAGCGTGTCGATCAGCTCGGCATGCTCCTTCCGCGCGATCTTGCCCGATACGAAGATGCCGAGATGGCCGATATCCTCATGGACCATGTAGACGATGGTCTGTTCGCGCGCGCGAATCTCGTTCACGCTCTCGTAAAGGTCGGTGATCCAGTTGAGCGCCTGCTGCGGCGGGGAGATGTCGTCGCCGCGCGAGCAGAACACCACGATCGGCGAGCGGATCTTGCGCAAATCGATCCGCCGGCCGGCGGAGGTGACGATGCCGCCCGCGCTCAGCTTGTTGCCGACGAACAGCTCGTTGACGATGAACCGCATTTCCTCGGCATTGAGCAGGAAATGCCCGCCCCACCAGCGTTCGAATTCGAGAAATCGCGGTTCCTCGGTGTCGACCCTGGAATACACGTTGTAGTATTTCTGCCAGAACGTATTGGCCGGGTTGTTCATCTCGAAATTGGTGACCAGCCAGGCGCCGTCGAACAGACCGTTGCCGAGATCCCCGAGCAGCGAGGCCGGCCACGAGCCGCCGGACAGGCCGCCCAGATAGCGCATCGGGCTGCCGCCGTCGGTGCCGGACCAGTAGGAAATCGGCGCGCCGTTGATCAGCACCGGGCCGGTCGCCTCGGGCCGGGCGGCGGCCAGCATCATCACCGCCCAGCCGGCCTGACAGTTGCCGACGATGCACGGCTTGCCCCCGGCATCGGGATGGCGGTCGCGCACCGCATCGATGAACCGGGCCTCGGCGCGACCGACATCCTCGATCGTCTGGCCGGGCACCGGACGCGGCAGGAATCCGACGAAATAGCAGGGATGGCCGTTGCGCAGCGCGAAGCCGATCTGGCTGTCCGGCTTGA
>CAZTNV010000304.1:4612-5186 GCA_964615535.1 uncultured Mycobacteriaceae bacterium | reverse complement strand
GGAGTCCAGCAGGCGGGCGGGATCGCCCAGGCCGCGCGCCAGACCCTCCACCCGCAGTCGGCGCTCCACGATCAGCCGGGCCAGGGCGGCGATCCGCCGCCGCTCGCGGTCGAGCAGATCGGCCAGCAGGGTGGCGCGCACCGGCACCGCCAACTCGGCCGCCGCGGTGGGCGTGGGCGCGCGCAGATCGGCGGCATGGTCGATCAGGGTGGTGTCGGTCTCGTGGCCGACCGCGGAGATCAGCGGGATCGCGCTGGCCGCGGCGGCGCGCACCACGATTTCCTCGTTGAACGGCATCAGGTCTTCCAGGCTGCCGCCGCCGCGCGCCACGATCAGCAGATCCGGGCGGCGAATCGGCCGGCCGTCGGTCGCGCGGCCGCCCGGCAGGGCGTTGAACCCGGCGATTGCCTCCGCGATCTGCTCGGCGGCACCGTTGCCCTGCACCGCGACCGGCCAGAGCAGCACCGGCCGCGGGAACCGGTCGTTCAGCCGGTGGAGGATATCGCGGATGACTGCGCCGGTGGGCGAGGTGATCACGCCGATCAGATCGGGCAGGAACGGCAAGGGCCGCTTG
>CAZTNV010000304.1:1362-4602 GCA_964615535.1 uncultured Mycobacteriaceae bacterium | reverse complement strand
CTCCGCCGCCAGCCGCCGCCGCCGTTCTTCCAGCAGCTTGAGCAGCGCGCCCTCGCCGGCCAGCTCCATCGACTCGATGACGAGCTGGTAGTTCGAACGCGCCGGATAGGTGGTGAGCCGGCCGGCGCAGATCACTTCCATGCCGTCTTCCGGCCGCAGCGACAGGCGCTGGGCGGTGCCGCGCCAGCATACCGCCTCCAGCACCGCCTGATCGTCCTTCAGCCGCAGATAGAGGTGGCCGGAACCGTGGCGCTTCGGCTGCGAGATCTCGCCGCGTACCCGCACTATGCCATAAGCGTCCTCCACCGTGCGCTTGAGCGACAGCGACAGCTCGGACACCGACAGGACGGGCAGGTTGGAGCCGGGGAGCAGGCCGCCGGGATCGAGCGGGATCGACTCCGGAAGGGGGGCGGTCTGGGACGGTGTCATGGTCGAAGCATACAGGCTCCGCCCGATCCGGCAAACCTGCCTGATCGTCGCCGAATACGATCGTATCGCGATCTGGGTTCGCGCAGGAAGCAGTAGGGATATCCCGCTTCCGATCCGCTGACGGGCCGAAACGGCTCAACTATGGTTTCGTCCGTCAATCCAAGAGAGCGGCGTCATGAACGACGGACATTCTGAGCAGGAACCGATCACGCAATTCGAGATCGGGCTGGTGCTGGCGGGCACCGTGTCGGCAGGTGCTTACACCGCCGGGGTGCTGGACTTTCTGATCGAGGCGCTCGATGCGTGGCACGAGGCCAAGGCGGCGGACGCCGGCAAGCCGGAGCGCAGCGTGCCGCCGCACGAGGTGATGATCAAGGTGATCAGCGGCGCCTCGGGCGGCGCCATGAACGCCGCCATCGCCGCGATCGCCTTGCACAGCGACTATTGTCGATACGACGAATCGGAACCGCCCGAGAACCGGACCAACTGGTTCCACGAGGCCTGGGTCAACCGAATCGACATCGACTCGCTGGTCACCGATCATGATCTCAAGGACCCCGAAGCCCCGGTGCGGTCGCTTCTGGACAGCACCGAAATCAAGAATATCGTCGGCAAAGCCCTGAGCACATCGCGTACTCCGCGGACTTCCGCGCGGAGCTATGTCAGTCCGAATCTCAGGCTGTACATGACGGTGACCAATCTCCGGGGGGTCAACTACCGTTTCGACCTGGGCGCGGCCAATCCGTCGTTCGGCCATGCGATGACACAGCATGCCGATTTCATGCATTTCGTCGTCGGCCAGCAGGACCCGACATCGACACCGCCGGAACTGATGGATGCCCGCTGGCTCGACCTCGCGCCCGACAAAATGGAGAAGACAGAGCTGGCCGTGAAAGAGCTGGCCGGGAACTGGGATCTGTTCGGCAAGTCGGCCCTGGCGTCGGCGGCATTTCCGCTGGGCTTCCAGGCGCGAGAATTAAAGCGTCCGGCCGACGACTACCTGGCAAGGCGATGGCGCATTCCGGGCGAACCCGAATGGGTTACGCTCGGGGACGGCACCGGGAGGTGGTGCGCCAGGGACAGCTTTAGAAGGATCGAGCCGGATTGGACGCCGGCCGAAAAGGACACCTCCGAATACGTGTTCCTCAATGTGGACGGCGGCACGATCGACAATCATCCGCTGGAACTGGCGCGCACCGCACTGGCCGGCCTCGGCAAACGGAATCCACGCGATGCCCTCGGTGCCCGGCGCGCGGTGCTGATGATCAATCCGTTTCCGCGACGCGATCCCGACGGGGCTGCCGCGCTGGGCGACGATCTCCTGTCGGTGGCTCGCCGGCTCAAGACGATGTTCGTCAACCAGAGCCGGTTCAAGCCCGACGAACTGGCGCTCGCCCAGGATGAAACCGTCTACAGCCGCTTTCTGATTGGCCCGCGCCGTCGCGAAACCCAGGGCGACCATGCCAAGCGGTATCGAAAATACCCGGTGATCGGGGAGCGGTGCGGTGCCTTCGCCGCCTTTCTCGACCGCAAGTTCAGGGAGCATGATTTTCAGCTCGGCCGATATAACTGCCAGCAGTTTCTGCGCCGGCATTTCCGTTTGCCGGAGACCCACCCGCTGTTCAGGGGCTGGGACGGTCTGGCCGATCCGGCCGTCGTCAAGGAGCAGTATTATCCCTTCAACCCGGATGATGAGAGCGAGAAGTCGTTCGACTACTTCGACAAGGGGGAGGGAATTCGGTTCCTACCGATCATTCCGCTAGTCGGTGCTGCGGCCGAGGACCTGTCGCTGCCGGACTGGCCGATTGAGGACAGCAAGGAGCCGCTTAACCGGCTTGACCTGGAGCGCAAGATCGAGCAGCGGCTGCGCGCCGTCGCCGACCGGTTGATCGAGCGCGACATCCCGTTTCTGAACGGATGGCTGCAGCGCAGCGCGGTCCGGTGGGCTTGGCGCCTGGGTCTGGAGGGCCGGGTGGTGCGCACCATCGCCAAGAGCATCATGGACGATCTGAAAAAGCTGGACGAGTTCGAACCCGATCCTGCGAATTCGAAGGAAGAGCCGCAGCAGGTCGAGCGCGATGTCGAAATACTGAAGGCGTTCGAGTAGTCTCCGCGGCTTGGCCGGATGCGGCGGGAGCCGGGGGAGACGCGACGTGAAGGTGCTGGTGGTCGGCGGCGGCGGGCGGGAACATGCATTGTGCTGGGGCATCGCCCGCTCGCCCTTGTGCGATGCGCTGTACTGCGCGCCGGGCAATGCCGGAATCGCGCAACAGGCGGCGTGCGTGCCGATCGCCGCCGAGGATCTGGACGGGTTGGTGGCGTTCGCCCGCGATCGCGCGATCGACCTCGTGGTGGTCGGGCCGGAGGGGCCGCTGGTGCTGGGCCTGGTCGACCGGCTGCGCGCGGCCGGCATCCGGGCATTCGGCCCCACCGCGGCGGCGGCTGCGCTGGAAGGCTCCAAGGGTTTCATGAAGGATCTGTGCGCCCGCCACGGCATCCCGACCGCCACTTGGCGCCGCTTCGCCGATGCCGAGGCGGCGCGCGATCATGTGCGGCGGCAGGGCGCGCCGATCGTGGTCAAGGCCGATGGGCTGGCCGCGGGCAAGGGCGTGGTGGTCGCGGAGTCGGTTGCGGAGGCGCTGGCCGCGATCGACGCCATGCTGGTCGAGCGCCGGTTCGGCGCGGCGGGGGCCGAGATCGTGATCGAGGAGTGCCTGAGCGGGCCGGAGGCGTCGTTCTTCGCGCTGGTCGATGGCGTCCGCGCCCGGCCGCTGGGCGGTGCCCAGGACTACAAGCGCGCCCATGACGGCG
>CAZTNV010000304.1:0-1352 GCA_964615535.1 uncultured Mycobacteriaceae bacterium | reverse complement strand
TGACGGCGACCGCGGCCCCAACACCGGCGGCATGGGCGCGGTCTCCCCCACGCCGCGGCTCGACCCGGCGCTGGAGGCGCAGGTGATGGCGGAGATCATCAATCCCACGGTGCGCGCCATGGCGGCAGAGGGCCGGCCGTTCACCGGCGTGCTCTATGCCGGGCTGATGCTGACCGCGGAGGGGCCGAAGCTGCTCGAATACAACGTCCGATTCGGCGACCCGGAATGCCAGGTGCTGGTGCCGAGGCTGGCGTCGGACCTGCTGGCCCTGCTGCTGGCGTGCGTCGAGAGCCGGCTCGACTCGGCCGATCTGCACTGGCACGACCAGGCCGCCGTCTGCGTGGTGATGGCCGCCCAGGGCTACCCCGGCGACTACGCGAAAGGCACGGTGATTCGCGGCCTGGACGAGGCCGCCGCTGTGCCCGGCGTGGTGATCTTCCACGCCGGCACCGCGCTCGGCCCCGCCGGGGAAATCCTGGCCGTCGGCGGCCGCGTGCTGGGCGTGACGGGCGTCGGAAGCACCGTGGCCGAGGCGCGGGAGCGAGCGTATGAGGCGGTGGGGCGGGTGCATTGGCGAAGTGGTTATCACCGGAATGACCTAGGTACCTTAGGGTTGTGATGAGCTAGAACGCCAAGAAGATGTTTGCACACAGCCTGTGCTTATCTCAACCAAACAAGACTAGCCGCAGAAGACCGGCAAATGCTTCAAACAGACACCCAAATGCCTATACGAAAAACGTGTTTGTCCACAAGTGAAGATCACCATGTTTACAAACTTGTGTCACGATACCGTCGAAGTTCCCACATGTTACACCGTCAACCGGCTTGTTCAAGCAAATTGCACAGCACTTCTTTAGGCACGAGCCCACTTACAGTTTATCAAATGACCGGCGCCGCAATGTCCCGGACTAAAGACCGACATTCCGGCTATTGACATTCTGGAATCCGGGGGGCTATGATCGCGAGTGATCAATCTTAAGCTGTATGGGGTTGAGCTAGTCTCTCGTCAGCATCCCTTGGTCCCGTTCGAAGTTCAAGCAGGACCACAGTGCGCCAGGGCTTAAGTGGAAGCCATTTGTCGAGGACGGCACACTTGAGCGAGGCCAGCTTTTGCAGTCTTCCTAATCATGGTGCCCACATTCTATGATTTCGGCGGCTGATGCCGGAAATTTGCAAGAGCGTGATCCAAATTTGCTTGTCTCTATAGGGACGTTGAATGCCTCTAAATGGGTTGGTCCTTGAGCTAAACAACTAAGTCATCATGTTGCCGATGGAGAAATGGATATGAACGATAAAGACCGTTTCCCTATCCAGCTAATGCAGGTGCTGCAACCGAACCGGATCGGCGCCGC
>CAZTNV010000303.1:0-5201 GCA_964615535.1 uncultured Mycobacteriaceae bacterium | reverse complement strand
GTTGACGCGGCCGCCACACCGGCCCGGTTCACCGGGCCGCCGCGTCCGGCCCGGCCGGCGGGCCAAACGGCGCGGCGTCCTCCGCCGGCTCGTCGACATGCAGCGCCAGCCAGACCGTCGGCTGGTCGGGGGCGGTCCATTCCACCCGGTGGCGGCAGCGGCGCGGGATCAGCAGATGATCGCCCGGACCGAGCAGCCGCACCGCCGGCTCGCCCTCGAACCGGATCGCCGCCGCGCCGCGCAGCACCACCACCCATTCCGCCCGGCTCTGATCGTACCACTCGCCGGGCGGCGTCGCCTGGCCGGTTGACACGATCCGTTCGAGCCGGACGCCCGGCCGGTCGAGCAGCGCCTCGAACCGTTCCGCCGCCAGGGCCTCGGGCAGGTCGACGAACAGGTTGCCGGCGGCGAGCGGCGGTGTCATGGCGGTTCGGCCGTCATCTGCCCTGACCTTCGTCAAAGGAGGGATCGGTGGGAGCGGCGACTCGGCGGCGACCGGCCGGCGGTCCGGGCTGCCGCAGTGCGGCAAACCCTATCGCGCGCTTCGCCGCGGGTCCAGATCGGCGAAGCCGGTCGCCTGCGGAGCGGGGTCGCTGACGGCCCGGCGTCGGCCTTGCAGTCGGCTCCGGGCTGGTCCATGTTCGCGCCGTTCCGAATGACGGCGTCGCTGCGGCCGGCGCATCCGGTGCCCGCCGCCGCCCCAATCCGCCGCCCAGCTCCGCTGCCGCCCTCGTACCATGTGAGTAGCCGTTCATGACCGTCACCGTTCATCCGACCGCGATCGTCGATCCGGGGGCAAGTCTGGGGGCGGATGTGGTCGTCGGCCCGTTCTGCCGGATCGGGGCGGAGGTCGAACTGGGCGACGGCGCCCGGCTGGTCTCGCATGTCGTGATCGAGGGGCGCACCCGGATCGGCCGCAACGCCCGGATCTATCCTTTTGCCGTGCTCGGCATGGAGCCGCAGGACGTCAAGTATCGCGGCGAGCCGACCGAACTGATCATCGGCGACAACGTGCTGATCCGCGAACAGGTCACCTTCAACCGCGGCACGCCGGGCGGCGGCGGCGTCACCCGGATCGGCAGCAACGGGCTGTTCCTGATCGGCGCCCATGTCGCGCATGACTGCACGGTCGGCAACCATGTGATCATGTCCAACCACGCCACGCTGGGCGGCAAGGTGATCGTCGAGGATTCCGTGGTGTTCGGGGGTCTGGCGGCGGTGCACCAGTTCGTCCGGATCGGCCGGCACGCCATGATCGGCGGCCTTGCCGCGGTGGCGCAGGACGTCATTCCGTTCGGCATGGTGATCGGCAATCACGCCCGGCTGGTCGGGCTCAATCTGGTCGGGCTGAAGCGGCGCGGGTTTTCCAAGGACGTGATCAACACCCTGCGCAACGCCTTTCGCACCCTGTTCGCCGGCCCCGGTCTGCTGGCCGAGCGCATCGCCCGCGTCGAGGCGGAGTATCAGGGCGAGGCCGAGGTCATGGAGATTATCCGATTTATTCATGGCGCCAGCCGCCGGTCTCTGTGCCAACTCCAGAAGGAAACGCGCCAGATCTAGCGGTTGACCTGCGGCGGCCCGCGGTCTGACGGCCGATCGTCCTTTGGGAGTGGAGCCCCTTGACCTATCAAGACATTCTCTACGAGGACCGCGGCGGCGTCGCGACCATCACGATCAACCGACCGGATCGGCTGAACGCGTTTCGCGGCCAGACCTGCGAGGAGTTGATCCAGGCCTTCCAGCGCGCCGGCTGGGACCGGTCGATCGGCGTGATCGTGCTGACCGGCGCGGGCGACCGGGCATTCTGCACCGGCGGCGATCAGTCGGCCCATGAGGGGCAGTATGACGGCCGCGGCGTCATCGGGCTGCCGCTCGAGGAGTTGCAGGGGGTGATCCGCGACGTGCCCAAGCCGGTCATCGCCAAGGTGCGCGGCTATGCGATCGGCGGCGGCAACGTGCTGGCGCTGCTGTGCGACCTGACGATCGCTGCGGAGAGCGCGACCTTCGGCCAGGTCGGGCCGCGGGTCGGCTCGGTCGATCCCGGCTTCGGCACCGCCTACATGGCCCGGTGCATCGGCGAGAAAAAGGCGCGCGAGGTCTGGTTCCTGTGCCGCCGCTACACCGCCCGGCAGGCGGTGGAGATGGGGCTGGCCAACGCCGCGGTGCCGGACGCGGAGCTGGATGCCGAGGTCGATCGCTGGTGCGCGGAAATCCTCGAACTGAGCCCGACCGCGCTGGCTATCGCCAAGCGGTCGTTCAACGCCGATACCGCCCATATCGCCGGCCTCTCGGCGCTCGGCCTTCAGGCGGTCAAGCTGTTCTACGACACCGAAGAGGCGCGCGAGGGCGTGCGCGCCTTCCGGGAGAAGCGTCGGCCGGAGTTCAGGAAGCATCTCAAATAGGCGCTCGCGGCCGGCCGGGCGAAACGGCGGAACCCGGCCAGCGGCGGGTGGTTGATCCCATCAGGAGCGGACGGCAGGCGGGGCGGGCCGGCCGGACAAGGCGGACAGGTGGCCAGAGCGCGCTCGTCAGGTTTCCGGCAGGCTTGTGCTTGGCTGCCCGACAGATAACCGATATGTGACATGGAGAACCAACAATGCGGAAGGCAAACGCCTTGGACCGGACCCCGCCGCGCCACAAGAGCAATGCCGGAGCCGGCCGGTTGCCGGCCGTACTGACCTTTGCCAAGTGCTTTCTGGAAAGCCCGCGGCGGGTGGCTTCGCTGTTCCCGTCTTCGGCGGCCTATGCGGAAGTGATCGCGACGCATCTGAGATGCGGGCCGGACGAGTGCGTGGTCGAAACCGGCGCCGGCACCGGATCGGTGACCAAGGCGCTGCTGCAGGCCGGGGTGCGGCCGGACCGGCTGTTCGCGGTCGAGGTGATCGACACCATGGCGCGCTATCTGCGCGAAACCCTGCCGGGCATCACGGTGATCGAGGACGATGCCACCCGGCTGCCCGAACTGCTGCCCGAAGCCTGGGTCGGCAAGGTGGGAACCGTGGTTTCGGGCATCCCGCTGTCGCTGCTGCCGGTGCCGCAGCAGCGCGCGCTGATCGACGCGATGTTCGCGGTGATGCCGCCGGGCCGGCGGTTCCTCCAGTTGACCCATCGCTACAACTGCCCGGTGGACTGCGCCGTGCTCGGCCTGAAGGGCGAACGCCTGGGGTTCACCTTCAACAACATCCCGCCGGCTTCGGTGTGGGGGTTCAGCCGGACGGAGTGACCAGCCTGCCGCGCCCGGGACCGCCGGGCCCCGTCCGGCAGGCGGCGGGGCCCGGCGGCGTCCGCCATCACGCAATGCTCCCGACACCGTGACGGCGGGTGACCGGATCGCTACCGCACCGGTGCGGCGGGTGCGGTTATGCTTCCTCAAGTCGTTCGGCCCGGACCGGGCCATCGAGGAGGAAGTCGATCATGAGCTATGCATCCACCGCCGCCACTTCGGCCAGGGGCGGCGTCACTCTCATCGGTTTGGCGCAATCGCTGCGCGCCGTGGCGCGGTTTCTCGGCATCTGGGTGGCCCCGGTGCTTGATCTGGCGATCAGGCTGTGGATCGCCCGGGTGTTCTTCGTTTCCGGTCTGACCAAGATCGCCGATTGGCAGAGCACCCTGTTCCTGTTCGAATACGAATACCAGGTGCCGATCCTGCCGGTGACCGCCGCCGCCGTCCTGGGAACGGCGTTCGAGCTGGTCATGCCGGTGCTGCTGGTGCTCGGCCTGTTCGCGCGGCTGGCGGCCCTGCCGCTGCTCGCCATGAGCCTGGTCATCCAGTTCGTCCTGGGCGCGGCCAATCCGGCCTATGACAGCGTCGAGCACTTCTACTGGATGTTCCTGCTGCTGATGATCATTCTGCGCGGTCCCGGCCCGCTCTCGATCGATCACCTGATCGGCCGCTGGATCGACCGGCAGACCGCCGGCCGGTAACGATCCCTTCCGCCCCCCGGTCTCGCCGCTGCCGGCCGGTTCGCGGGCCGGCAGCCGGCCGGCCGCAGCGCCCGGCCGTTTCGCCGGCCGAACCGGCAATGCTCCCCGCATTCTCTGCCGGGCGGTTTTTTTCGGTACCGAACGGTTTCATGATACGTTTCTGAAACAAATCAAAACCTGCCGGCCGAGCAGGTCAACGATGGCGTGGGGAGCGAAACATGTTGCCGGAAAAGAAGATCGTCGAAATCCTGCCGAAACAGGACGTTCTGACGTTGCGGCCGACCATGAGCGTCGGGGAGGCCGCGCGACTGATGGCCTATCGGGGGGTCGGTGCGGCGCTGGTCACCGAGGGCACGGCGCTGAAAGGCATTTTCACCGAACGGGACGTGCTGGAAAAGGTCGTCGCCGCCGGGCGTGACCCCGACCGGACCATGGTCGCCGAGGTCATGACCGCGCGGCCGGTCACGATCTCGCTCCAGACCTCGGTGCGCGAGGCGCTGCGGGCGATGCGCGAGCGGCATCTGCGGCATCTGCCGGTGATGCGCGACGGCGGCATCGTCGGCATCGTCTCGATGCGCGACTTCCTGATGGACGAGGCGATCAATGTCGGCGCCTGATCGCGGCGCCGCCGGTTTCGGTTTCGCCGGCTGGGGATGACCGGCCGGGACCCGGATCGCGACTCAGACGTCGAGATCGCGGGCGGAGGGCGCGTTCTGCTGGATGAAGCGCAGGCGCAGCTCCGGCTTGCGGCCCATCAGATGCTCGACCAGCAGGGCGGTCCGCGCGGCCTCCTCGGGCGCCGTCTCGTCGGGCAGGCGGACCTGCCAGAGGGTCCGTCTGGCCGGGTCCATGGTGGTGTCGCGGAGCTGGGCCGGCGGCATTTCGCCCAGGCCCTTGAACCGGCTGAACTCCACCTTGGTCTTGCCGGCGAACACGGTGCGCATAAGCTGGTCCTTGTGGGCATCGTCGCGGGCATAGACGGCGGTGGCGCCGTGCTGCAGGCGGTAGAGCGGCGGCTGCGCCAGGAACAGATGACCCTCGGCGATCAGCCCGCGCATTTCGCGATAGAAGAAGGTCATCAGCAGCGCGGCGATATGGGCGCCGTCGACATCGGCGTCGGTCATGATGATCACCCGCTCGTAGCGCAGCTTGTCGCCGGCGTACTGCCCGCGGGTGCCGCAGCCGAGCGCCAGCATCAGGTCGGCGATTTCCTGGTTGCCGGCCAGCTTGTCGGCCGAGGCGCTGGCGACGTTGAGGATCTTGCCGCGCAGCGGCAG
>CAZTNV010000302.1:0-5236 GCA_964615535.1 uncultured Mycobacteriaceae bacterium | reverse complement strand
CCCGCCGATCTGCGCCTGGGTGGCTTCGCCCGACATGATGATGTCGAACGCCTCCCCGGCCTCCTCGGCGGTCAGGCTGGCGCCGGAGGCGATGCGGGCGATGAAGGGCTTCAGCCCGGTCTTGCTGCCGTCGGTCATTGCGGGTCCGTGATGAGCGGCCGGGCTCAGGCGCGGTTGCGCCGCTCGGCCAGGGCGATGAAATTGTCCAGCATTCGGTGGCCGTGCTGGGTGGCGATGCTCTCGGGATGGAACTGGACGCCGTGGACCGGCAGGGTGCGATGGCGCAGCGCCATGATCAGCCCGTCGCCGGTCTCGGCCGTGATCTCCAGACAGTCGGGCAGGGTGTCGCGGTCGACGATCAGCGAGTGATAGCGGGTCGCCTCGAACGGTGACGGCACCCCGGCCAGCAGGCCTTGGCCGCCATGCCGGATGTCGCTCAGCTTGCCGTGCATCGGCGCCGGTGCGCGCACCACCCGCCCGCCGAAGGCCTGACCGATCGCCTGATGGCCCAGGCACACCCCGAAGATCGGCACCCGCCCCGCCGCCGCCGCGATCAGCGCCAGACAGATCCCCGCCTTGTCCGGATCGCACGGCCCCGGCGACAGCACGATCCCCGCCGGCCGCCGCTCCAGCGCCTCCTCGACGCTCAGCGCATCATTCCGCCAGACCTCCGTCTCGGCCCCCATCTCCCCCAGATAGTGGACGAGGTTATAGGTAAAACTGTCATAATTGTCGATCAGCAGCAGCATGGCGGACCCGGCCCGTTCAGTAGCGGACAGAATAGGGGGCAGGGGCGGGGAATGCCAGAGGGGAGCGGGGCGCGGGCGCGTGAAGCTGGCCGGCGCACTCCGCCATGCCCTCCAGGAGCACCCGATCCGCTTCCCTCTTCGGCATCGTCGTAGACACGGCGTATCGCCTCTGTCACACTTAACTCCTCTCCTGCGGAGGACCGGCCCATGCGCACCGAAATCGCCCGTTGGGGCAACAGCTTGGCTGTCCGCCTGCCGCGCCCGATCGCCGAACAGGCCCGACTGGCCGAAGGGATGCCGGTCGAGCTGGCGGTGGAGGGCGACCGGGTGGTCATTCGGCCCCGGACCCTCCGCCCGCGTTATGCGCTGGACGCGCTGCTCGACCGCATCACGCCGGAGAACGTGCCGGACGAGGTGTTCGACGACCGACCGCGGGGCCGCGAGCGTCTCTGATGGCGGCGCCGGACCGGGGCGATCTGGTGTGGCTGGATTTTGCGCCCCAGGCCGGTCATGAGCAGCATGGCCGCCGCCCGGCTTTGGTGCTGTCGCCGCGACGATACCATCAGATGACCCGGTTCGTCGTGGTATGCCCGATCACCACCCGGATCAAGGACTATCCGTTCGAGGTCGTGCTGCCGCCCGGTCTGCCCGTCTCCGGAGCCGTTCTCGCCGACCAGATCAAGAGCCTGGACCGCCATGTCCGCCGCATTGAGCCGGCCGGCCGGGTTCCGCCGGAGGTGGTCGCCGAGGTGCTGGGACGGGTTGCGGCGTTGATCGGCATTGATCCCGGTCCATGACCGATCCTGCCGGACCGCCGGCAGGCTCCCATGCTTCCGGGCGCACCGTGCTTGACCCGGCCGCCGCCGGAGGCAAGATGGCCGGAACCTATCAAACCAGCGGAAGGCCGAAGAGCATGAGCGAGACGATTTCCCTGTGGGTGTCGGGGATGACCTGCAGCGGCTGCGTGTCCAGCATCGAAAAGGCGCTGTTGCGGGCGCCGGGGGTCGAGGCGGCGACGGTCAGCCTGGAGAGCGGCAAGGTCGATGTCGCGGTGGAACCCGGCGGCGCAAATCAGCAGCAACTGATCGAGGTGGTCGAGCGCGCCGGCTTCGGCGCCGCCCCGGCGTCCTGAGAACCGGCCGGCCGGGACGCGCGCCGAAACGCTGCCGCCAGACCGCACCCGGATGATGTCCGGCCCTTGACCTTCCCAAGGCTGGAAGGTTCATATCAAAGGGCATGACCACCGAGACGATCTCTCTCGCCGTCACCGGCATGCATTGCGCGGCCTGCGTCGGGCGCATCGAAAAGGCGCTGGCGCGGACCCCCGGCGTCACCGCGGCCACGGTCAGCCTGACCGCCGAGCGGGCCGATATCCGGGTCGAACCCGGCACCGCGACCGCCGCGGATCTGGTGCGGGCAATCGAGGATACCGGGTTCGGCGCCGCGCCGCTGGCCGCGGATGCCCCACCGGTGCCGTCGGCGCGGCCAGCCTCCCCATGGACCGGCGAGATCCTGGCGCTGGCGGTGTCGGCCGCGCTCACCCTGCCGCTGGCCATCGAGATGGTGCTGATGGCGCTGGGCCAGCCGCACTGGCTGCCCGGCTGGGTGCAGTTCGCGCTGGCGACGCCGGTGCAATTCTGGGCCGGCGCGCGGTTCTACCACGGCGCGTGGAACGCGCTGCGCCATGGCGGCGCCAACATGGACGTGCTGGTCGCGCTCGGCACCAGCGCCGCCTACGGGCTCAGCGTCTACACCCTGCTCACCGATCCCCACGGCGTGCTGCATTTCGAGGTCGGCGCGCTGGTCATCACCCTGGTGATCCTGGGCAAATGGCTGGAGGCGCGGGCCCGCCGGGCGACCAATGCCGCGGTTCAGGCGCTGCTGGCGCTCCGCCCCGAGCGCGCCCGGGTGGAGCGCGACGGCGCCGAGATCGAGATCGCGCCGGACCGGGTGCGGATCGGCGACGTGCTGGTGGTCCGGCCGGGCGAGCGGATCGCCGCAGATGGCGAGATCCTCGAAGGCCGGGCGCTGGTCGACGAATCCATGCTGACCGGCGAGGCGATGCCGCAGACCCGCGAGACCGGGGCGGCGGTGACCGGCGGCACGGTCGATCTCGACGGGTTCCTGCGGGTGCGGGCGACTGCGGTGGGGGCGGAGGCGACGCTCGGCCGGATGATCGCCATGGTCACCCAGGCCCAGGCGACGAAGCCGCGCATCCAGCGGCTGGCCGATACCGTGGCCGGCTGGTTCGCCTTTTTCGTCGTCGGCGTGGCGCTGATCACCTTCGCCGGCTGGTGGCTGGCCGGCGGCGATGCGGCGGCGGCGATCCTGCCGGCGGTGGCGGTGCTGGTGGTGGCGTGCCCCTGCGCGCTCGGTCTGGCGACGCCCGCGGTGATCGCTGTGGCGATGGGCGCCGCGGCACGCCACGGCCTGCTGATCCGCGATGCCGAGGTGCTGGAGACCGCCCATTCGATCCAGGCCGTGCTGTTCGACAAGACCGGCACGCTCACCGAACCGCGCCCCGCAATCGGCCGGATCGTCGCCGCGCACGGCACCGGGGACGCGCTGATCGCCCTGGCCGCGGCGGTGCAGCAGGGCAGCGCCCACCCGATCGCGCGCACCCTGCTGGGCGAGGCCTCGGATCGCGGCATCGCGCTGGGCCGGGTCGAGGATTTTCAGGCGATCGCCGGGCGCGGGGTGCGCGGCCGGGTCGGCGCGCGGACGGTGCTGACCGGCAACCGCGCCCTGATGATCGAGGCCGGGATCGATCCGGCGCCGCTGGCCGCGGAAGCCGAAGCGCTGGAGGCGGCCGGCCGCTCGGTGGTGTGGATTGGCGAAACGCCGGGCGGCACTGCGGGGGGTGGCCGGGTGCTCGGGCTGATCGGCCTGGAGGACCGGCTGCGGCCGGGCGCGGCCGGGGCGGTGGCCGGTCTGGACCGGCTCGGCATCGCGGTTGCCATGCTCACCGGCGACGCGCCGCGCCCGGCCCGGGCGACCGCGGACCGGCTGGGCATTGCCGACGTGATCGCCGGGGCGCGGCCGGAGGACAAGCTGCACGCCATCGCGGAACGGCAGGCGGCAGGCCGCGTGGTCGCCATGGTCGGCGACGGGGTGAACGACGGCCCGGCGCTGGCCCGCGCCGATATCGGCATCGCGATGGGCGAGGGCACCGACGTGGCGCTGCACGCCGCCGGGGTCGGGCTGCTGCGCGCCGATCCGGCGCTGGTGGTGGCGCTGGTCTCGCTGGCCCGCGCCGCGCGGCGCAAGATGATCCAGAATCTGGGCTGGGCGTTCGGCTTCAACCTGATCGCCATCCCGCTGGCGGCGCTGGCCTATCTCAGCCCGACCGTGGCCGCCATCGGGATGTCGGTCAGCAGCCTGATGGTGGTGACCAACGCGATCCGGCTGAACCGCTGGCAGCCGCCCGCGCCGCCGCGCCCCGCGGCACGGCCGGACGCGGCGATGCGCGCCGTGGCGCCGGCGGCCCGCCCGGCAGCGCTGGCGCGAGAGGCCGAATAGAACGGGTTCCAGAGATCAAGAACGGGTTCCAGAGAATGGAGAAGGCGGCGCCCATGGCCCTGACCATCGGCCAGGCCGCCCGGCGATCGGGCGTGCCGGCCAAGACCATCCGCTATTACGAGAGCATCGCCCTGATCCCGGCGCCCGGCCGGGGCGACAACCGCTACCGGTTCTATACCGAGCGCGACGTGCAGATCCTGCGCTTCATCCATCGCGCCCGGTCGCTCGGGTTCTCGCTGCGCGATGCCGGCGCGCTGCTCGCGCTGTGGCTCGACCGCGACCGCGCCTCCGCCTCGGTCAAGCAGCTCGCGCTCGACCAGATCGGCCGGATCGACGCCAAGATCGCCGAACTCACCGCGATCCGCGACGAGCTGACCCGCCTGGCGCACCGCTGCCACGGCGACCACCGCCCCGACTGCCCGATCCTGGACGAGCTGTCGCGCGAGGGAGCGGCAGCGGTGGAACCCGCCATCCCTGAACCGGACTGAGGCGGCCAACCGGTCATCCGCACTACCCTTTCGTGCCGTTGCCGCAAGCGGGGCGGTGCGTCATGCTACGTTGCGTGGTGCAATAAGGATCTGGTTCGCGACATGGCTTCGCGCGACGGCAGCCGATCGATCACGATCAGGGGCAACGTCCAGGGTTCGGCGGTGATCACCGGCGACGGCAACGTCGCCAAGGTCTCGGTCACCCCCGCCGCGCCGCCCGATGCCGTCGATATCCGGGCCGAACTGGCGGCGATCCGGGAACTGCTGGCCGCGCTCCAGCCGGCCCGGGCCGGGGAGATCGCCCAGGCGCTGGAGCCGGCGGAAGCCGAAGCGGCGAAGCCGGCGCCGGATCGGGTCACGATCGGGGTCGGGCTCGACCGGGCGCTGCGCACGGTGGAGCGGGCCGGCGGCATCGCCCAGGCGGCGGATCGGCTGTCGCCGCATCTGCGCCGGGCCGCGGGCTGGCTGGGCGAGGGCTGG
>CAZTNV010000301.1:0-5237 GCA_964615535.1 uncultured Mycobacteriaceae bacterium | reverse complement strand
GCGCCCAGCGGGCTGGTGGTGCCGGTGCTGCGCGACGCCGACGCGCTCAGCTTCGCGGAGGTCGAGAAGGGCATCACGGCGCTGGGCCGGAAGGCGCGCGACGGCAAGCTGTCGATGGCCGATCTGACCGGCGGCACCTTCACGATCTCCAATGGCGGTGTTTACGGCTCGCTGATGTCGACCCCGATCCTCAACCCGCCGCAGTCCGGCATTCTGGGCATGCACAAGGTCCAGCAGCGCCCGATGGTGATCGACGGCAAGGTCGAACCCCGCCCGATGATGTACCTGGCCCTGTCCTACGACCACCGCATCATCGACGGCGGCGAGGCCGTCACCTTCCTGGTCCGCGTCAAGGAATGCATCGAAGACCCGCAGCGGATATTGCTGGACGTGTAGGCCCTCGTCAGCCCGAACGATCCCCCCGATCGTCGACCCTCACGGCCACCGGCGGTAGTCCATCGCGGCGCGGACCCGCTGTTCGGCCAGAGCGATCGCGGCCTTGCGGGGCGGATCGCCGGTCGCGGCGGCGGACTCGAGGACCCGGCCGGCGTTGCGGCGGATCTTTTCGGCGATGGCCTCCAGGGCCGCCGCCTCGGTGCCGCCGTGATATTCGACCGCGGCGCAGATCACCCCGCCGGCATTGCCGATGAAGTCCGGCACCGACAGCACGCCGCGGCGGTGCAGCGCGTCCTCCGCCTCGGGCGTCAGCGGGATGTTGGCGCCCTGAAGCACCAGCCGCGCCCGCAGCCGATCGACATTGCCGCCATGAACGACGTCGGGCCGCGCCGCCGGTATCCAGATGTCGCACTCGACGCCGACGATGTCCTCCGGGGCCAGAACGGTGCCCTCCGGCGCGTCGCGGAGACGGCCGCCGGCGTCCTTCAGCCGGATCAGGGCGGCGACGTCGAGACCGCCGGCATGGTGGATGGTGGCGGTGGAATCCGCCGCGGCGACCAGCACCGCCCCCTTCTCCGCAAGGAAGCGCGTGGCGTGCCGGCCGACCGATCCGAAACCCTGCACGGCCACCCGCGCCCCTGTCAGATCCAGGCCGCAAAAAGGCTGCGCCACCTCCGCCGCCACGGCCAGCCCGAAACCGGTCGCGCCGATCGCATCGAGCGGAATGCCCCCCAGCTCCGGCGGCAGGCCGACGGCGCGCCCGATCTCGTCCTGAATCCAGGCCATGCTGGTTTCGTTGGTGCCCATGTCGGGACCCGGAATGTAGTCGCGGAGGTCGCGGATCGCCGCGGCGAAGGCGCGGACCAGGCGCTGCTTGTCCGCCGCCGGCATCTTCGGGTCGGCGGCGACGACCGCCTTGCCGCCGCCATGCGCCAGACCGGCCGCGGCGTTTTTCAGGGTCATCGCGCGGGCCAGCCGGACGCATTCCGCCAGCCCGACATCCGGCGCCATGCGCACCCCGCCGATCGCCGGCCCGGCGGCGACGTTGTCGATCACCACGATCGCCTTGAGGCCGGCCGCGGGCTGGCAAAGATGGACGATTTTGGCCGGCCCCAGCGCGTCGGCGAACCCGAAAACCCCCTCCCGGTCCATCGACCGCTGGATCGTCATGCCCTGTCCTCCTGGTCCCGGCTGGCTGTCCCGCTACCCGAACCGCCAGCCGGCATCAGCGAGGACGCCGTGTCCCTTATCAGGGGAGCGTCGCGCGCATTCTCATTCGAAATCCAGGTCTGCGTCCTGGATTTCCTGCTCGACCGCCTTCAGCTCGTCTTCGTTGGCAACCGCCTCCAGGACGTCGGGGTTGCGCTGCCCGAAGAGATACTGGCCGCCCAGCGCCAGACCCGGCAGGGCGAAAAAGATCAGGACGATGTAGCCGAACGCATACCCCCGGTTCCGCTCCGCCGCCTGCCCCAGCCACTCCGCCGATTTGAGCGGCAGCGAATACAGGAACGGAATGGCGGTGAACACGACAACGCCCAGGGTATTGTACAGCAGGTGAACGAGCGCGACCTGCAGCGCCAGCACTTCGTACGGGCCGGTGACCGCGGTCGCGGCCAGCAGGGCGGTGACGCAGGTGCCGATGTTGGCGCCGAGCGTGAAGGGGAAGACCTGCATCAGCGTTAGGATGCCGGCACCGGCGAACGGGACGATCAGACTGGTCGTGGTCGAGGAGGACTGCACCAGAATGGTGATCAGCGTGCCCGACAGGATCGCCAGGAGCGCGCCGCTACCGATGGCGGCGTTGAACATGTTGCGCGCCCGCCCGGTCATGGTGCTGCGCAGCAGCTTGCCGAGATACAGCACGCTGGCGATCACGCAGGCGATGCCGAGCACGATCATCACCAGACCGCCGGCGAGATCGGGTAGCACGCTCAGCCCATCCTGGATGCCGTTGACCACGGGGCGCGTCATCGTCCGCACGAAGTTCAGGTCGCGCATCGACGCCGAGCCCTCGCCCGCCAGCATCCCGGCCAGGGCACCGGCGGCCCGCTCCAGCGGATGGAACAGCATCTCGATCGGCAGAAAGATCAGGATCGAGAACAGATTGAAAAAATCATGGACGGTCGCCGCCGCGAACGAGCGGCCGAACGCCTTGTCCTTGCCGATGTTGCCAAGGCTGACGAAGGTGTTGGTGATCGTGGTTCCCATGTTGGAGCCCATGATCATCGGCACGGCGATGGCGATGGGCAGGCCGCCGCTGACCAGCCCGACGATGACCGACGAGACGGTGCTGGAGGACTGGACCAGGGCTGTGGCGAGCATGCCCATGATGACGGCGATGATCGGGTTGCTGGCGAACTCGAAGATCCGCTCCGCCCCGTCGGCCCCGCCCGATACCCAGGCAAAGCCATTGCCGATGATGCCGATGCCGATCAGGAGCGCATAGATCAGCCCAAGAACAGCCATCCATTGCAGCGCCAGACCGCCCCGCGAGGACGGCGCTTCTAGAATACTCTCCTGATCAGCGACTTCGACCGTTTGCCTGACCATTGCCATGCCCCCCTGAATGACGCTGCAGTCCAAAGAGTTTCTCGTGATACCCATAGAGTATAGAGGGTCTTTTGTCTCAATTGCGTGAAGGTTCTGATGACAGTGCGATGATAATATTGTGAGTCGCTTGCTAGAAACCGTTTGATTTCAGCCGCTTCGTGCGGCCGCCCGCATCCCCTGGCGGAACGGCCGGTCCCGTCGACCGGGTTTTTGCAGGTGGTCCGGGCCTCGATCCGGCGTCAGCCCGACTGGCAGGAGCGGCCGCGCCAGCGCGGCGCATGACCGCGGGCGGCGCGGACCAGCGCGGTCCATTGCAGCGCCAGCAGCGCCAGGATCGCCAGCGGGTGCAGCAGGATCTCCGGCAGCCCCTGACGGAACCGAGCCGCCAGAACCAGCCGCTGGACCAGATTGGCCGCCACCCCCAGCGCCGCCGCCGGCGTCGCCGTCGCCGGCCCAAACACCAGCAGCAGCCAGGGCAGCACATGCCCGCCGGCCAGCAGGCCGGTCCAGACCGGCAGGGCAACCGGCCTCGCCATGCCCTCGGTGGCGTTCTTGGAAAAGCCGTCCCAGACCTGCGGCGCGCCACGATACATCCGGCAGGTCGCGATGCCGGTGGCGTCGAACAGATCGGTCATGATCCCGGCGCGGCGGAAAGCACGCGGCAGGGTGACGCCGTCATGCAGCGAGGCGCGGATCGCGGCGTGCCCGCCGGCTTCGGCATAGGCCTCGCGCCGCGCGATGAAGAGTTGGCCGCAGCCGGCGCCGAAGGCCGCCAGCCGGAACCGCCGCATTCCCCACATCGGCAGATAGCCGAACAGCAGGACATGAATCAGCGGAATCAGCAGCCGTTCGAACGGCGTGACCGCCTCCTGACGCGGAAAGCCGCTGGCCAGCCCGGCCCTTCCGGCATCGAGAAAGGCCGCCATGCGGCCGAGCGCGTCCGGGCTCAGCCGGACATCGGCATCCATGAACACCAGCCGCTCGTGCCGCGCCAGCCCGGCCAGCACCCAGCAGGCATGCTGCTTGCCGGACCAGCCGGGCGGCAGGGGCGGCGCCCATTCCAGCCGCAGCCGGGCATCCTCGGCGGCCAGGGCCGTGACGATGGCCGCGGTGTCATCGGTCGAGTGGTCGTCGAGCACGACCAGCTCAAGATCGACGTCCCGGTTGGCCAGCACCGAGCGGATCGCGGCGGCGATGTTGTCCGCCTCGTTGCGTGCCGGAATCAGCACCGAGACGGCCGGGCGCCGCCCCGCCGGCAGGACCGCCGGTGCCCGGTAGAGCCACAGATTCCAGGCCGTCATCGCCACCGGCAGCAGCGCCAGCGCCGCCCCCGCCCAGGCCAGCGCCACCCAGATCACTCCCGGACTCCGTGCTCGGACCGGAAGGGCCGGCCGGCATGCGCCGCGGCGGCACGCCGCCACGCGTCGTAGACGCCGCCGATGCCGGCGCGGCCGGACAGCAGGGTGGTGAACCGCGCCGGGTCGCGCGCGACCGCATCGACCGTCAGCGCGTCCATCGCCGCGGTCAGTTCGTGCTCCAGCAGGCCGTGCCACTCGGCGACGCCGCGGCCGGCCGTGCCGGCGGTGGCGAGCGGCCGCCCGAACCGGAGCAGCGCCTCGGGCGTGCGCTCGGTCCAGAACGGATAGTCGAGCGCCAGCGGCACCAGCACGGCGTCGGGCAGCCGCCGCGCCAGATGGGCGATGCCGCGGCGCAGCCGCACCGGCCGCTCGCGGACATCGGTGAACCGGCCCTCGGCGGTGACCCACAGCATCGCCCGCGGATCGGCCAGCACCCCGCGCGAGATGCGCAGGAAATCGGCGGCACCGCGCGCCGTGCCGGGAGCGATGCCGAAAATCCCGAGCCGGCGCATGAAGCCGTAGCGTTCCAGCTCCGCCCGGTCGATCGGGCCGAAGCCCGGCCGGCCGGAAAACAGCGCATCGGCCAGCACGATGAACATCGCCGGGTCCCACCAGGACGGATGATTGGTGTAGACCACCACCGGCTTGCCGGGCGGCAGTGCCGGCTCGCCCGCCCCGGACAGCCGCACCGCATGGAAGCTCTGGGCCACGAAACGGCGGAAATACCAGGTGAAAAACCGGATCATCGGCGGCGAGCGCAGGGCCAGCACCGGCTCGGCCGGGTTGCGCTGCCGCCGCCCCGTCCCGTGCTCCGCCATGGTCAGGCCACCCGGGTGGCGGCGCCGCGGTCGCGGTCGAGCGCATCCGCGGCGATCCAGCCGGACATCATCACCATCGGCATGCCCGGCCCCGGATGGGCGGCGCCGCCCATCC
>CAZTNV010000300.1:0-5268 GCA_964615535.1 uncultured Mycobacteriaceae bacterium | reverse complement strand
AGCTGCGCCTCCGCCTCGCGGATGTGCCGCAGCGCCTCGGCATCCAGCGGCCGGTCGTCCGAGCCGGTCCCGGCGGCAAGGCGGCTGCACCGGGGCAGCACGGTTTCGGGCGCGCCCTTGGTGTAAAGCACCCGCCCATCCGGGGCGGCGTGCAGGGTGGACATGCGTTTGCGGTCGGTGTCGAAGGCCAGCTCGTCGATCGGCGGCCGGTCCTCGTCACCCGGCAGCAGCGGGGCGGCCAGCTCGACCAGGGCGATCTCCATCGGATCGCCCAGCCAGGCCCCGCGCCGCCCCTGCTTCGGTCGTCCCCCGGTCGGCTGAAGGGTCTGGCACCAGCGGGCGACCTCGGCGAAGCGGCGGTCGCCGGCATCGGTTGCCGGCGACAGGGCCGAGGGCGCCGCCGGCACCGGCAGGCGGGCGAGCACGATGGCCTGGACCGCCATGCGGTTTTCGGTCAGCGTGCCGGTCTTGTCGGTGCAGATGACATCGGCGGCGCCCAGCGTCTCCACCGCCGGCAAATGGCGGATCAGCACCTTGCGCGCGGCCATGCGCTGCGCCCCCATGGCCAGCGACAGCGTTACCGTGGGCAGCAGGCCCTCGGGCACGTTGGCCACGATGATGCCGATGCCGAACAGGAAGGACTGCCATGACGGCAGCCCCGCCCTGATGCCGACGAAGAACACGATGCCGCCCAGCACCGTCGCCAGCACCGCCACCACGCGGCTGACCTGGGCGATTTCCGCCATGAACGGCGAACGCTCCGGCGCCATGCCCTGCGCCAGCCGCGCGATCCGGCCGAATTCGCTGCGCGGCCCGGTGGCGAACACCACGGCCTTGCCCGTGCCGGCGACGATCTGGGTGCCGGCCAGCAGCGCGTTGGCGCTGGACAGGGCATCGTCGGCCTCGGCCGGCCCGGCGCTGCGGCCGCTGGGTCGCGACTCCCCGGTGACGGTCGCGGTGTTGACGCGCAGGCCGAACGCCTCGACCAGCCGGCAATCGGCGGGAACGTCGTCGCCCTGCGCCAGAACCAGAAGATCGCCGGGAACCACCGCCTCGGCCGGCGTCGGCACCACCATGCCGCCGCGCACCGTCTTGGCCACCGCGGGCAGCAGCCGGGCCAGCGCAGCCAGGGTACGCTCGGCCTTGTGCTCCTGCCAGAACCCGAACAGACCGTTGACCAGGATGACGCCGGCGATGGCCACGGCCAGGGTGGCCATGCCCTCGCCGGGCTGGCTCCACTCGGCGAACAGGGCGATCCCGGCGGCAGCCCACAGCAGAATCGCGAAGAAATTCGAAAAGCTCTTCAGGAAGCGGCGCAGGACCGGCTCGCCGCCCAGCCGCTCGATGCGGTTCGGGCCGAACTCGCGCAGCCGGCGCGCAGCCTCGGTTGCGCTCAGCCCGTCCGGGCCGGACCCCAGGCTGGCCAGGACCTCCTCGGCGGACATGCGAAACAGGTTCATGACGGCACCCGCTGGCGCCGGGGCGGACTCCGGTCGGCCCGGTTCCCCCGGCTCGCCCATCCTTCTCGGCCCGCGGAGCGGATCGGGCAAGCTGGCCGATCGGCGGCACGCCCCACCGCTTCGTCAGCCGTGCGGGCCGGCATCCCTGCCTCGCATCCGGCCCGGCAAACGACCATGGCCGCGTTGATATACGTTGCAAACAACGTGTGAAAAACGACGTGATTGCATGCAATAAAAGTCGCAATCCGCTTCACCGCTTGCTGCGTGACCTGCAAGACCCCTGGTTCATGACCCCTCGCAGCCGCGAGGCGATGGGCGACGACAACCCAGAGCCTTTGGAAGATCGGAGACGAATTCGCCAGCCACGAAACGGTCAACCCTTCCGCCAAGGAATACGTCGGCAGCAGGGCCCGTACCAGCACCATCGAGACCTTCTTTTCGGTGTTCAAGCGCGGCATGACCGGCGTCCACCGGCATTGCAGCGAGAAGCACCGGCGCCGCTCTCTCGACGAGTTCGGCTTCCGCTGCTCCAACCGTGACGACACGACTCCCACGTGCGGTACATGGCAATGCCGGCCTCGATCAGGTTGACCGGGAGGCCATCCCGCAGGCTGCCCAGCTATTCGGCCCCATCGCAGCTCGGCACCGCACCGCAGCCGGCGGCAGA
Source organism: uncultured Mycobacteriaceae bacterium (assembly GCA_964615535.1). Taxonomy (GTDB): domain Bacteria; phylum Pseudomonadota; class Alphaproteobacteria; order DSM-16000; family Inquilinaceae; genus CAZTNV01. The sequence continues at coordinate 3,141 of CAZTNV010000300.1, read as the reverse complement.
CGCCTGTTCATCAGGAATCTCAACTGAATCGCTCATGACTCGTCACGGATACAACCGCGATCCCTCTCCCAACCGCTTTTCGAAGCCTTCGGCCCCGGCGGCGGTCGGCGTTGGGGGTGGGCGCGCAGGGCAACGCCGCGGGAACATCGTCGGCCGGTTCGGGGTTGAACTGAAACCTCAACTCCGTCTGGGAGCACGGGAGAGCTGGTCATGGCCGATCCGAGCGGACCCGAGATCAAGTCCACCCCCACCATCTTCGACTGGGCCCTGGCCTGGACGCGGGCGGCGGGCATGATGCCGATGATCGCTGCCGACAGCCTGCAGCGGCTGGCGCAGGGCGGGTATGGCTATGTCACCACCACGGTGCCCGATCCGCGGGTGGTCAATCGCACGTTGGCCGAGCTCGATCGGCACCTGATGGCCGATCCGGTGCGGCTCGTGGTGCTGACGACGCAGCTCTGGCAGCAGCACGCGCTGCTGTGGCAGCGGACGATCGGCCGCATGGTCGGCGCCGACGGCGCGTCGGCCGTGCCGGACCCGGTGGCCGTGCCGGAACCGGTGGCCGTGCCGGACAGGGGCGACCGCCGGTTCGCCGACGAGGCCTGGACCGCCGATCCGTGGTTCGACCATCTGAAGCAGGCCTATCTGCTGAACGCCCGGTGGTGGCAGAGCCTGCCCGGCGCGATCCCGGGGCTCGACGATCACACCCGGCATCAGGCCGAGTTCTTCCTGCGCCTGATGACCGATGCGCTGGCGCCGACCAATGCGTTCTGGACCAACCCGAAGGCGCTGCGCATGGCGCTGGAGACCCGGGGCGGCAGCGTGCTGCGCGGCATGGAGCATTTCATGGAGGATCTGGCGCGCGGCCATGGCGAGGTGCGGCCGCACCAGACCGACGAGCGCGCCTTCGAACTGGGCGGCAACATCGCGGTCACGCCGGGCGAGGTGATCTACCGCAACGAGCTGATGGAGCTGATCCAGTACCGCCCCTCGACCGAGACGGTCCACCGCCGGCCGCTGCTGATCGTGCCGCCCTGGATCAACAAGTATTACATCATGGACCTGAAGCCGAAGAACTCGTTCGTGCGCTGGGTGGTCGAGCAGGGCCACACCGTGTTCATGATCTCCTGGGTCAACCCCGATGCCCGGCATGCCGGCAAGCGGTTCGACGATTACATGATCGAGGGGCCGCTGGCCGCGCTGGACGTCATCGAGCGGGCGACCGGCGAGCGGCGGGTCAACGCGATCGGCTATTGCATCGGCGGCACCCTGCTGGCCTGCACCCTGGCCTGTCTGGCGGCGCGCGGCCAGGAGCGGGAGCGGTTCGCCAGCGCGACCTATTTCACCTGCATGCTCGATTACAGCGATCCCGGCGATCTGGGCGTGTTCCTGGACGAGGAACAGGTCGGCGAGATGGACCGCCAGATGGCGAAGCTGGGCTGCCTGGAAGGCGCCTACATGGCGCAGGTGTTCAATTTGCTGCGCGCCAACGAGCTGATCTGGGGCGTTCACGTCAACAATTATCTGTACGGGCGCGAGCCGCCGGCCTTCGACCTGCTGTACTGGAACGGCGATTCGACCCGCATCCCGGCGGCCAACCAGAGCTGGTACGTGCACAACATGTACCTGAAGAACCTGCTGGTCGAACCCGACGCCCTCAGCCTCGACGGCACGCCGCTCGATCTGCGCCGGATCGCGACCCCGGCCTATTTCATCTCGACCATGGAGGATCACATCGCGCCGTGGCGGTCGACCTACAAGGGGCCGTTGCAGTTCTCCGGCCCGGTCCGCTTCGTGCTCGGCGGCTCTGGCCATATCGCCGGGGCGATGAATCCGCCCGCGACCAACAAGTACTATTATCTGACCAATCCCGACCCGAACCGCCCGGCCGATCCCGAGGCCTGGCTGGCCGGCGCCACGCGCACGCCGGGATCGTGGTGGACGGACTGGGCCGGCTGGGTGGCGCATCACGGCGACGGTCAGGTGCCCGCCCGCATCCCCGGCGACGGTGCCGTGCCGGCACTGGAGCCGGCGCCGGGCCGGTATGTCAGGATGCGGGCCGATGACGGTGCGGCCGCCGCCCTGCCCACCGGGCCGGGGCAGCCGGGACAGCAGCGGCTTGGCCCGACCATGGGCCTCTTGGAGCAGATGATCCGGCAATTCGGCGGCGCCGCGATGGCGGGGCGGGCGGGCCGCGAGATCGCAGGCACTGGGACCGGGACCGAAGCGGAACGCCGCCCGGAGCGGTAGGCGGCGGCCGCTGCCGGTCTGCGGGTCAGTGGGGCCGCCCGGTCAATTGCCGCGGATCGCGATCTCCACGCTGCGGTCGCCGCGGCGAATCGTGGCGCGCCAGGGCGGGCGGGCGCGGTCGAGCGTGCGCTGCAACTCGGCCGTTGCGGATATCGTGGCGCCGTTCAAATCCGTAATCACGTCTCCGGGCCGCAGCCCGAGGCGGGCGGCCTGACTGCCGCGCGCGACCTCCAGCACCACCACGCCGTGCCGCACCGGCCCGGCATGGCCGATCTCGGCGATCAGGGCCGGCGACAGATTGGCGACGCGGGCGCCGGCGAAGGGATGCCGGCCGGCCAGGGTGCGAATGTCGCGCGGCGGGTCCTCCGGCGGCGGCATGACCGGAAAGCGCATATCGATCTGACGGCCCTGGCGCCAGATGCCGAGCGACGCCTCGCCCTCGAGCGGCAATGTGGCGATCCGGTAGCGCAGGGCGTCGGCATCGTCCACCGGCCGTCCGTTGAGCGATAGGATCACGTCGTTGAGCCGCAGCCCGGCGCGCTCGGCGGGGCTGCCGGGGTCGAGGCTGCTGACCACCACCCCGGCCGGCCGCGGCAGGTCCAGGGTGCCGGCGATCTCGTGGGTCACCGTCTGGCCGTTGGCGCCCAGCCAGGGCCGCGCCAGCGGCATGCCGCGTTCGGCGCCGGCGATCACGGCGCGCACCATGTTGGACGGGATCGCGAAGCCGATGCCGAGCGAGCCGCCGGTGCGGCTGAAGATTGCCGTGTTGATGCCGATCAGCCGGCCATCCATGCCGATCAGGGCGCCGCCGGAATTGCCCGGATTGATCGCCGCATCGGTCTGGATGAAGAAGCTGTAATCGGTGATGCCGGTGGCGGTGCGGGCGAGCGC
>CAZTNV010000299.1:0-5312 GCA_964615535.1 uncultured Mycobacteriaceae bacterium | reverse complement strand
GCCAGCGCCAGACCGGCGGACAGGGCCTGTTCCGGCCCGAAGACAATCTGGAATCCCACTATGCGCGTGATGCGCTGCGCCAGCTCTATTTGCTGCTGGTGCGTGGCAGAGTCGAGGGCTGCTCGCTCCAGATGTTCGAGGACGCGACTGGCCTCAAACTGATGGATTCCACCGGCATCAAGGACGGGCTGCCGCCGATCACCACCTTCCTCAATCGTCTGCTGGCGCTCACCATCGAATTGCAGGGGGTGCTGTTCACCGGCTTCGAGCAACTGCTGAACGCCAGGATCGAGGGCGCCATCGCCGCCGGCAGCTATGATGTCGGACTGGAAACGCTGCGGGCTGAGAGTTTTGTCGTTATTGGCCGCCAGACCATCCATGTCCACCCAGGCACCGGCGCCGAAGCCCGCTTGCTCACCATCACCCAGCGCCAGCGCAACTGGCCGGTCACGCTCGACGCGGCGCTCGACCAGCTTGCCGATCCTCGGGCGAAGCTGCTGGTCAATGAACGCTCGGGCCGCGCTGCCGTCCACATCCCGGCCACCAGCGTCATGCTGGACGATGGCGAGATCGAGCGGCGTATCCGGCTGATCCGGCCAATGGAAGCGCACAATGTCCCCATCAGGATGATGGACGAGACCCATTGGGTCGATGCCGACCAGACTGCGTTCACGTCGGCGTGGAGTGCCGAGGTCGCCGAGGTGCCCGAATTCGTCGACAGCACCATCCATGTCGTCAGCGGCCTGTTGCTGCCGATCTGGAAACGCCTGCCGAATGAATCGACGCGGGTTTACCGGCTCCAGACCGATGACGGCGAGCGCATCGTCGGTCGCCGCGTCTCGCCCGCCTGGGTCGCGGGGGCGATGGCCACTGGTACATCGACGCTGACGCCGGACGACGCCTTCATGGCGTTGATGGACGGCAAGACCGTCCTCGACCTCAGCGAAGGGCTTCAGCTTCGGCGCAGCCGCGTCATGGGCGCGAACCGGATCGAGCTGTCCGGCTTCACCGATGTCATGCCTGACCGCCTGCGCGCCTATGGCCTCTTCCACGAAATCATCTCGTGGAAATTGCGGATGTTCGTGCCGGTCGACACCAGCGGCCCGATCGTTCTGGCCAAGGTGCTGGAGCGCTATCCCGTCCAGCGCATCGGCGAACGGGAGGCGGCATAAATGGCTCGCCATGACGCTTCCGAACTTGCGCAATGTCTCGGCCGGGAGGCCGAGGCGGTATGCCGCCACTACCTGTCCAACGGGCGGCGCCAGGGCCGCTACTGGACGGTGGGCGACGTGCGCAATACGCCCGGCCGGTCGATGTTCGTCCGGCTCAGTGGGCCGGAATCCGGTCCCGGGGCAGCCGGGCACTGGACCGATGCCGCAACGGCCGAATATGGCGATCTGCTCGACGTGATCGCCAAGAGCTGCGGCCTCATCGACTTCAAGGACGTTGCCGATGAAGCCCGATCCTTCCTCAGCCTGCCGAGGCCCGAACCTGATCCGGTTCCCCGATCCCGGCCGGGAAAAGCGCCAGTCGGATCGCCGGAAGCGGCGCGGCGTCTGTTCGCCATGGCGGGGCCGATTGGCGGGACAGTCGTGGAAGCGCATCTGCGCAAACGTGCGATTACGGCTTTGCACGAAACCGGAAGCCTGCGGTTCCACCCGCGCTGCTACTATCGTCCCGAGGGGTATGGGCCGACCGATACCTGGCCCGCGATGATCGCAGCCGTCACCGACCTTGGCGGCGTCCAGACCGGTGCGCATCGCACCTGGCTCCTGCCCAATGGAAGCGGCAAAGCCCCTGTCGCAACACCGAGGCGGGCGATGGGCCATCTCCTGGGGCACGGCGTCCGCTTCGGTGTGGCGCAAGATGTCCTGGCGGCCGGCGAAGGGATCGAGACCGTGCTGTCGGCCCGCTCGGGTCTTCCCCTTATGCCGATGCTGGCGGCGCTCTCGGCGGCTCACCTCGCCGCCATCCTGTTCCCCACGCCGCTGAGACGGCTCTATATCGTCCGCGACGCGGATCCTGCCGGGGATGGCGCGCGAGACAGCCTGGTCGAACGGGCCAGAGGCGTCGGGATCGAGGCGGTCGTCCTGTCGCCGGTGCTAGGGGACTTCAACGAGGATCTGCGACAGCTCGGCATCGATGCACTCCGGGCGGCCTTGCGGGTTCAGATCGTTCCTGAAGACGTTGGCCGGTTTTTCGCAATGTGAGGCGGGATCGGTCGCGCAGGGGGATGAGCACGGCAGCTCGGAACCTGTCATATCCGGTCAGGGTGTTTCCCTGATGTGTCGGAGAGGCCGCCGCCCACGGCCTTCTGAGAGGGCGATCGAGCCGTCAAACGGCCCTGACCGGCAATGGCTGCGCCCGGCTATTTTCCGCCGGCGGCAGAGCCGCCTTTGCATCGCGAGGCAAAATAGCCGGTCTGCGCCATCCAGCGCTGGAGGCTTGGCCCTCTGCTTCGCTGCGGGTGCAGGTCCGGGCCGCCCGACAGCTTTCGTCGCCTGCGAAGGCCGCGATGGGCGCGGTCGATCCAACAAAGGCGAACACCATGACGACCGAATACGACGATGCAGCTTACGAGCCACCGCACACCTCATCCCCTACCGATCACCTCCTCACCGAACTCCAGCTCTACGGCTACCGTCCGTTCGAGGATGAACCCGACCCAAGGCCGCTTCCCGAAGGCAATGCCGTCGCTGGCGCCGTCGCCGACATCTTCGATGCCCTGATCGCAACGCTCAGTGACACCCGCCTCGAACCCGACCTCGACGAACTGCTGTGGTCGACCGTCAATCTCTTCCACCGCGCCACCGCCCGGATCGAACGCGATCTGGACGATAACGAGCAGGCCCAGCGTCGCGGCCAACGCGAACAGGATGGCTCGGAGGTGAAGTCGGTCGAGCTGGAGCGCCTGACGGCAGAGGGGCAGACCTTCATCGAGCGGCGCAACAGCATGGAACTCTTCCGCGATGTCGCCGCCGAACAGTTCGAGCGCCACACCGGATCGGCCTGGCGGCCGCGCTCAGGGTCGATGGTCAACCACCGCAATCTGACCTCGGCGGTGATCGACAGCCGAGACTTCCTCGCGGCCAAGCGTCGGGCGGAAAACGAGGTGATGCTGCCCACCGGTTCCAAGGTCGCCTTCACCGGCGGTCTCGACTTCAACGACCACCGCCTGATCTGGGCCAGGCTCGATCAGGTCCACGCCAAGCACCCCGACATGGTGCTGCTGCACGGTGGGTCGCCCAAGGGCGCCGAGTTGATCGCGGCGAAATGGGCCGACAATCGCAAGGTTCCGCAGGTCGCTTTCAAACCCGACTGGACCAAACACGCCAAGGCCGCGCCCTTCAAGCGCAACGACGCCATGCTCGATGTCCTGCCGGTCGGCGTTCTCGTCTTTCCCGGCACCGGCATTCAGGAGAACCTTGCGGACAAGGCCCGCAAGCTCGGCATCCCGGTTATGAAGTTGGACGGTGGCGCTTAAAGCGCCGCCGCCTGGCGGCTGGTTCAGCCGCTATTCCTTGACTGCGAGCCGCATTCCGGCTCACATAAAGCATCCTTGCAGAACCGGCGAAGTAGCATAGTCGCAGGCGGAGCGTACCCTCTGGCAGCCTGTCGTGATCGTTCACCCGTTCATGTGGAGGTTTCCATGACACTGATCCTGCTTGCCGTTTCCCTTTCCATCATGCTCTGCGTGCTGGCCTATAACTTCGCGATCTACGCCTTGCCCTTCATGGTCGGGCTGAGCGCGTTCCAATATGTCAACGCCTCCGATGCCGGATCTTTCATGTCCGGCCTTGCCGCCATCGGCACGGCCCTGCTTTCCGTCGCCGTCGTCATCGCCATCCTGGGTATTGCACGGAACCCGGTCCTGCGCCTCGCCGCGCTCGCCATGTTCGCCGTGCCCGCCGCCGTCGCGGGCTATGCGCTCGTCTATGGCGTCACCAAAAACGCTATAGATTCGACCATTGCGCTCAACCTACTCGGCGGCGCTGGCGGACTGTTCATTGGCATTGCGGCGATGCTCAATCTGAACGCTCTGGGAACAGCCGTCTTTTCGCGCTGAACCGACGGCGATCTCCCGCTCCCGCCAAGGAACTCCACAGGAATGCGCCATATGGCCCCGGTATCCCCGCTCATAAGGGTTCATGTCGGGGCGACGCTTGCCGTCGTGGCCTTTCTCCTGTCCGGGTCAGGCAGGAAATCGGTCATCGTGCGACGATCCCTGCAAGCGGTGACAGCATCGACACCCGCTGCGGCCGCCCCCGTCTTCGTGGCAGGATTTCTGCCGCGATCACCTTCCTCTTCGACGTCCGCAATATCCGCCGGATCGAACCTTCGGCCCCGTCGGGCGGCTTCTAGAATGCCATTCCCCTGAAACCCGATAGCCATCGGTTCTCGTCCCAGCCTGCTTTTCCGGCTGGCGGCGGCAATGGCCGGTGAAGGGGGCCGGTGTTCATCCGGGGTGGCGAGGTTGGGCCTGTCACGGCGCTCTTGCCGGCAGGGACGAAGATTCTGCTGTGCGTCTCCCTCAGAACTGCTCCGAGGCGCCAATCCATCCGACTGACTGATCCCCTAAGCCCGTTCGGTTTCCACCAGCAACCCCGCGGCTCCGGACCGTGTTGTCGCGCAAGCGCGACTGCCCGCCCCACTCCGGGCCTTACGGGTCAAGCTGACGCCAGGCGTCAGTGCGGGAGTCTCCCGGCGGTCTTTCCGGGTCTCGTCGGAGGGATGGTTCCTCCGAGGAGCAACGGAGACTTACCATGCAGAACATCGTCATTCTCGCCGGCAATATCGGTCAGGCCCCCGAAACCCGCACCACCCAGGGCGGCACCGGCATCACCCACTTCACGCTGGCCACCTCGCGCCCCCGCTATTCGGAAGGCAAGGTTATCCGGGACGAAAACGGCTACCGGGTTCAGGACACCGAATGGCACCGCATCACCGCCTTCAACGGCCTCGGCAAGACGATCCAGCAATATTGCGAGAAGGGCATGAAGGTTCTGGTTCGCGGTCGCATCCACTACACCAAGTGGACCGACGAGCAGAGCAACGACCGCTACGGCTGCGAGATCATCGCCGAGACGGTTGATTTCCTGAGCCGGGCCAAGCAGACCAAGAGCAACGACGGCAAGGTCATCGACGACGATGACATTCCCTTCTGAGCCGGAATACCGAAAACCCGGCGGGCGCAAGCCGCCGGGTTTTCCCGTGATCGCACCAGATCGCCAGATCTGTCCAAATCACCGGAACTATGTTAGGCCGTGTGGACGAATTTGATCAAGCATAGTCCTGCTGCGAAGCTGACGATG
>CAZTNV010000298.1:0-5319 GCA_964615535.1 uncultured Mycobacteriaceae bacterium | reverse complement strand
TCCAGTACGGTACCGGGGATTTGAGTCCATGGTGCACGTCGACCCGGTGCCGCCGGAGCAGCCAGGGCAGAACGGTGATCGTCCACAGCAACTCTACCATGTTCGGCCACCGTGGTGCGATAATCACCGCGGACGCGCGGTTCTCAAAAGCGAAATGCTGATCCCGGTACTTGACCAGGATGTAATCGTTGGCGTCGTCCAAAGACAGCAGAGCCGCGGTCATCTCCTTTATGTAAGTGCTGCCGCCGCTTTCGGTCTTGTATCGGAGATCCAACGAAATCCGCATGGCGAAAGTCTCCATTTCTCCAGGGTCGCCGTCATCGCGGCTACGGCGAACGCCGCCAGCAGCACCATGCCGCTGCCAGACACAGACAGATTTCCGCGGTCACCGTGGCGGCCGCGGCACCCAGCCCGCCATAGGCGGGGATCAAAAGCAGATTCAGGATGATGTTCACAACCAGCATCATCGCCTCGAGCACGACGCGGAGTCTTTGGCGATCGCTGGTTGTCAAGATTTCGCACAATGCGTAGTTCAGCATCCGGAAAAGGACGGCGAGGCTCAAAACCTGCGCGATCGGGATGCCGTCGACATACTCCCGGCCCACAAGGGTGCGTATCAGCGTTTCACTACCCCAATACAAGGACAGGCCGAGAACCACACCGCATAACGCCATCGACCAGAACAGCCGGCGGCCGATGCGGGAAAATTCGTCACGATCGTTCACATAGCTCGAAAATAACAATGGAGTGAAAGTGCTGACCAATGCATATCCGACAACGTAATTGATCCCGACAATGCGATAGACTCCGGCATAGATGCCGACTTCGGCTTCACTTCGCATCAGCGACAGCATAAAGGTGTCGAAGTTGAAGTATGCCACCCAGAGCATGTTGCTGAAGGCGAAGGGCACCGCATCGCGCACGAAGCGAAGAACATCGGCAGGCGATGTCCTGGTCGGCTGAAGATAGTCCTTGGGCAGCCAAATCAGCCAGACCAGCAGGGTCAGGAGCATGGTGGTGGCATAGGTATAGGCGATCGTCACCACCGATCCGCCCAGCATGATGATCCCCAGCGTGGCACCCGCCAGCGCGGCCGTCGACAGGGTCTGGATGATCGCTGTGATCTGGGAACTGCCCAGCAGCAGGCAAACGTACCGGAATGGCATGATGAACCGGGCCAGGACGGCGCCAATTCCAAGAACAATGATCAGATAAGTGATCTGAGGCGAGTAGACGCTGAAGGTCAGAAACGCAGTCAGCGCCAATGCCGCCGCCAGGCAACTCAGCGCGGTCGCCATGAAGGTGAGTTGCAGAGACCGGCCGATGCTGTCGGGATCACGGCCGCCGCGGCGCGTGAGTTCGCGTTCGAAACCTAGGCCGGTGATGAGGGCGAAGAGATCCACGACGGCCGCCGCAGTCGCGTACCGGCCGTAGATTTCCGGGCCGAGATACCGGGCGATCAACAGGGCCAGCAGAACCGAGGCGCTTTTCGTCGCGAGGTCGGCAAGGGTCAGGAGAGCCGCGTTCCCGTAAAGCCGCTTGGGGCGCGGAAAAGAAAGGCGTTCGGCACCCAAGTCCACGATTTCCCCTTGGCCCTGTACGGCGTGAAGCGCGCCGAAAGAAACTGCGCCCGGCCTGGACAGGCCAGACCATGCGGGATTAGAGTCTGATCGTCATCAATTGCTTACTGTATGTGCTTGACGCGCATCCTGCGCGCCTGCCCGGTCAGACCACGAATTGGCTCGACAATTATATGTCATGATTTTCAAGGAATCGATGCAGAATGCAATTAGCCAATTGTTCGCAAGTCTGATGCGCAGCCACCAGCCTTACGGCTCATACCGGTCTAATGCACCGACCATGGTGCTGCTCATATTACCGTAAATCTTGAACCCACGGCTGGTTCAAGCCCAACCTCTGCGTTACGACACAAATTCAATCTCACTCCCGGAACGATCTACTATAGGATTCGGACAATGCGATCGCAGTAATGGAGTACCAGTCAGGCCAGAGCCTGCGCATGATCGCGACAGTGCGAGCGCTATATCGATCAAGCCTCACAAGTTTTATTTCTGCCTTATTGGTCGAACAGGCGCTGTTGTGAATGCCGACAGGATTGGAGCTGTCAGATGGGCGAATTGGTTCGATGACGGAAAACCGTATCATCAGGTTTGGATTGGCCACCCGGTCCAGGACGCTGCCCCAATGGCAGGCAGGTTGTGTTGGTCAGTTAATGGCGATCAACGGGGCGCAACTGACGCTGGTGCTCACGGCGGGCGATGATGCCGCCGAGCCGGGCAGTGACGCGGTTTCTGCACGACCGGGGTTCTGGGACAGTCCGTTGCGCGCCCTGGCACGGAACCTCGGCACCCTTGGCGGCGGATCGGTTGTGCCGGTACTTGTCCCCGTCGCCATTGACGAGATTTTCAGCCAAGCCGAAGACATGGTGATCTGGGGTGAAACCCAGTCGAACGGTGCCGGGCGATGCCGGCCTTCCGACATCGAGCGTGTGCGCCGACTTGACCTCGATTTCATTCTTGCCTTCGAACCCGATCTGGTTCCTGAGGAACTCCTGACTGTCGCGCGGTATGGTTTCTGGTTGTATCATCATGGCGATGAGCAGGCGGGCTTCCGCGCCGCCGATTGCGTCCGGGAGATCCACAACCAGGAAAAGACGATCACGGTCAGCCTTCTGCGGTTGGGCGAGCAGCCCGGCCATGCCGTGATTCTGTGCAAGGGGGTGTTCAAGGCCTTGAGCTTTTCCGCCCGGTCCAGTTGCGCCCGCGTGCTGTCGAACTGCTCGGGGTGGCCGGCACGGCTTTGCACGGAAATCCGCCTCGGAAACACCGGCCGGTTCGACCAGGCCGCGGCCATTCCCATTTCAACAGCGCGCGACCCGGCTCCACGGCCTGTCGACCGTATGGTCCTGCGGTTCAGGGCGGCGATCGCCTTTTTTGTTGCACTGCTGAAGGAGTTTCAGCAGGAGAAATGGGCGATCGGGGTGGTCGATGCTCCAATCCATCGGTTTCTCGCGCCGGGGTTCGTTCCGAACATCAGGTGGCTGCCCGAAGCGCCAGCCGACCGATTTCAGGCCGATCCGTTCGCCTTGGCCTACGGCAATCAACTGGTCATCATGTTTGAAGAGTATGTCTACAGGTCCCAGACAGGGCTGATTTCCGTTCTGGAGTACAACGACAAGGACGAGTATGTTGTCCGCCAGAATGTGATCCAGCAGCCGGTACATTTGTCCTATCCTTATTTGATCGAGGAGGACGGCGAAATCTACTGTATACCGGAGACCCATCAGGCACGCATGATCAGCCTGTTCCGCGCTGACAGGTTTCCGGATGAATGGACGAAGGTCTGTGTTCTGGTCGAGGATTTTCCTGGGGTCGACAGTACGGTGTTTCGGCATGAGGGGTATTGGTGGCTGCTGTGCACCAGCCGCGACGATCAGCCGAATACCAATCTGTACGGTTTCTTTGCAGAAAGTCTGACCGGCCCGTGGACGCCGCATCCGCTCAACCCGCTGAAATCGGATGTGCGATCGAGCCGTCCGGGCGGCACCCCGTTCGTTCATGAGAACCAGTTGTACCGCCCCGCGCAGGACTGCTCGGAAGTCTATGGCGGCGCGGTCACGATCAACCGGGTGACCCGCCTGACGCCGCGGGCGTTCGAGGAGGAGACCGTGGGGCGTGTGGCGCCCGACCCCCATGGGCCCTACGCCGCCGGGCTGCATACGATCTGTGCCGTCGGTGACCGCACCATCGTCGACGGCAAGCGCATGTTCCTGTCCCCCGGCAAGCCGCTGCAAACGGCCCGGAACCTGATCCTGCGCCGGTCGCGATCCAGGCTTCGCAGTCCCTGGCGGATCGCGGCGCCCGGCTGAGGGCAGCCGTCGAACGGAGGTTCACGTCATGGCCGATACGACGGAAAAGCAGCGCATGCTGGCGGGGCAACTGTATTGGCCGGCCGATCCCGAACTGGTCGCCGAGCGTCGCCGGGCCCGTAGGCTGCTGCATGATTTCAACCGAACCGGTCCCGACGACCTTGATCGGCGCCGGATGATCCTGACCGACCTGTTCGGCCGGATCGGACCCAGGATGGAGGTCGAGCCGCCGTTTTACTGCGATTACGGCTACAACATTGTGGCCGGCAGTAACCTGTATATGAACTTCGGTTGCGTGATCCTGGATTGCGCGCCGGTGGAGATCGGCGACGACGTGCTGTTCGGGCCCTATGCGCAAATCTATGCCGCGTACCATCCGGTCGAGCCAAATATTCGCCGCACCGGGCGCGAATTGGCCAAGCCGGTGCGGATCGGCAGCAATGTCTGGATCGGCGGCGGCGCCATCATCTGCCAGGGCGTCACCATCGGTGACGGCAGCACCATCGGCGCCGGTACCGTGGTGACCCGGGACATCCCGTCCCGGGTGGTCGCTGCCGGCAATCCCTGCCGTATCGTTCGCGAACTCGACTCCGGCTGAGGCGCTATTCTGCCGCCGCCCGCGCGCCCAGCCAAGCGTCCAGATCCGCGAGGGCGCGGCGAGTGTAGAGCATCTTGCGATCGCGGCCCTTGGCGCGGCCCTCAAGGGGGGGGAACAGGCCGAAATTGACGTTCATCGGCTGGAAGCTGTCGGTCGCGGCGCCGCCGGTGATGTGACCGAGCAGGGCACCCAGCGCGGTGGTGGGCGGTGGCGCGGAGGAGACCGTGCCCCGCCGCTCCGCCGCGGCGAACTGCCCGGCCAGCAGGCCGATCGCCGCGCTTTCGACATAGCCCTCGACCCCGGTGATCTGCCCGGCGAAGCGCAGCCGGGGCATCGCCTTCAGCCGCAGCGTGGCGTCGAGCAGCCGCGGGGAATTAAGGAAGGTGTTGCGGTGCAGCCCGCCGAGGCGGGCGAATTCCGCCTGTTCCAGGCCGGGAATCATGCGGAATACCCGGACCTGCTCGCCATGCTTCAGCTTGGTCTGGAACCCGACCAGGTTGAACAGCGTGCCGAGCGCATTGTCCTGGCGCAACTGCACCACCGCATGGGGCCGCCGGCCGGTGTGGGGATCGGTCAGCCCGACCGGCTTCATCGGGCCGAAGCGCAGCGTGTCGAGCCCGCGCGCCGCCATGACCTCGATCGGCAGGCAGCCTTCGAAATAGGGCGTGTCGCGCTCCCAATCCCTGAATTCGGTTTTGGGTGCATCAAGCAGCGCCTGGATGAATGCCTCGTATTGAGCAGGATCCATCGGGCAGTTGAGGTAATCCGCACCGGTGCCGCCCGGCCCCGGCTTGTCGTAGCGCGACTGGAACCACGCCCTGGTCAGATCGAT
>CAZTNV010000297.1:1438-5336 GCA_964615535.1 uncultured Mycobacteriaceae bacterium | reverse complement strand
GAATGTCCCCCTGCCCCTCTCCCGGCGAATAGAAGCGATCGCCGTCGAGATCGTCATAGGCCACGCCGGTCAGGAATACCTTCGATCCCGACTTGGCGAAGTTCTCGGTCACCATCACGCTTTTGAAGGTCGCGCCTTTGGTGAAATCGCCGGTCGCAACACCGGTGCCGACCTCGCGGAAGCTGTCGTTGAGCATGTTGACCCGGTGGCCCGGGCTCTTGAACAGGCTGTCGTGCTGCACCGTCACCGACGACGTGACATTCGGCGCCGTTCCGGTGCTGCCGCGCCAGGAGATGTTTTCGCCCCAGGTCCAGCTTCCGGAAAACTCATAGCCGGCGGCGGCCATGCGGGCGCCGGGGCTGCTGCCATTGGCGCCGGTATGGGAAAACACATCGGCATCCAGCATCCACCGGCTGTGACCGCGGGCGGCCTCGACCAGATCCGGATCATGGGCCAGCGGCTGCTTGGCGGCACTGCCGATCCGGCCGGAAGCAAGGCCCTGGTTCAGATCGATGCCCAGGCGTTGGGCCTCGCCGGCCGGATCGAGCCGGGCGCGATTGATCAATTCGATCAAGTACTGTTCAGACGCTGATGGGTCCGGCATGCGGCCATTCCTTTGGTCATGGCAATTGCCGAACCGTATAGCGGCGCCCTCGGCCGCACCTGAAACAAAAATAGGACAGGGATTCAACTACTGAAAAGTCGGTATGCTCATTTCTTGCGGAACGAATCGAGGGTGACGACCTTGCCGCCCGCTTCCTTTTCTCGGTCGATCTGATCCGGTTCAGCCAGCTCAGCCTCGGATGCCGTTTTGGCGGCGTCCAGATCAGGGACCGTCACCGCCTGGAACTGCAACGCAAAATTGACCGAAGGATCGGCGAATGTCGTCACCGCGCCAAGCGGCACGGTCAGCCTTTCCTGGATATTGTTGAAGCTCAATGTGACCGAGAACCGGTCCTCGTCCGCCTCCAGACCATAAAACTGGTACTGGATCACAATCGTCATCTCGTCCGGATAGCGTTGCCGCAGATAGTCCGGGATGACCACGCCCGGATAACCGGTCAGAAACGTCAAATAGAAATGGTGATCGCCGGGCAACCCCTGCGACCCGGCGAAGGCGAGCGCTTCGCGGACCACGTTGCGCAAAGCGCGTTCGACCATGCGGTCGTATCTCAGCCGATCTTCGACCATGACTCACACACTAGCCGCCCCGCCGATGCATTGAAAGCGCCGCGTCAACGCGCCTCAGCGTTCCGGCACGTCCGACCTCATGGGAAATATGTCGATGCCCGGAAAAAAATGAAAAGGGGGCTTCTGTTGCCCGGTGCCCCCCGAACCGCGCCTCGAAGTGCGAACCCCGAGGACTTGAATTAGGCTACCCGACCGCGGTTAGGCGGCGAGGCGTGCCTCCGCAAAGTTGTCGTTGGCAACTATGCTTATGGCCCGATAACGGCGGTACCATGCCGAGCGAAGACCGTGCCTTTACTACGTGCGTCGATCCTGTTTCGCCCCCTCAGGATCTCGCTCCGGTCGCAATCGGAGCGATTTGGTGGAGGCGCCGGGTACCGCCCCCGGGTCCGCTCCGCCTATTCCACACGACGTTTATCGCCATAGTCGGTCTCCCGACTTCTCTAATATAGGCCACACCCCGGCCCGACGAAAGGGTCTCCGAACCGGCCCCGTCATCGATCTTCCAACCGGCGCTCAATCCCGCCAGAATCCGGGCATCAGCACGATCAGCAGGGTGAAGATCTCAAGCCGGCCGAGCAGCATCGCCAGGCTCAGCAGCAGCTTCGCAACATCCGGGAGCGGAGCATAGGTTCCCACCGGCCCGACGATCGGGCCGAGACCGGGGCCGACATTGGTCAAGGACGCGGCCACCGCACTGGCGCTGGTCAGGAAATCCAGCCCCGTGGCGGCCAGCGCGACCGACAGCAGGCCGAAGCTGAGAAAAAAGGCCGCAACGAAGCCGACCACCGACTGCATGACCTCCGGCGTCACCCGCTTGCCGCCATACAGCGTCACGATCGTCCGGTGCGGCCGCAGCATCAAAAGGAACTGGTTGCGCAGCGCCAGAAACAGGATCTGCCAGCGGTAAATCTTGATCGAGCCGGTGGTCGAACCGGTACAGCCGCCGACGAAGAACAGAAAGAAAAAGGCGACGACGGCGAAACTGCCCCACAGGCTGAAATCGCCCGAAACGAATCCGGTCGTGGTGACGATCGAGGTCACGTTCATCGCCGCATGGCTGAGCGCGACCCAGAACGGCCAATCCGTGTTGTTCATCACCGCCACGGTCATCACGGCGATCGCCACCGCCAGAATGGCCAGAAAGGTGGTGATCTGGGTGTCCATGGCGCGGCGGCTGCGCTGCGCCAGCCGGATGTAGAACGTAAGGGGCAGGGCGCCGGCCAGCATCGAAACCGTCGCCGCCCACAAGGTGCCGATATTGGGAAAGGCTCCTATCGAGTCGTCGCGGGTCGAGAATCCGGCCGTCGCCACTCCCGACATGGCATGGCAGATGGCGTCGAACCAATCCATCCCGGAAAGATTGAACAGCGAGGCCGAGGCCATGGTCAGGCTGACATAGACCAGCACGATGGCGAGCGCGAAATAGCGCGCCCGGGCCACCGGCCGGTCCGACCGGTCGGACGATTCGGTGCGGAACAGTTGCATGCCGCCGACCCGCAGGAAGGGCAGCACGATCATCGCCATCACGATGATGCCGACGCCGCCCAGCCAGTTGAGCAGCGCCCGCCATAACAGAATGCCGGGATGCATGTCGTCCAGCCCGGTCATCACCGTTGCGCCGGTGGTGGTCAGGCCGGACACCGCCTCGAACAGCGCGTCGACCCAGCCGACCGCCATCCCCGACAGCATGAAGGGCAGCGCACCGAACACGCTGGCGGAAACCCAGGCGCACGAGGTCAGCAGGAAGGTTTGCCGCACCGTCAGCGGCGGCATTTCCCCCCGGGTCGCCAGCATCAGACTGATGCCGAAGAACAGCGAAATCGCGGCGGAGGCGACGAAGGCCCGCCATTCCGTCGCCTTGACCAGCAAATCAGCCAGCGCCGGCACCAGCATGAAGGTGCCGAGCACGGTGACCAGCACGCCGATGACGTGAAGAACCGGTCTGAACGACAAGGGATCGCTTTCCGGCGGATCGGAAACCCCGCCTGCGCATGACCACCCGTTGACCCGCTGACACGCCGCCCCGGCAAATGTCCGGGTTCATTCAGGGCACCGCATCAAGACGGTTCGAGAGTTCAGATGCAACGCATATCATGAATAGGCGATCCCATGAAGGATCGCCGATCATCCCGGGTCGGATCCGGGGTCGGACAAGGATCGCTAGCCGGCATGCACAGCGGACCCGGAATCGCGTCATTGCGACGGCCAGGACCGAGCACCCCGGAAATGCGATCGCGCCCCGCCGCCCGAATCCTTGACTCATCCGGGCGGCCGCCGGCTCGATCGTCACTGGCCGGTAAATGGCCGGATCTCGATTTCGACGCGGCGATTTGCCTGACGGCCCTGAGCGGTCTGGTTGGTCGCGATCGGCCGGGTGAATCCGTAACCGCGAACCATGATGCGTTCCGGCTGCACGCCCTGGCCGGCCAGGAACTGCGCCACCGACAGCGCGCGTTCTTCGGACAGGCGCTGATTGTGTTGCGCCGAGCCGGTGCTGTCGGTATGGCCGGCAACGTTGATCAGGGTTTGCGGATACTGCTTCAGGGTGTTCGCGACCTGGTTGAGCGTACCGTAGAATTGCGGCTGAATATTCGCCGAATCGGTCGCGAAGGTGACGTTGCCCGGCATGTTGAGCAGGATGACGTCGCCCTGTCGCGCCACCTGCACGCCGCTGCCCTGGAGCTGGCGGGAAAGCTGTGCCTCCTGC
>CAZTNV010000297.1:0-1428 GCA_964615535.1 uncultured Mycobacteriaceae bacterium | reverse complement strand
AAGGCACCGATACCCGCGCCGATCAGGGCATTCGTCGTATTGTTGCCGCCGACCATCGAGCCGATGGCGGCGCCGCCCAGGGCGCCCAGCCCGGCCCCGGCCACCGTGCGGTTGACCCCGAAGCCGCCGCCCTGGCCGCCGGTCTGGCAGCCGGCCAGCACGATGGCCGCCAGCAGCATCGCCCCGATCGTCTTGGTCATTGCAGTCTCCCCAGTCTCATGAAAAGCCAGTTCACCGATGTCGGCTTGGTGGGTGGTATTGCGGCAGGCCGGTCCGGTTGACGCGGCTCGCCGTCGCTTCGGCGCGCCGGACGATCCGGATCGGAATTTCGCCTGCACAAGATTCGCCTGCGCAAGAATAGGCAGTCATTTTGCGAGCCGCAATCCACCAACTGCATGCTGCCGTGGCAGCCCGGTGGTTGCACCGCCCGGTTCGGCGGTGCCGCGGGCCCGGCCGTCAAGCTCCTGCCCTGAAACAAAGGCGGTTCCATGGCGTTGGTTCGAGCGGGTGATGACGGAGACGGCTCCCATGGCATCGGACGAACTCCAACCTCCACAGAAGCAGGACAGGCAGCCCGGCATCGAGGCGGAGATGACGCCCCGGCCCGAAGTGATCGATGCCGAGTATCGCGGCAGCGGCAAACTCGACGGCAAGGTCGCGGTGATTAGCGGCGGCGACAGCGGTATCGGGCGCTCGGTCGCGGT
The DNA here is from genome assembly GCA_964615535.1 of uncultured Mycobacteriaceae bacterium. Lineage (GTDB taxonomy): Bacteria > Pseudomonadota > Alphaproteobacteria > DSM-16000 > Inquilinaceae > CAZTNV01. The sequence goes on along the minus strand of CAZTNV010000297.1, from coordinate 724 downwards.
GATGTTCGCGCGCGAAGGCGCCGACGTCGCCATCCTCTATCTGAACGAGCACCAGGACGCCGAGGACACCAAACGGATGGTCGAAGCCGAGGGGAAGCGCTGTCTGACCTTCGCCGGCGACATCGGGGACGCCCGGTTCTGCCATGATGCGGTCGAGCAGGTGATGGAACAGTTCGGCCATGTCGACGTGCTGGTGAACAACGCCGCCGAGCAGCATCCCCAGTCGGATTTCGGCCAGATCACCCCCGAACAGCTCGAACGCACCTTCCGCACCAACATCTTCGGCCAGTTCTTCCTGACCCAGGCCACCCTGCCCCACCTCCCCGAGGGCGGCGCCATCATCAATTCGACCTCGGTGACCGCCTACCGGGGCAGTCCGGCTCTGGTCGATTACGCGTCGACCAAGGGCGCGATCGTGGCCTTTACCCGCTCGCTGTCGCAAATGCTGGTCGACAAGAACATCCGGGTCAACGCCGTGGCGCCGGGACCGATCTGGACGCCGCTGATCCCGGCTTCGTTCGACGAACAGCGCACCGCATCGCATGGCAGCAGCGCCCCCATGCAGCGTGTCGGCCAACCCTCCGAAGTGGCGCCGTGCTATGTGTTCCTGGCCAGCAAGGACAGCACCTACATGAGCGGCCAGGTGCTCCACCCGAATGGCGGCGACGTGATTGGTGGCTGACACCGATGATCTCGACTGCCTGGTGATCGGTGGCGGACCGGC
>CAZTNV010000296.1:0-5394 GCA_964615535.1 uncultured Mycobacteriaceae bacterium | reverse complement strand
CCAGCCCGCCAACTATGAAGGCCGCGAGCGCACGCCGGAGCGAGCGCCAGATGCCTTCATTGGGACGGGCTTTCTGCTGGAGCAGCGTCGGCGGAAACCCGCCGACCAGCCCGCCGACCAGCCCGCCGACCACCGCGCCGGTGCCGGCGCCGGTGCCCGCCTCGGTGCCGGCGGACTCGCTGCGCCGCTCCGAGGTGCCGCGCGGTCCGGCACTGTGGGGCAGCAGATCGCGCTCGGGCACGGCATCGGGCTCGCCGGTTTCGCCGCCGGTGGTGCCGCCGATGTCGGCGTCATCGGGTTGCCGGGCAACCAGGCTTATATCGCTCCTGGGGAAGCCGGCTCCTTCCAGATCGCGCACCGCCTGCTGCGCATCCTCGAGATCGTCGTAAAGGGCGACGATGGTCTTTTCCATGGCTAATCCTTTCGCTGGGAGCGAGCGATCCGGGACGGAGACGCGAACCCGCCGGTCACCCGAACAGGTACCAGAGCCCCGCAACGGCGGCCGCGATCGCCGCGGCACCCGCGGCGAACGGCACCAGCCGTTGCGTGATCGGGGTGGCGGGGCGGTCGTAGACGCCCATGCGAGCGGGACCCCGCCGCCGGCCGGGATCGGCCGGACCGTCAGGATCGCCGTTGCCGTCACTTTTCCGGGGATCGTCCAAGGCGGCGTCTCGCGCTTCGGGTTGTTTTCGGATCAACCCGCGACGCCGTGGAAGGGTTCCGCGATGCCCCCGCTGCGGCTTCGAAGGTCCGATGGCGACGGTGCCGTCCGGCCTTGTGAACCGGCCGCAACCGGGTTACCACTTCGGTCGATGCCGTCCATCGCCATGACCTTGCTGATCGTTGCCGGGCTGCTGGTGATGGTCAGCCTGCTGCAGCCCCTGGCCAACCGGCTGGGCGTGCCGCATTCCGTGCTGCTGGCCGGGCTGGGCATCGCGCTGGGCGGCGCCTCGGCATTCTCGGCCCATGCGATCGGGATGGGGCCGGTCGGCGAGGTGATCGGCTCGCTCGGGCTGCTCGACATTTCCGCCCAGGCCTTTCTGCACATCTTCCTGCCGATCCTGCTGTTCGAGACCGCGCTGACCATCGACGTGCGGCGCATGATGGACGATCTGGCGCCGATCCTGCTGATGGCCATCGTGGCGGTGGTGGTGTGCACGGGGATGGTCGGGCTAGCGCTGTGGCAGGCCTCGGGCATGGCGCTGGCGGTCTGCCTGCTGCTGGGCGCGATCGTCGCGACCACCGATCCGGTCGCGGTGGTCGGCATCTTCCGCGATGTCGGCGCGCCGCAGCGGCTGTCGATGCTGGTCGAAGGCGAAAGCCTGCTGAACGACGCCGCCGCGATCGCGATGTTCACGGTGCTGGCCGGGCTGATCATCACCGGCCGCGAACTGGATCTGGCGGAAGCCGGCTGGCTGTTCGCCAAGGCCTTCGCCGGCGGCGCCCTGGTCGGCTATGGCATGGCGCAGCTCATGCTGCTGATATCGCGGCCCCTGCGCAACCTGCCGCTGGCCGAGACCTCGGTCACCCTGGCCCTGGCCTATCTCAGCTACATCGTCGCCGAGCACTATATCGGAGTGTCCGGCGTGGTGGCGGTGGTGATCGCGGCGCTGGTGGTGGGCTCCGCCGGGCGGGTCGTGATCTCGCCCCGGACCTGGGAGGGGCTGGTCAATACCTGGAGCCAGATCGGCTTCTGGGCGTCCAGCCTGGTGTTCATTCTGGCCTCGATGCTGGTGCCGCGCTTTCTGGAAGACGTCAGCCTGTACGATGCCGGGCTGCTGGCGGCGGTGGTGCTGGCGGCGTTCGTGGCGCGCGCGGTCGTGCTGTGGGGGCTGATGCCGGCGCTGAGCGCGGCCGGGCTCGGCCAGCGGGTCGATCATGCCTACAAGCTGGTGATCCTGTGGGGCGGGCTGCGCGGCGCGGTCACCCTGGCGCTGGCCCTGGCGGTGACCGAAAGCGCCGCGCTGGGAACCAGCCAGGCGGCGCAGGAGATCAAGCGCTTCGTCGCGGTGCTGGCGACCGGCTTCGTGCTGTTCACCCTGCTGGTTAATGCCACCACGCTGCGGCTGGTGATGCGGCTGTTGCGGCTGGACGAGCTGTCGCCGGTCGAAGCCGCGCTGCGCAGCCGCACCATCTCGCTGGCGCTGGCCGCGGTCGCCGAGCGGATCAGGACGCTGGCCAAGGATCACCGGATCGCGCCCGACATTGCCGAGCGGATCGGCCAGAGCTATCGCGACCGTCTGGCCGAGGTCAGCAAGGAGGCCGCCGGCGAGGTGCCGCTGACCCGGGTCGAGCAGATCAATCTGGGGCTGATCGCACTGACCAATCGCGAGGCCGGCCTGTATCGCGCTCATTTCGCCGACCAGATGCTGTCGCGGCGGATCGTCGGGACGCTGCTGGCCAAGACCGGGCGGCTGCGCGACGGCGCCAAGACCGGCGGTCCCGACGCCTATCTGCGCGCCGCCCGCGACAGCCTGCATTTCCGCGTGAGCTTTCGCGCCGCCGCGGCGCTGCACCGCTGGTTCGGGATCGAGCGGCCGCTGGCCCGGCTGGTCGCCGACCGGTTCGAGACCCTGATGATCAGCCGCATGGCGATCGAGACTCTGATCGCGTTCAACCGTGGCACTCTGGGGGTGCTGATGGGGCCGGCGATCCGCCATGCGCTGAGCGAGATTCTGGGCCAGCGGCTGGCCAACTGCAACCGTTCGCTCGAAGCGCTGCGGCTGCAATATCCCGAATACGAGCATCTGCTGCAGGAGCGCTTCCTGCGCCAGGCGGCGCTCAGGATCGAGGAGGCGGAGTACCGCGCCCTGCTCGCCGAATCGGCGATCAGCCGGGAGATCTTCGACGATCTCGACCGCAGCCTGCGCACCGCCGGGCAGGAGCTGACCGTCCGCCCGCATCTCGATCTCGGCCTGAAGACCGAGGATCTGGTCGGACGGTTCCCGATGTTCGCGGGTCTGGGGGAGGACCGCATCCGGGAAATCGCGTCGCGCCTGACGCCGCGCCTGGCCTATCCCGGCGAACGCCTGATTTCGATCGGGGAGCGCGGCGATTCCATGTATTTCATTTCTTCGGGCGCGGTCGAGGTCGAGGTCGGGGAGAGCGTGATACGGCTCGGCCGCGGCGATTTCTTCGGCGAGCTGGCACTGCTCACCGGCCGGCGGCGCAACGCCTCGGTCACCGCCATTTCCTATTGCCAGTTGCTGGCGCTGAGCGGCCGCGATTTCCGCAGCTTCGTAAAGGTCAACCCCGATCTGCGCGCGCGCATCCGCGAGATCGCCAGCCGGCGGCTGCGCGGCGAGTCCTGGCCCACGGCGGAACCGGCCGAACCCGCCTGAGCGTCCGGGATGCGCCGTCCCGGACGGCGGCGATCGCGGCGGGGGGGCGATCGCGGATCTAGCCGGGAACCGGGAGATCCTGGGCGTGGACGTCGCGCCCGCCATGCCGTTCCAGAACCTGCCGCGCCCGTTCCTCGGAGGCTTCGTCGGGGGTCCGAACCCACATCAAGATGCCGCCGCGCTCGATCTGGTCCTTGAAATACTCGCTGCGCCGGCTGCCGAGCCACTGGCTCAGCACCCCGCCCAGCAGGCCCCCGGCGCCCCCGCCGACCACCGCCGCCGCCACCGCGGCGCCGATGCCGCCGGTCGCCACGACCCCCGCCGCCGCCGCCAGGGCGCCGATATAGGCCGGTATGCCGATTGCCGCCGCCCGCGCCTCGTTGGATACCTCCTGCTGCACCACGGCGTCGCGCGGTGCGTTCGGATCGCCTGCCGCCTGGGCGGTGGACGGGTACATCCGGCCGAGCTGCTCCTCGATCACCTCCCGGTTGGCGAGCACGCTGATTTCGGCGTGGTCGAAGCCCACCGTCTGGAGATCGACGAAGGCATCCTCCATCCGCTTGGGATCGTCAAACAGGGCAACCGTTTCCCGGATGGTGGAGGAGGCCGGGGTGGCGGCCCCGGCATGGGTCGAATCGGCCTTGGTCGGGTTGGGCATCGCGATCGGTCTCCGGTTGCTGCACCTGTGAAGCGGTACGCAATATCAGAAGATCGACGGTCCGGCCCTAACCTGGGTAAGCGGGCAAGAAGGATGCGACGGGCCGGCCGATGGCGCGGCGGGAGTCGTGAAAGCGGTTCCGGCGGAACGGGCGGCGGGAAGCGTGGTCAGTAGTCGCGGTTCTCGATCTCGGTGACCGGGTTGCCGCCGGGCGGCCCCAAGACGGCCCCGAGGGTTTCGTGGAAGCGCCGGAGCGACCATTCCACCGAGGTGAAGGCGATCTCGCCCCACGGGATCTGATCCCAGGTGAACAGGGCGACCTCGGCCGATTCCGGTCCGGCCGCGACGTCCGGCGACAGCAGCCGCGCCCGATAGATCAGTTGGACCTGGCTGATCCGGGTGATGTTGTAGATCGCCAGCAGGCCATCGAGCGCGATGCGGGCCCGCGCCTCCTCCCAGGCTTCGCGCAGGGCGCCGGCCTCGGTGGTTTCGTTCAGCTCGAGATAGCCGGCCGGCAGGGTCCAGAACCCCTTGCGCGGCTCGATCGCGCGCCGGCACATCAGGATGCGGTCTTCCCAGGTGCAGACCGATCCGACCACGACCTTGGGATTCTCGTAGGCGACATAGCCGCAATCCGGGCAGATCAACCGCAGCCGGTCGTCGCCGTCCGGGATGGCGCGAATCGAGGGACCGGTACACCGGGGGGGACAGACGGAAGGCTCGGTCATGCCCTATTAGGCCCGCCGCCGGCCCGGCGGATCAAGAAAAAAGCGGGACGCGGCAGCCACTCGCGCCGTCGCTGCGCCGATGCGCGCTAAACCAGAATATCCACCAGCATGCCGCGGCGGATCGGGCCATCGGGGACCGGGCGTTCGGGGTTGCCGGTGAACCGGGCGAAATCCTGCTTGCCCTGGACCGACTGGCGGGTTTCGGCCTGGGTCGCCACGGTCGGGTTGATCCGGATGGTCTGGGCATAGGAGGCCAGCCCGGACAGGGCCTGGACCAGGAACGATGACGGAGGAACCTGCATGACCTTGTCCCGCGCAGGCTGTGTGGGCAAAATCGCCCATGGGCAGATAATGCCGCAACGGCGCTTAAGGAAGGGTTATCGTTTGCCGGACTGGTTGCCGGCGATGCCCAATCGGCCCGGCTACTGGAACGCGACCTCGGCGAAGCTGCGGAGCTTGCGGCTGTGAAGCTGCTCGGGGCCGATCTGGCGCAGCGATTCCATCGCCCGGATGCCGATCTGGAGGTGCTGGCCGACCCGCTGGTTGTAGAACTCGCTGGCCATCCCGGCCAGCTTCAGCACGCCGTGGAGCGGCTTGTCGGAAACGCACAGCAGCGTGCCGTAGGGCACCCGGAAGCGGAAGCCGTTGGCGGCGATGGTCGCGCTTT
>CAZTNV010000295.1:0-5410 GCA_964615535.1 uncultured Mycobacteriaceae bacterium | reverse complement strand
CGGTTTCGCATTCCTCGCGGAAGGTGGTTTCGATCACCCCGGCGCGGCCGCCGCCGATCGCGCTGGCATAGGACAGACCGATGTCGAGCGCGGCGCCGGTGGCGTTGCGCTCGACCGCCAGCAGGCAGGGCACGCCGCCGCCGCGCGCGTATTCCGCGCGCACGGTATGGCCCGGACCCTTGGGCGCGACCATGAACACATCGAGATCGGGGCGCGGCTCGATCAGCTTGAAATGGATGTTGAGCCCGTGGGCGAAGGCGAGCGCCGCGTTCTCCTTCATGTTCGGTCCGAGATCGCGGGCATAGAGATCGCCCTGCAGCTCGTCCGGGGTCAGCACCATGACCACGTCGGCCCAGCGCGCCGCCTCGTCCGGGGCCATCACCTCGAAGCCCGCGCTCCGGGCCTTCTGCACCGTGGGCGAGCCGGTGCGCAGCGCCACCCGGACATCCTTCGCACCGCTGTCGCGCAGGTTCGCGGCATGGGCATGGCCCTGGCTGCCATACCCGACGACGACGACCTTTTTGGTCTTGATCAGGTTCACATCGGCGTCGCGATCGTAGTAGACGCGCATGAGGGAGTCCTCTCGTCCTGCTTTTTGTTCGGCATGTCGTCGGAGAGGCGGTGCCCGGCGTGGCGCCGCCCGGTTCTGGGAAGGGGGCGTCAGGAAGCGGCGGCGGCCGGCACGGGGGCCGGTTCGGAATCCAGCAGACCTTCATGGCCGCGGGCGATGGCGACGACGCCGGTGCGGCTCACATCGACCAGGCCGAGCGGTTCCATCAGGCCGATGAAGGCGTTGATCTTGTCGGACGAGCCGGTGACCTCGAAGGTGAAGCTCTCGACCGTCGAATCGACCACGCGGGCGCGGAAGATGTCGGCGATGCGCAGGCTTTCGATGCGCTTGTCGCCGGTGCCGCGGACCTTGACCAGGGCCAGTTCGCGCTCGACGCGCGGTCCGCCATCGGTCAGATCGACCACCCGGCTGACCGGCACCAGGCGGTCGAGCTGGTTCTTGATCTGCTCGATGACCATGCGGGTGCCGCGGGTGACCAGGGTGATGCGCGAACGGTTGCGCGGCTTGTCGACCTCGGCAACCGTCAGGCTCTCGATGTTGTAGCCGCGGCCCGAGAACAGGCCGATGACGCGCGCCAGCACGCCCGGCTCGTTGTCGACGAGGACCGCGATGGTGTGCTGTTCGATGGTTTGTTCAACGGGTGGCATGGGTCAGGTCTTTTTCTATGAAGGCATCGATTCGGCGAGCGAGCTCGGAAACCGGGGAGGCGGTCGCAACCGCCTGATACAGATGGTCCAGCCCAATCAGTCCGTCGATACGTTCGATTTCATCGGTATCGGGTGAAGCGATTTCGAGAACGAACCTTGAGTCGCCCTTATAATCCGGTTTCAGTATCCGAACGCCAAAGATGTCGCGAACCGTCCCCGGTTTATCGTAAAGCTTGAAGTGCAATCCATCGGATTGCGTTTCGAAAAAAAACTCCGGATCGAACGAATGAACGCGTTGAGCCCTCGTTTTCACCCACGCGATCCGCTTTTCGATGGTCAACCGTTGCAGCTTGGTAACCAGTCGGATCATGTTGTCCTTAGAGATCATGCGATCCTCCAATTCGGCGATCGGCGATCATGTCACGTAGATGATCCACAAAGATTCGCGACTCAAAGAATAAACTCCACAACATCTCAAGTTCAGCGCTGGAATTGTCAGTACTAACGTGATATTGACGCGATTTCGCATATTCTTGATGGAGCCTGAACATTTTTCTCGCGATGGCGCGAAGATCTGGCGACAAAGATGGAGAAATCCGAATCATTTTTGCTACCAAAAGAGACATACTGCCTTCGAGATCTCTCCTTTTGGAAGGCAACTCGCTCAAGTTCTGGTTGATCGAATCAACCGTTCTTTCCAGATCGTCCAAGACCTCCTCGGCGCGAAGGTTCAGGACGAGCTTGCGTCGGACGTCCCTGATGCGAACCGCGGCATACACCGAAGCCATCATGGACAACAGGGATATGGGCAACGACACAATCGATGCCCAGCTCCCCGCATCCGATAACCACCCCTCCGACACGGCGGACCGGCACGCAGCGGCTAGACCAGCACCATGCCCTCCTCGGAGGTCGCCTTCTGCGGTTCGTCTTCCGGGCCCAGGATCATTTCGTTGTGGGCGGCGCCGCCGGGAATCATCGGGAAGCAGTTTTCCTTCTGATCGACCTCGACATCCACCACCACCGGCCGCCTCACCGCCATCATCTCGCCGATCACGCCGTCCAGGTCGGCGACCTTGCTGGCGCGCAGACCGACGCAGCCGAACGCCTCGGCCAGCTTGACGAAATCGGGCAGGGCGTCGGAATAGCTTTCGGAATAGCGCTCGCCGTGCAGCAGCTCCTGCCACTGCCGCACCATGCCCATCCAGTGATTGTTGATGATGTAGATCTTCACCGGCAGCCGGTACTGCACCATGGTCGCCAGTTCCTGGATGGTCATCATGACCGAGGCCTCGCCGGCCACGTCGACGACCAGCGCATCCGGGTGTGCGATCTGCACGCCCATCGCCGCCGGCAGGCCATAGCCCATGGTGCCGAGCCCGCCCGAGGTCATCCAGCGATTGGGCTTGTCGAACGGGATGAACTGGGCGGCCCACATCTGGTGCTGGCCGACTTCCGTGGTGATGAACACGTCGTCGCGGTCGGCGGTCAGCTCGGCCAGCCGCTTGATCGCGTATTGCGGCTTGATGATCGAGGACTCGGTCATGTCCTGGCGGAAATGCAGGCAGTCGCGCTTGCGCCACAGCGCAATCTGGTCCCACCACGCTTTCAGCGCCCTGGCGTCGGGCTGATAATTGCGCTCGGTCCAGACCCGGATCATCGCCTCCAGCACCTGGGTGCAGTCGCCGATCACGGGGATGTCGACCCGGACGTTCTTGTTGATCGAGCTGGGATCGATATCGACGTGGATCTTTTTCGAGTGGGGCGAGAACGCGTTGATCCGGCCGGTCACGCGGTCGTCGAAGCGCGAGCCGATCGCGATCATCACGTCGCAATCGTACATTGCCAGATTGGCCTCATACGTCCCGTGCATCCCCAGCATGCCGAGGAATTGCGGGTCCGAGGCCGGGTAGCCGCCCAGGCCCATCAGCGTGTTGGTGATCGGATAACCGGTCATCCGCACGAACCGGGTCAGCAGCTCCGACGCGCGCGGGCCGGAATTGATGATGCCGCCGCCGGTGTAGAAGATCGGCTTCTTGGCCCCGGCGATCAGCTCGACCGCCTCTTCCAGCGGCGTCTTGTGCGGCACGGTCTGCGGCCGATAGGTGCGGTGCTCGATCGCTTCCGGCGGCACATAGGGACCGGGGGCGAACTGGATGTCCTTGGGCAGATCGACCACCACCGGGCCGGGCCGGCCGCTGCGCGCGACAAAGAACGCCTCGTGGATGGTGCGCGCCAGATCGTTGACGTTCTTGACCAGGTAATTGTGCTTGGTGCAGGGCCGGGTGATGCCGGTGGTGTCGCAATCCTGGAACGCGTCGTTGCCGATCAGATGGGTCGGCACCTGGCCGGTCAGGCAGACGATCGGAATGCTGTCCATCAGCGCGTCGGTCAGCCCGGTGACGGCATTGGTCGCGCCGGGGCCGGAGGTGACCAGCACGCAGCCGACCTTGCCGGTCGACCGCGCATAGCCTTCGGCGCCGTGCACCGCGCCCTGCTCGTGCCGCACCAGGATATGGCGGATGCGGTTCTGCTTGAACAGCGCGTCGTAGATCGGCAATACGGCGCCGCCGGGATATCCGAAGACGACATCCACGCCCTGGTCGGCCAGGGCCTTCAAAACGATCTCAGCGCCGGTCATGCTCGGTTCGGACATCTCGCATCCACCTTGATAGAAGTCTGGGCTTGTATGAAGTCTGGGCGTGGCTCACTTGGCCCTGTCTCGTTGCGTGTCAACCACTGCGGTCCGCAGTGCACCGCAGGTCCCGCAACCTAGCCAGCTTTCCCGCTCTGGTCAATGCCCATCTCGAATTTTCGACAAGATTTCGGGAAAGAAACTTTCTGAATATTGCGCATCAATCAGGATTCGGGACCGGACGCGGCCACCCGCCGCGGGGCTGCGGTGGCGCAACCAGGTGAGCTGGCGCTTGGCATAGCGGCGGGTGTCGCGCTGCGCCAGGGCGATCGCCGCGGCCAGGTCGATCTCGCCGGCCAGATGGCGGCGGAGCGGCGGCACGCCCAGCGCCTTCATCACCGGCAGCGCCGGGTCGAGGCCCCGGGCCAGCAGCCCGCGCACCTCGTCCAGCGCGCCGGCCGCGATCATCGCCCGGAACCGGGCGTCGCAGGCGGCATAGAGCGGCGCGCGCGGCGGCATCAGCACGATCAGGTCGAAGGTCAGGCCGGGCGGCGGGCCGGCCGGCGCCGCGTCCTGCCACGCGGCCAGCGTCCGGCCGGTGGCGCGCACCACCGCCCAGGCCCGGATCAGCCGCTGGGTGTCGCCGGGCGGCAGCCGCGCCGCCGCGGCCGGGTCGAGCCCCGCGAGTTCGGCCCGGAACGCGGCGCCGCCCAGTTCGGCATGACGCGCCGCGGCCGCGGCGGCGATCTCTTCCGGCACCGGCGGGATGTCGGCGATGCCCGCGACCAGGGCTTCGAGATAGAGGCCGGTGCCGCCGGCCACGATCGGCCGCCGCCCCTGCCCCTGCGCCGCCGCGATTTCGGCCAGCGCCAGATCGCGCCAGCGCCCGGCCGAGCAGGGCTGGCTTCCCGGCAGCACGCCGTACAGCCGGTGCGGCGCCCGTGCGAGATCCGCCGGCCCCGGCCGCGCGGTGAGGACCGCCAGCTCGCGATAGACCTGCATGCTGTCGGCATTGATCACGACGCCGCCCAGCGCCTCGGCCAGCTCCACGGCCAGCCCCGATTTTCCCGACGCGGTCGGCCCGGCGACGATGATGGTGGTGGAGGACAAGATCTCGCCTCGACGCCGCGCCCCGCCCCGCCCCGGCAGCGCAAGCCCTGCCGCCGCGTCAATCTTCAACTGGGCCCCGGCGGGGGGCCGGGGGAAGAGTTGCGCCCCGTGACACGGTTTGTCACGGTTCGTCACATCGGCGGGGCCCGCCCGACCGGGCGATGCGGATGGCGGTGCCACGGTTTGTCACGGTTTGTCACATCGGGGCGGCATCGCGCAGTCGCCGATGCGCCGGGCAAAATCGTACGCTGGGCCTCGGCCCAACGCCCCGCCGCAATGCGCGTCTCCATGACCAGAACAACGCCTTAGGTTGAGACTCTGACCCGACATGCCGCCGCAATGTGCCGGCAAAGCGGCGACAACGACCCGAGATCGATGCCGTAAGAGTTGGACCGAGGCCCATATGTGGACGGCCCCCTGCTTGCAAGGTGTTTTGCAGCGGTTTGA
>CAZTNV010000294.1:3014-5456 GCA_964615535.1 uncultured Mycobacteriaceae bacterium | reverse complement strand
ACTGACTGCCGGCGCGGACCCGGCGTCCCCCGGATCGGGCGATCGGGGGGACGCGGCCCGGTTCCGGTGCCGCTGCCGCATTCGTGAGCCGTGCCGCCATGCATCGGCCTGCTGCATTTGCGACCCGTTTGCCCTAAAGTCCCGGTATGGGAATTGCTAGATTCCGGGGATTGGGGCTTCAGGAATCGGGACAGCAGGCGGGTCGGTGATGTTCAGAACGGCGGAACTCGGGCGCAAGATCTCGAAGGAGGAATTCGATGCCATCGCGCCAGCGTTGCGCATCGAATTGCTGGAGGTGCAGCAGCGGCTGCGCAACTGCGACTTTCCGGTGATCATTCTGTTCCACGGCGTCGACGGCGCCGGCAAGAACCAGACGATCAACGTGCTCAGCGAATGGATGGACCCGCGCTGGATCGTCACCCGCGCCTATGGTCCGCCCTCGGACGAGGAGCGCGAGCGGCCGGAATACTGGCGGTACTGGCGGGATCTGCCGCCCAAGGGCCGGATCGGGCTGTTCCTGCGCTCGTGGTATTCCAGCCCGGTGCTCGACACGGTGTACGAGCGAATCCAGACGATCGAGTTCGAGCGCAAGCTGGATCGCATTCTGGCGTTCGAGAAGGCGCTGGCCGATGACGGCGCGCTGATCCTGAAGTTCTGGATGCATCTGAGCCAGAAGGCGCAGAAGCGCCGGCTGAAGAGCCTGGAGAAGGACCCGCACGAGAGCTGGCGGGTGACGCCGCAGGACTGGGAGAACTGGCGCAACTACGACCGGTTCATCGCCACCGCGGAGCGCACCATCATCCGCACCAGCCAGGGCCACGCGCCCTGGGCGATCGTGGAGGGCGAGGATGCGCGCTATCGCACCATCACCGTGCTGACCGCCTTCCGCGACGCCGCCTTGCGCCATATCGAGCTGCGCCATCTGCGGCGACGGACGGCCGAGCATCTGCGGGTGATCGACAATGGCGGATCGTTCGCGGCCGGGGGCGGATCGTTCGCGGCCGGGCAGGACGGCTACCTGACCGGTCATCGCGTGGCCGATCCGCAGGGCGACGCGGTGACCGGCGAGCCGCCGGCACTGACCCGGCCGCCGCCGCAGCCTTCGATCCTGCACGCGCTCGACATGGAGCGGGACATCGCCAAGGAGGATTACGAGCGCGACGGCGTGCGTCTCCGGGCGCGGCTCAACGGGCTGCACCGCGCGGCCAAGGAGCGCGGCATTTCGTGCGTGCTGGTGTTCGAAGGGTGGGACGCGGCGGGCAAGGGCGGCACCATCCGGCGGATCACCTCGGCGATGGATGCGCGCGACTATCTGGTCCATCCGATGGCCGCGCCGACCGACGAGGAGCGGGTGCACCATTACCTGTGGCGGTTCTGGCGGCTGCAATCGCGGGCCGGGCGGGTGACCATCTTCGACCGGAGCTGGTACGGCCGGGTGCTGGTGGAACGGGTGGAGGGCTTCGCGACCTCGGAGGAATGGCGCCGCGCCTATGCCGAGATCAACGATTTCGAACAGCAGCTCGTCGAGCATGGCATCGTGCTGATCAAGTACTGGATGCACATCACCAAGGACGAGCAGCTCAAGCGCTTCAAGCGGCGCGAGGAGATCGCCTACAAGCGCTGGAAGCTGACCGAGGAGGACTGGCGCAACCGCCACCAGTGGGAGGAATACGAGGCCGCGGTCAACGACATGATCGAGAAGACCAGCACCCGCATCGCGCCGTGGACGCTGATCGAGGCCAACAGCAAGCGCTATGCCCGGCTGCGCGTGGTCGAGCATTTCTGCGAGCGGCTGGAAGGCGCCCTGGCCGAAGGCGCCGTGACCAAGGTCAAGAACGGGGCCAAGCAGGTGGCGTGACCGGCGGCGGCCGGTTTGCCGAAGGCGGTTTGCTATAGGCGGAACAGCCGTGCATCCCATGCGACCGGTTGCGGGTCGCCGGCTGTGAGGCGGCAGGTCCGCCTCAGGCGGTTCAACATCAGACCGGCAGGCCGTGCTCGAGTCTGGCAAGAATGATTTCCACCCGCCGGGCGCCCGGATCGCAGGATTGCGTGGCCGCCGCCTGCATCATTGACATTCGCGCGCCTGCGGTTACCTTGAGCTTGGTCAACAGCAACGAGCGACCGAGGATCACGCCGAAGACCCTTGCGGGAGAGATCGGAGCGTCGAGCCCCAGGAGGGATCGACGGGCCGGCGCCGAAGGAGCAAACCGCCCCGGAAACTCTCAGGCAAACGGACCGCAGGGGGAGGCACTCTGGAAAGCAGCCGGTGCGGCAACCGCACCGGCTCACCGACGGAGTAAACCGCCAACGGCACCAGCCGCCGCGGCCGGTGAATCTCTCAGGTTTTCCGACAGAGGGGGCGTTGCGCGCGGAGGTTTCGCGCGACGCCGAACCGTCTGTCGAGAGGACCCGAGCCGTGATCGCCAGCCCCGCCGCCGAGCC
>CAZTNV010000294.1:0-3004 GCA_964615535.1 uncultured Mycobacteriaceae bacterium | reverse complement strand
CTACTCGCAATGTCGAAACATGCCAAAGAAATGGGAATCCTCAAGGAGCATCTGCACACCCGGGCCGCCGCCGGGCTGTTCGACGTGTCGCATATGGGGCAGGGCTGGCTGACCGGCGCGGGCGAGGGTGCCGCCGCGGCGCTGGAACGGCTGGTGCCGGGCGATCTCCAGGCTCTGGCACCGGGCCAGATGCGCTACACGCTGCTGTTGAACCGGCAGGGCGGGGTGCTGGACGATCTGATGGTCGCCCGGCCGCTGGCGGAGGACGGGCGCGACCGGCTGTTCCTGGTGGTCAACGCCGCCTGCAAGGATGCCGATTTCGCCCATATCGCGGCGCAACTGGCGGGGCGGGCGACGGTCGAGCGCGCCCCGGATCGCGCCCTGCTGGCTCTGCAGGGGCCGCTGGCCGCCGCGGTGATCGGCCGATTCGACACCGCGCTGTCTGCCCTGACCTTCATGACCGCGCGGCCGGCCACCCTGCTGGGCGCCGAATGCTGGATCAGCCGGTCGGGCTATACCGGCGAGGACGGGTTCGAGATCTCGGTGCCGGGCGACCGTGCCGACGATGTGACGCGCGCCCTGCTGGCCGAGCCCGAGGTCGCGCCGATCGGCCTGGGCGCCCGCGATTCGCTGCGGCTGGAGGCCGGGCTGTGCCTGTACGGCCACGACATCGATACCGCCACCACCCCGGTCGAGGCGGCGCTGGCCTGGACCATCGCCAAACGGCGCCGCGCCGAGGGCGGGTTTCCGGGTGCCGAGATCATTCTGCGGCAACTGGCCGAAGGCGCGCCCAGGCGGCGCGTCGGGCTGGCGCCGGAGGGACGGGCGCCGGCGCGCGAGGGCGCGGCGATCACCGATGCCGAGGGCCGAACGATCGGTGCCGTGACCAGCGGCGGCTTCGGTCCGACGGTGGGCGGACCGGTGGCAATGGGTTATGTTGCGCTCGCTCACGCCGAGCCGGGCTCGCCGGTCCGGCTGGTGGTGCGCGGCAAGCCGCTGCCGGCCAAGGTGGCCCGGCTGCCCTTCGTGCCGCCGCGATACCATCGGGGCTGACGTCAACCAGGGGGACCGGGCAATGCCCATCGTAAAATACACCGAAGATCATGAGTGGATCAGCGTCGAAGGCTCGACCGGCACCGTCGGGATCACCGACTACGCGCAGTCGCAGCTCGGCGACATCGTGTTCGTCGAGCTGCCGGAAATCGGTCTGGCGGTCGAGGAGGGCGGCGAGGCCGCGGTCGTGGAGTCGGTCAAGGCGGCCAGCGAGGTCTATGCGCCCGTGTCCGGTGCCATCACCGAGGTCAATCAGGGGATCATCGACGATCCCAGCCTGGTCAACAGCGACCCGCTGGGCGCCGGCTGGTTCTTCAGGATGAGCGTCGCCCAGTTATCCGAGCTGGACGACCTGATGGACGAAGCCGCCTACCGGACCTATGTGGAGGGCCTCGAGTAATGCGTTATCTGCCGCTGACCGAAGCCGACCGGCACGACATGCTGGCCAGGATCGGCGTCACCTCGATCGATCGCCTGTTCGACGACGTGCCGCGGTCGGCTCGGTTGGACGGCCCGGCCGAAGGCTTGCCCGCTCACGCGGGCGAGCTGGAGGTCGAACGCAGCGTCGCCGCGATGGCGGCGCGCAATGTCCCGGCCGGGTCGGTGCCGAGCTTTCTGGGCGCCGGGGCGTACCGCCATCATGTGCCGGCGGCGGTCGATCACCTGATCCAGCGCGGCGAGTTCCTGACCTCCTACACGCCGTATCAGCCGGAGGTGGCGCAGGGCACGCTGCAATATCTGTTCGAGTTCCAGACCCAGGTGGCGCTGATCACCGGCATGGATGTGGCGAACGCGTCGATGTACGACGGCGCCACCGCCTGCGCGGAAGCGGTGATGATGGCCAACCGGGTCACCCGGCGGTCGCGCGCCGTGCTGTCCGGCGGGCTGCACCCGCATTATGCCGAGGTCACCCGGACCCTGGCGCGGTTCACCGGGTTCGACCTGGCCCTGGCCGCGCCGGATGCCGGCGGGACCGAGGATCTGGCCGGCCTGATCGACGGCCAGACGTCCTGCGTGGTGGTGCAGAACCCCAACGTGTTCGGCCATGTCCGCGACCTGACCGGGCTGGCCCGGGCCTGCCATGCCAGGGGGGCGCTGCTGGTGGTGGTGGTGACCGAGGCGGTGTCGCTCGGATTGCTGACCCCGCCGGGCGAGATGGGCGCCGATATCGTGGTGGCCGAGGGCCAGTCGATCGGCAATGGCCTGAATTTCGGGGGGCCCCATGTCGGGCTGTTCGCCACGCGGGACAAGCATCTCCGCCAGATGCCCGGAAGGCTGTGCGGCCAGACCGTGGACGTCGAGGGACGGCGCGGCTTCGTGCTGACCCTGTCGACCCGCGAGCAGCACATCCGGCGCGACAAGGCGACCAGCAATATCTGCACCAATAGCGGGCTGTGCGCGCTGGCCTTCACCATCCATCTCAGCCTGCTGGGCGAGGCCGGGTTCGCCCGGCTGGCGGCGCTGAACCACGCCAGGGCGGTGCAGCTTGCCGATCGGCTGGGTGCGGTGGCGGGAGTCACCGTGGTCAACGACGCCTTTTTCAACGAGTTCACGGTGCGGCTGCCACGGCCCGCGGCGCCGGTGGTCGATGCGCTGGCGCAACGCGGCGTGCTGGCCGGGGTGCCGGTCAGCCGGCTTCATCCGGGCCGGCCGGAGCTGGCCGATCTGCTGCTGGTCGCGGTGACCGAAACCGCGACCGGGGACGACATGACCGCATTGTGCGATGCGCTGAGGGAGATCCTGTGATGCCCGAGGACATGATCCAGTCGACCGCGGCCGGTACGACCGTCACCGGCGATCGCGGACTGGCCCTGGAAGAGGCGCTGATCTTCGAGCAGGACAAGCCCGGCCGCACCGGCGTCGACCTGCCCGCGCCGCCCGAGGTGGCGTTGCGGCTGGGCGCGGTGAAGCCGCGCGGCGCGATCGGCCTGTCCGGCCTGTCCGAACCCGA
>CAZTNV010000293.1:0-5464 GCA_964615535.1 uncultured Mycobacteriaceae bacterium | reverse complement strand
TGGACTCCGGCATGCAGCGGCTGGACGACCGCGCCGAGCGGCTGACCCGCTGCGCCGCGCTGCGGCTGGAGCGTCTGGGCCAGCGCCTGGCCAATTTATCGACCGGGCGCGGCGATCCGCGCCGCCAGTTGGCCGAGGCGGCACGGCAGTTCGACCAGTTGGCCGGCCGGTTCGACTGCACCGGCCCGGTCCTGCTGCTGCGCCATGCCGAGCGGCTGGCCCCGGTGGCGGCCCGGCTGGACGCGGGCCCTTGCGCGCGCGGGATGGCCGAGCGCCGGGCCCGGCTGGACCAGGCGCGCTGGCGGCTGACCGCGGCGATCGGCCGGACGCAGGAGCTGTCGGCGGCGCGGCTGGAGCGCGGGGCCAAACTGCTCGACAGCTATTCCTATCGCGACGTGCTGCGCCGCGGCTTTGCGGTGGTGCGCGACGCCGTCGGTATCCCGGTCACCGACGCCGCCCGCCTCACCCGCGGCACCCCCCTTACCCTGGAATTCCGCGACGACAAACGGGTCGAAGCAATGGTCACCGGCAGCCCCCCAGCGCCCGGCGCGAAGCCGGCGGGCCGGAAGAAGGACGCCGGAAGGGCCGAACCGGATCTGCCGCGGCAAGGGAAGCTGTTTTGAGGTCATGGCGATTGGCAGCGGAAGCCTCCCGTCGACCCTTACTGCGCCGTCCGTGACCCGCTCCGGCCCAAAACCCGCCGATAGCCGATAATGGTGCTGACCTGCAAGAACAGAGCTGGCAAGAGCATGCTCGCGCGGCTGCCGGATTTTCTATAGCCAGCAATACCCGGCTTCAACAGTTTGATTAACAATAATTAAGGGTCGCCCCCGGTTGGCAAGATTTTAACTTCAATGATTTTATGAGCAAGACGTAAGGGTCGATCCCGATGGGACGATTTTGAAAGCGAGGGGTTCTGCCACGTTGAACTCGCTTGGGACAAGGGCTCGCAACGGAAATGGCGGCCGCGCTCCGCCTTACCGACGCAACGGAAAAGGAACGTGCCGGTATTGCCCTGACTTTTCCGGTGGAGCACGTCCTGATCGGCCATGCACTACCCCCTTGCCGAGCGGACCGGTCTGCGCAGGTGACCGGTCAATCGTCCTGCTTGACGCAGGTTTGGTTGATGTTTGTGATCTCAGGATCAACCTTCCAGCATTGCCGTTGCCCGGTTTCGGGCAAAGCCGGTGTCGACCGCGGCGCGGCGAATCAGGTAATTGTTGCACTGCACCATCGGACGATCGGGCTGCCGGCCCGAACGTTCCAAGGCAGACTGGTTCAGCAATCGGGAGCAACCATGACGATACGGTCGGACGAAGCCGGGCGGTGGTCCGCCACGATCGGGGACGACCCGGCATCACGATCATTGGACGATGCGCCCGCCGGTCCCGCCGGGCCAATCGAGCGCTTTGCCGAGTTCGTCAAGCGGCTGTGGCGGGGCGAGGTGTCGCTGCTGGTGACCTTCTGGGGGTTCGGCGTCGCTGGCGGGCTGTTGCTGAACATCCCGTTCTTCATCGAAAGCACCGGTGCCTTCAACGAGCCGCGCAACCTGATCCTGCTGACGCTGTCGATCAACGCCGCGGCGGCGGTGCTGGTCACCTATACGCTGTTCACCGCCGTCGCGATCTGGCGCAGCGCGACGCTGTACGAGGGACCGTTGATCTGGAGCGTGTTGGCCAAGGTGGTCGTGATCGTCCGCGTGCTGCCCTTCGTAGTTGGATTTCTGAAGTTCTTCATCCCCGAGCAATGAGGGTCCGCGCGATCCTCCGCAACGGATCTTGCGGCAACGAATCCGGGTACCCGTTGCCACCACCGCTCATCGCGTCGGCGCGCCATGCGGGATGCCATGCGGTCTGTCGGGAGAACAGGCTTTTCTGGCCCCGGCGCAACAGACGTTGCTGATCCGCAACGCTCGCGCCCGATCCGCTCTCCCCCATCGCCTTGGGGCCGGTTCTGCGTTACATCAGTTTCATGCCTCTACCGCCCCAGTTCCTCGACGATCTGCGCACGCGCCTGCCGATGTCGGCGGTGGTCGGGCGGCGGCTTCGGCTGGTCCGGGCGGGGCGGGAGCACAAGGCATGCTGCCCCTTTCACAAGGAGAAGACCCCGAGCTTCACGGTCAGCGACGACAAGGGCTTCTTTCATTGCTTCGGCTGCGGCGCCCATGGCGACATCATCGGGTTCGTGATGCGCCACGACAATCTGTCATTTACCGAGGCGGTCGAGCATCTGGCCGCCCAGGTCGGGATGACGATCCCGCAGGCGACGCCCGAGGAGCACGCCCGGGCCGAACGCCAGAAGGGCCTGTACGAGCTGGTCGAGGCGGCTTGCCGATTCTTCGAGGCGCAGCTCCGATCGCCCTGCGGCGGCCGGGCGCGGGACTATCTGGCCGGCCGCGGGCTGGACGAGCAGACCATCGCCCGGTTCCGGCTCGGCTTCGCGCCGGCCGACGGCCAATCGCTGATTCGGACCCTGGCTGCCGAGGGCTTCGCCGAGGAGGCCATGATCGAGGCCGGGCTGGCCCGGCGGCCGGAGGGCGGCGGCGCGGTCTACAGCTTCTTCCGCAACCGGGCGATCTTCCCGGTGTCCGACCGGCGCGGCCGGGTGGTGGCGTTCGGCGCCCGGCTGCTGGAGGGTGACGGGCCGAAATACATCAACAGCCCCGACACCCCGTTGTTCGACAAGGGGCGCACGCTCTACAACCTGGGTCCGGCGCGGGTGGCAGCAGGACAGGGCCAGACGGTGATCGTCGCCGAGGGCTACACGGATGTGATCGCGCTGGTCCGCGCCGGGTTCGAGGCGGCAGTGGCGCCGCTCGGCACCGCGCTGTCCGAGGTGCAGATCGAGGTGTTGTGGCAGCTTGCCCCGGTGCCGGTGCTGTGCTTCGACGGCGACGAGGCCGGCCGGCGGGCAGCTTGGCGAGTCGTCGACCGGGCGCTGCCGCTGCTCCGCCCCGATCATTCAGTGCTGGTCGCCTTCATGCCGTCGGGCGAGGACCCCGACAGTCTGATTCGCCTCCGCGGTGCCGCTGCGATGCGGACAGTGCTGACCGCCGCCCGGCCGCTGGCCGATGTGCTATGGGACCGGGCCACCGCTCGTCGCCAGATCGACACGCCGGAGGGACGGGCCGGGTTGAAGGCCGCCCTGGCGGCGGAAGCGCAAGATATCGCCGATCGCACCGTGCGGGACTATTACCTGCGCGATTTTCGTCATCGGCTTGAAGCGGCGTTCCCCTGGCGGCCGGGTGGAGACAAAAAAGGACGAATGGCGATCGCGGTCGCGTCTGGACCGAGACCGACCAGGCGAGCCGGTCTCAGCCAGACCGAGACCGCGGAAGCGGTCCTGCTCGCTTTCCTGATTAATCATCCCGCCTTGTTCGAAGAATTCGGCGAATCGCTTGGCTTGATCGCTTTTTCGGATGTTGCGCTCGATTCGCTGAAGCAGGCGGCCATTGATATCCTGGCCCTTCGCCCTGGGCTTGATTCGAGCGAACTCAAATCCTACTTGACGCAAAGTGGTCATTTGGGCGTTCTCGACCGGCTGCTCAGCGAGCGTATCTATGCGGAATGGCAATACGCTCGTGAAGGCGCAAGCCTGGAGCAGGCTCGCGAAAGCTGGATCGAGGTTTGGGGGCGGCTGGAGCACCGTCGGCTGCGCGATGATTTGGACGTGGCTCTTGCGGACTATGCCCGGGATCAGACCGCCGGCAACTGGGCGCGCGTTCGGGCGCTCCGGTTGCAGGCCGAACGGCATGGGAGATCCGGGGACGATTCGGGACTCGTCTGAACAGCAGTCTGTCCGTACGGCTCCATGGACGCAGGATCGGGCAAGATTGCGGCGATAAACAGGCGACGGCGTGCCGCACGGGCACGTTCCCGTCCTTTCGACTTTTGGTTACACTAGAGCGACCTCGTCACACGGTTTTCAAAGGTAGGAACGGCATGGCGACGAAAGCTTCGAACACCGCTGAGAGCCCCGAGACCAGGGACGAAGCCGCCGACGGCCCGCTGCTGGACGATGTCGGTCAAGCGGTGAAGAAGCTGATCGTCAAGGGCAAGGAACGTGGCTACATCACCTATGACGAGTTGAACACGATCCTGCCGCCGGACCATACCTCGTCCGAGCAGATCGAGGACGTCATGGCCAACCTGTCCGAGATGGGCATCAATCTCATCGAGAACGAGGATAGCGACGACGTCGGTGTTGCCGAGGCCGAGCGGGATACGGAAGTCCGCGCCGCCGGCAATCTCGATGACGACGATGTCGGCCGCACCGACGATCCGGTGCGGATGTATCTGCGCGAGATGGGCTCGGTCGAACTGCTGTCGCGTGAGGGCGAAATCGCCATCGCCAAGCGGATCGAGGCCGGCCGCGAAATGATGATTGGCGGCATTTGCGAATCGCCGCTGACCATCCGCGCGATCATCCAGTGGCATAATGCCCTGAAAGACGGCAAGATGCTGCTGCGCGACATCATCGACCTGGACGCAACCTATGGCGCAGGCCCGGATGGCGGTCAGGCTGTCCTGCCGGGTCCCGTCGTGCCGGGCTCCGACGCCGCGGAGGCCGAGGCGGCGGCGGTCGCTGCGGATCGCCAGGCCGAGGCGGAGACCGATCCGGCGACACCCTTTGCGCCGGCCAACGGGCCCGAAGAGCGCGACGATCTCCCGGAGCCGGAGATCGATCCGGACGCCGAGGCCGATGAGGATGACGGCGGCATGTCGCTGTCCGCCATGGAGGAGGCGCTCAAGCCGGTGGTGCTGGAGACCTTCGACAAGATCGAGGCCGCCTATATCCGCCTGCACAAGCTGCAAGAGCAGCGCCTGACCCTGCTGCAAAAGGGCGACCGGCCATCCAAACAGTCCGACGGGCGATACGACAAGCTCAAGGCCGAGCTGGTCGAGCTTATGGAGAACATCCATCTCAACGGCTCGCGGATCGAGCAGTTGGTCGATCAGCTCTATGGCCTCAACCGCAAGCTGGTAGGGCTGGAAGGCAAGCTGATGCGTCTGGTGCTGGACGGCGGGGTCAGCCGCGAGGCCTTTCTCGACCAGTATTTCGGCCACGAACTCGATCCCAATTGGGTCGAGCGGGTGCGGACGATTGACCACAAATGGGCACGGTTCGGCGATCGCCACGGCTCAGAGGCAACCGTGGTACGCACGTCGATTCGCGAGATTTCGGAGGCGTCGGCGCTGCCGATTTCCGAGTTCCGCCGCATCGTCTCCACCGTCCAGAAGGGCGAAAAGGAGGCCGGTCGAGCCAAGAAGGAAATGGTCGAGGCCAATCTCCGGCTGGTGATTTCGATTGCCAAGAAGTACACCAATCGAGGCCTGCAGTTCCTCGATCTGATTCAGGAAGGCAATATCGGTTTGATGAAGGCGGTGGACAAATTCGAGTACCGCCGGGGCTACAAGTTCTCGACCTATGCTACCTGGTGGATTCGGCAGGCGATCACCCGATC
>CAZTNV010000292.1:0-5469 GCA_964615535.1 uncultured Mycobacteriaceae bacterium | reverse complement strand
AGTTGTTCGGCGACCGGCTGCTGGTGGCCAACGCCACCGGCTGCTCCTCGATCTATGGCGGCAATCTGCCGACCACGCCGTGGACCCAGAACGCCGAGGGCCGCGGGCCGGCCTGGTCGAACTCGCTGTTCGAGGACAATGCCGAGTTCGGCCTGGGCTTCCGCCTGACCGCCGACAAGCATCTGGCAGTGGCGCGTCAGCTCACACTCGAGCTGGCCAATGAGATCGGTCCCGAACTGGTCGGCGATATCCTCAACGCGCCGCAGAAGACCGAAAGCGAAATCCGCATCCAGCGGGTCCGGGTGGCGGCGCTCAAGGAGCGGCTGAAGGGCATGATTTCGCCCAGGGCCAAGCACCTGCTGTCGCTGATCGACCATCTGGTCCGGCGCAGCGTGTGGATTCTGGGCGGCGACGGCTGGGCCTACGACATCGGCTCGTCCGGGGTCGATCACGTGCTGTCCAGCGGCCGCGACGTCAACATCCTGGTGATGGATACCGAGGTCTATTCCAACACCGGCGGTCAGGCATCGAAATCCACGCCGATCGGCGCGGTGGCCAAGTTCGCGGCCGCCGGCAAGCGGGTCGGCAAGAAGGATCTGGCGCTCCAGGCGATCTCCTACGGCAATGTCTACGTCGCCCGGATCGCCATGGGGGCCAATCCGCAGCAGGCCCTGCTGGCCTTCCGCGAAGCGGAGGCCTATGAGGGGCCGTCGCTGATCCTGGCCTACAGCCATTGCATCGCCCATGGCATCAACATGCAGAAGGGCCTGACCCAGCAGCAGCTCGCGGTGCATACCGGCTATTGGCCGCTGGTCCGGTTCAATCCGGAGGTCCGGCAGTCGGGCGAGAACCCGTTCGTGCTCGACTCCCAGCGGCCCAAGGTGCCGTTCAAGGACTATGCGTACAACGAGCTGCGCTACCGCATGCTCAGCCGGACCCACCCGACCGAGGCGGAACACCTGATGGAGGCGGCCCAGCAGGCGGTTCACCGGCGCTGGGAAGTCTACGAGCAGATGGCGACGGGGGTGCCGATCCAGGTTGCGTAACGGCGGCCGGGCCGGGCGCCTTGCGAACCGGGCGCCCGGCCGGTTCCGCGGCCTGGACAAGTCGGGGCCGTTGCGCGATCACTGGAGTCCTTGCGCTTCGTGTGCTTCGTGCAACGCCCAAGAAAGACACGGGTGAACCCGAAAGGATAACATAATGGCTCTGCGCACGACCTATATGGGTTTGGAGTTGAAACATCCTCTGATCGCCTCGGCATCGCCTCTGTCGGCCAGCCTGGACGGCATCAAGCGGCTCGAGGATTCCGGCGCCTCGGCCGTGGTGATGTTCTCGTTGTTCGAGGAACAGATCCGGCAGGAAAATGCCGCCTTCGCCCATCTGATGGAAGCCGGCACCGAAAGCTTTGCCGAATCGATCACCTATTTTCCGGCGGTCGAGGAATACAATGTCGGCCCGGACCGCTATCTCGATCTGGTGCGGCGCGGCGCCGAAGCGACCGAGATTCCGATCATCGCCAGCCTGAACGGCGTGACCAACGAGGGCTGGATCGACTATGCCCGGCAATTGCATCAGGCCGGAGCCAAGGCGATCGAGCTGAACGTCTACTACATCCCGGCCGATCTCACCCTGACCGGCGCCGAGGTCGAGCAGCGCTACATCGACATTCTCACATCGGTCAAGGCGGCGGTGCCGATCCCCGTCGCCATCAAGCTGAACCCGTTCTTTAGCTCCACCGGCAACATGGCCAAGCGACTGGCCGAGGCCGGCGCCGACGGGCTGGTCCTGTTCAACCGGTTCTATCAGCCGGATTTCGACCTGGAAAAGCTGGAGGTCGTGCCGAACCTGCATCTCAGCACGCCGGAGGAAATCCGGCTGCCGCTGCTGTGGATCGGCATCCTCTACGGTCGGGTCAACTGCTCGCTGGCCGCCACCACCGGGGTGCACAGCACCGAGGAGGTGGTCAAATACATCATGGCCGGCGCCGATGCGGTGATGACGACCTCGGCGCTGCTCAAGAACGGCCCGAAATTCCTGAAGACCCTGGTTGCCGGCCTGCGCACCTGGATGGAACAGCGCAAATACGCCACGGTCAAGCAGATGAAGGGCTCGATGAGCCAGCAGCACGTCGCCGACCCCTCGGCCTTCGAGCGCGCCAACTACATCAAGGTGCTCGAAAGCTACAAGAGCCCCTATATGTCGTGAGTCCAGCGCCGGCCGGCCCGTGCGGGCCGGCGCCTCATCACCTGAAACACGTCAACGGGGACACCCTCCGGACGCGCCGCGGCCGGCCCCCCACAGGCATGCGACATCCGATCCCGGCGGCGGCGCGACCGCCGGATCGGGCGCCGCCACGCCGAAATCGATCGCCCGCGCGGGGAATTGCGGCGCCCCCAGCCTCGATCCGGGCATAGCGAAGCCGGGCGTGCCGAAGCCGGTCGCCCGCGTCGCGAATTCCGGCGGCGCCGTGCCGACCCCATGCGGCGCAAGTCCGTGCGGCGCGAGACCGTGCGGCACAAGTCCTTGCGGCATTTCGGGCGAAGGCGCCATCCGGTCGAAGCCGCGCCGGGCATGAACCGGGGCCGGCGCCCCGTCCGGCTCAAGCACCCAGTGTTCCTGCCCCTCGCGGCAGCCGACCCCGGTCGATTGCGTGCCGCGCCGGTCGCTCAACACGAAGGTCCGGCAGGGCCGGCGGCCGTCATGGTCGGTCCCCGCGATGGTGACGGTGCGGCCGGAGGGCAGCGCCCAGCTCTCGCCATCCTCGGCCCGTTCGAGAAACACCTGGATCGCCGGGGCGTCGGCGTATGCGCGGCCGTCGAATCCGCCCGCACCGGATCGGTCCCAGGATTGTGCCCGGGCCTCCCCGCCCGCCAGAACCAGACAGCACGCCCCCAGCCCGCCGGCAAGGATGCGCGCCGCAACCGCCCTCCGCCCGATCGGATCGCCGGAACCGCTCATCACCCCGCCTCCCCTGATCGCCCTGATGGGTCGCACCGACCCGGCGCTCCCGCCCTTCGGCCCCGATAAAGGTTTCAGGGGATTGCGGTGGTTTCAAGGCCCGGCCGGACCGTCTTTCGGTCCCGTCGACGCCTCACCCGGCCGCGATCCCGCCGAAGCTGCCGGTCATCAGATGGATCGCCAGCACATGCTGGAGGTCCAGGCCCGGCTCGGCCAGCTCCGCCGCGCCCGCCGCTTCGGCCAGGGTCGCGCCGCCGTGCAGCGCCGCCAGCAGCGCGAACGCCCCCGGCGTCAGCTCCACCATCTCCACCGCCAGCCCCGGCCGGACCACCAGCACCGCCTCGCCACCCCGGCCGGGATCGATCGGCGGCACGGTTTCGTGCTCCGGCTGGTTGGCCCGCCAGATCGTCAGGACCGGAAACCGCGACGCCACCAGCCGCGCGCTGGGATGCAGCCGGAACCGCAACCCTGCCACCGCCTCGGGCGGCACGTCCTGCAGATCCGCGGCGGTCAGCGGCCGGGCATCCGCCGCGAACAGCGCCTCGATCTGCGCCCATTCCAGCCGCGCCACATCGGGCAGACAGGGCACCGATTGCGCCGGCTCGAACCGCGCCAGGAACGCCGCGAACTCGCCGCCATAGCCCAGCAGTTGCGGCGCGGCCGGCGGATGGGCGGCGACGAACAGCCGCGCGGCGAACCCGAAGAATTCCTCGCCGACCAGCCGGCACACCACCGGAAACGCCGCCTCCAGCGCCCCGGCCAGCGAGCCCAGCACGTTGTTGCGATAGACCGAGAAGCGCGCCTCGACGCCGATATGGTCGCCGGCCATCGCCTCCCGCGCCGGGCTCCAATCGGCGGTGCCGGCGGGATCGAGCACGCCCCGGCGCATCGCGGCCTGGATCTCACGCAGCATCTCGGCGCCCCCATCGGCGCTGCGCCGCCGCCAGGATCAGATCGGCCTTGTCGGCCTCGTCCAGCAGCACCGCGAGCGGCGGCAGTTTGGTGTCCCATTCGACCAGGATCGGCCGCGGCCCGAACCGGTCGAGCGCCTCGCACAGCAGGGCCCAGACCGGATCAGCCACCCGGTCGCCGTGATCGTCGATCAGCAGGGTCTCGCCGTCCAGCGCGTGGACGTAATGCCCGGCGATATGGATTTCCTGCACCGCCTCCGCCGGGATGGCGTCCAGATAGGGGATCGGGTCGAAGCGGTGATTGACCCCGCTGACATGGATGTTGTTCACGTCGAGCAGCAGGCCGCAGCCGGTGCGCCGCGCGATCTCGGCCATGAATTGCCATTCCGGAATGGTCGACGCGGCGAACCGGACATAGGAGGACGGGTTCTCCACCAGGATCTGCCGGCCCAGCGCCGCCTGGGCATGGTCGACATTGCGGCACACCACCGCCAGCGCCTCTTCGGTGTAGGGCAGCGGCAGCAGATCGTTCAGATAGATGCCGTCCTGCACGCTCCAGGCGACGTGCTCCGACACCAGCGCCGGCTCGAACGCGGCATAGAGGTCCTTCAGCCGGGCGAGATGGTCGCGGTCGAGCCCCTCGACCGAGCCGAGCGACAGGCCGACGCCGTGGCAGCTCAGCGGGAAATCGCGGCGGATCGTCTCCAGCGCCTTCCGGCGCGGGCCGCCGCGGCCCAGATAGTTCTCGCTGTGGACCTCGACCCAGCCGGTCGCCGGCGGATGATCGAGAATTTCCGGCACATGGCTGTGGCGCAGCCCGATCCCGGCGCGCGCCGGGATCGGGCCGGGGGCCGGCCGCAGGCGTTTCGCGGCAGGGTCCGCGGCGGCCGAAGCCGCCGCGGTCGTGCCGAACGGGGATGGGTGGGTCACGTCACCAATCCTCCCGGTTCAGGTTGCACCAGTGTGGCGTGTCGTTGCACCGGGCCTTACTGGCGCGGCGTGCCGGTGCCCTCGAACGGCTGGGTCTGGCCGCCCATGGTGGTGCAGGTTCCGGCCGGGACCAGACGCCAGTCG
This sequence comes from uncultured Mycobacteriaceae bacterium, assembly GCA_964615535.1. Taxonomy (GTDB): domain Bacteria; phylum Pseudomonadota; class Alphaproteobacteria; order DSM-16000; family Inquilinaceae; genus CAZTNV01. The sequence continues at coordinate 526 of CAZTNV010000292.1, read as the reverse complement.
CCACCCGAGAAATCGACGGTGGAATGCCCGGCGCAGGAATGGGTGCCGGCGGCATTGGCGCACTGGTTCTGGCCGGCGGCGGTGATGCCGTAGCACTTTTCCATGCCGGGGGCGCTCTGGGCGTGGGCGGGGCCGGCCAGCGCGGCCAGCGAAACGGCACCGGCCAGGGCGGCGGCGACGCTCAGGGCATTCAGGGTCTTGGCGTTCATCGGTCTTCTCCATGTCTTCCGTGGTGGTCGCTCGTCGTTCCGAGCAAGCCGATGGAACCACGCCGGCCGCCGCAGGGGAAATGACGCCTGCCCCACGCCCTTTCAACAAAACGTGACAACCCCGCGAGCACCGCCCCGGCCCTCGCCCGCCCGTCCCGTCCCAATGCGCCCACCCACAAGTTCGGCCGCCTCGTCTGGCCCGCCCCGTCGAACAAACCCGCAGGGCAACGTGCTGGCAGGAGAAATCAACGATATTTAGAATTACCGTCATTCCCGCGAAAGCAACTGTGTCGGTGGACCCGACCGCGGTGGAAGGA
>CAZTNV010000291.1:0-5478 GCA_964615535.1 uncultured Mycobacteriaceae bacterium | reverse complement strand
CGGCCTGGGCGGCGCCGGCGCGCTCGATGGCGCGGGGCATCAGGGCGTGCAGGCGCATGAGCTGGCGGTACCAGTAGCCGGGGAACACCGCCGGCCGGCCGCGCTCGAAGCCGCGCAGCGCCTCGCGCACGCACTGCTCGGCCGGAATCAGCACGATCCGCTTGGGCGGTTCGCCCGGCAGCTCGTCGTCCGGGATGCCGGCGGCCTCCTCGATCTCGCTGATCACCGGGCCGGGCATCAGATTGGTGACCACGACACCGGTGCCCGACAGGTCGGCGCGCAACGATTCGGTAAAGCCGGTGACGAAGAATTTCGAGCCGTTATAGGCCGCCACGCTCGGGATGATCGCCAGCCCGGCGCCCGAGCCGACATTCAGGATGCCGCCCCGGCCGCGCGCGACCATGCCCGGCGCCACGGCATGGGCGAGCCGGGCGAGCGCCACCACGTTGACCTGCAGCAGCCGGTGGACCCGCTGCCATTCGGCCTCGTCGGACAGCGCCTGATAGAGGATGCCGGCATTGTTGATCAGCACATCGACCGGGCCGAGACCGCCGGCGAGTTCCGCCGCGAGCGCTTCCAGGGCGGCGGGATCGGCCAGATCGCAGACCCGGATCTGGACCGACAGCCCCGGCCGGCCCCGCTTCAGCGCGACCGCCAGGTCTTCCAGCCGGCCGGCCCGGCGGGCGACCAGCACCAGCATCCGGGCGCGCGGCGCCAGCGCCTCGGCAAAGGCGCGGCCGATGCCGGACGAGGCACCGGTGATCACCACCGTGCCGCCATCGATCGGCGGGCGAGGCTTGGTCATCACATATCCTCCTGGACGGGGCAGATCGAGAGACAGTTTCATCAAATTGAAAATCACGTTGCCTATAATGTGTTACCGCGATTGAAATCCGTCAACCAAAATCTTTATACGCATGCTTTTGTTTCGGTGGAAACGAAATGGCGTTGCCGGGCGCCGCTTCGGTCGGCTTGATGTTGTGCCGGCAATGGCAGCGCGTGCCATTCCGTTCAGCTTTTTCTCCAAGACAATGGCGACCGGTGGGCGCCATCCTGTACCTCAAGCGCCGGGATGCGCCCTGAAGACTAAAGACGTCCACGGCCATTCTTTAATTGCCTTTCTATCTCTGCAACAGGAAGCGATGATTTGCTTATCCTTATTCTGATCGTGAGTGCCTTGTTGGAGGAGGCGAGCGGACCAATCTTTTGAAAAGAGGGCGTTTGACAGCTTCGATCAGCGATCATCAGCGCCGGATGGACGCCGGAGTTTTCGAGACGCAGAGGCACGGAAGAGAGGGATGGCCTTTCGAAGCCTTGCGTCCGCAGCCATCAGCCATATTTGCGGGATGTGTGGTCATAAAACTGTAATCCGTTTGACGGCCGGCTGCGGATCAGGCGATCCTGCCGATTCTGGTGCAGCATTGAAAACGGCTTGATAGCGCCTTCTAAAAGTTGTTCGTACAGATGAGGACTGTTTGAAAATGAACCCATCTGCATCATCGGTGCCGTCGCCGACGGGCTCGTGCGAAGGCGATGTCGCGCAGGAGTTCGCGAACCGGCCCAAGGATGTCGAGTCGGCGGATGACGAGCCCGAAGGGGGCCGCCCGCTGCCGGCCAATCTCGAAATCGAGCTCAAGCTTTCGGCGGAGGCCCCGGCCTTTCAGGCGCTGCGTAGCGCGCCCGTGGTGGCGGCGCGGGCCAATGGCCCGGCGGTCACGCAGCGGCTCGACAGCACCTATTACGACACGGCCGACCTCAAACTGTTTCGCTCGGGTCTGGCGCTCAGGGTGCGGCAGATCGGCCAGACCTATGTGCAGACCCTGAAGCAGGGCGACGGCACGGCGCCCGGCCGGCTCGGGCGCGGCGAATGGGAAGTCCCGCTGCCCTCGGCCGAGCCCGATCCGGCGGCGTTCGAGTCGGCCGAGGCGGAGGCGTTGCTGAACGACACGCCGGTGGCCGAGCTGCGCCCGGTGTTTTCCACGCGGATCGAGCGCCATCGCCGAATCCTGACCGATCCCGGCGGGGACGGCCGCCCGCCGAGCCGGATCGAAATCGCCTTCGACGAGGGCGAAGTGATTGCCGGCGAGCACAGCGTGCCGGTGCGCGAGATCGAGCTGGAACTGCTGGAAGGCGCGCCGGAAGCGCTCTACCGGCTGGGCCTGGAGCTGCATGACATCGCGCCGCTGTGCTACGAGACCCGGTCGAAGGCGGCGCGGGGCTATGCGCTGGGCGGCGGCGTGGCGCCGGACTGGCAGAAGGCGGTCAGAATCGCGCTGGACCAGGACGTCACGGTCGCCGGGGCGCTGGCCGTGATTCTCGGGAACTGCCTCGGCCATCTCACGGTCAATCAGGCCGCGGCGCTGGAGGGTCAGGACGCCGAGGGCGTGCATCAGGCGCGGGTCGCGCTGCGCCGGATGCGCTCGGCACTGTCGACGTTCCGGGACGTGATCCCGGCGGAGCGGCTGGACTGGCTGCGCGCCGAGACCGGCTGGCTGGCCGGCGGGCTCGGCCCGGCGCGCGACTGGGACGTGTTCCTGGCCGATCTGCTGGCCCCGGTGGCCGCGGCGCGGCCCGGCGATCCGGCGCTGACGGTGCTGCAATCCGCCGCCGGGACCGCGCGGGCGCGCGGCTATGACGATGTCCGCACGGCGCTGCGGTCGCCCCGCACCACCCGGCTGGTGCTGACCCTGGCCGCCTGGATCGAGGGCGAAGGCTGGCGCGAGGGCGCCACGGCAGACCAGACCGCCATGCTCGACCGCCCGATGAGAGCCTATGCCGACGAGCTGCTGGAGCGCCAGCATCGCAAGGTGCTCAAGCGCGGGCGCGGCTTCAAGCGATTGGCAGCGCCGGAGCGGCACCGGGTCCGCATCGCGCTGAAGAAGCTGCGCTACGCGTCGGAGTTTTGCCAAAGCCTCTATTCCCGCAAGGCCAGCCGGTCTTATCATTCGGCGCTGACCGATCTCCAGGATACGCTGGGCCATCTCAACGACGTGTCGATGGCCGAGCGCCTGCTGACCGAGCTGATTGCCGAAGGCGAAAAGCGGCGGCTCGGCCTCGCGGCCGGCGCGCTGGGCCAGGCGCGTCTGGGGGCCGGAACCGTGATCGGCTGGCACACGCGAAGTGTTGCGGATCTGGAGCCGAAAGTGCTCAAAGACTGGCATGAGTTCACCGATTCGGACCCGTTCTGGAAACGGCCGAAGCGCTGAGAGCCAAGGGACAGGGCATGCTGTCGGTTCTGGTGGCGAACACCAAGGGAGGCTGCGGCAAGACCACGATCGCGACCCATCTGGCGGCGGCCTTTGCGGGCGCCGGCCTGTCCACCGCCCTGGCCGATGCCGACCGCCAGCACAGCAGCCTGACCTGGACCCGCCGCCGCCCCGCCACCGCGACGGCGGTTGCCGGGCTCGACTGGGCGAAGCTCGACTGGGTCGAGGAGATCGGCAAGGCACCGAAGGGGATTGCGCGTCTGGTGATCGATGCGCCGGCTGCGCTCAAGCTCAAGCAGGTCGAGGCGCTGGTCGCGGTGGCCGATGCCATCGTGCTGCCGGTGCTGCCCTCGCCGTTCGACCAGGACGCCACCGCCCGCTTTCTCGATCGGCTGGAGGAGCTGAAGCGCATCCGCAAGAGCCGGACCGCGGTGATCGTGGTCGGCAACCGGTTGCGCCCGCGCACCATGGCCGCCCGCCGGCTGGACGATTTCCTGAACGGGCTGGGCCATCAGGTGGTGACCCGGCTGCGCGACAGCGCGCTTTATCCCGACAGCGCGGCGGCCGGCCTCAGCCTGTTCGACCTGCCCGGCAAACGCGCCGCCGAACCGCGCGCCGACTGGGCACCGCTGTTACGCAGCTTCGAGCTGGAGGCGTAGCGGGAACCGGGGCGACAGCGACCCTTCCCGGTGAGCCCTTCATGACGATTCAAGACGACCAGTTCCGGACCGGGCCGGAGTCGATATGCAGAAAGTTTGAGCGGGGATAGTAGCCGACGCCGCCGGCCCGGAGCGACAGCGCATATTCGTTCAACCGGCCGAGATTGGCGCCGGGGATGTGGAAATCGATGGCGCGGCCGGTGATATGCTGGCTGTTGCACGCCACGTTGGAGCTCATCCGCGCCAGCATGGCGTTGGTCTGGGGCGAGCGGTAGGCCGAGAGGATGTGAACCGGCATGCGGCCGCCGGCGGTCTGCTGCATCAGGAACAGAATGTCGATGACGCGCGGATCGATGGTGACGATCCCGTTGACCCGCCAGTCGCGCAGAAAATGGTTGAGCCGGGCGAGCTCGCGGTTCTTGTACTGGCCGTTGGCATAATACTCGGTGACGATGCGCTCGCTGGTGTGGGCGTGAACCAGGGTGAGATGGCGGGGCTGCAGGCGGTTGAGCGGCAACGCGGCACCGCCATGCCGGCCGCGATTGGGGTCCATTTGCGGATTTCGGTACTGCGGCGGGGGCGGTAAGGTGCCCGACGGAGAGCGGGCGGCGGCCGCGGCCGCGATTTCCCGTTGCCGGAGGACGATCACGCGGCTGCCGCTTCGCCGGGGCAGGATCTGGTCCGCCTGCGCCACGCCGGGCAGCAGCGCCGTGGCCAGCGCGGCGAGACCGCCCTGAATGAACCAACGTCTCGGACCCATTGCGCTCTCTCCCGAGTATGCCCCGTCCGGCAACTGCCGGCCCGAAACTCTGCGACCTTTTCGCATCACAACCATGATCTCGATCGGATCGGGCCAGCATCAAACAGGCTGACCGAAATTTCATCTGGATCGCCGATATCCTGCTCCAAGCCCCCCAGCTTTCCTTAATCCGAAAGGCAGTGCGCAGGTATTTCGTTTTCTTGACACGGCTTGGGCACAACCCAGGGCGACCGAGGCATTATTCCATGGAATTGAAATCGAGATCCAGCGCAACGTCGAATTGCCGGACGCTGTGGGTCAGCCAGCCCAGGGAGATCAGATCGACGCCGGTTTCGGCGACCGCGCGGATGGTCTCCGGCGTGATGCCGCCCGACGCCTCGGTGATCATCCGGCCGCCGACCATCCGTACCGCCTGGCGCAGGGTCTCCGGCGGCATGTTGTCGAGCAGCACGGCATCGGCCTTGAGCGACAGCAGCGCCTCGAGCTGGTCGAGCGTGTCGACCTCGACCTCGATCCTGACCAGATGGCCGATCCGGGCGACGGCGCCATCATGCGGCGCACCTCATCCGCGACGGCACGTCCGGCGTTCTCCATGAGCGTGAGTGAGGCAACGCCAGACGCGATCGCGAGCCGGTCGGCCTGCGCCATCTGATCCGCTGTCAGAAGCTCGTGTCCTGCGCCCCCATGACGGACGCTCACTTCGCACATGTTCTCAGCCTATCCCGTCACGCCCGATTGCTGCCACGCACAACCGGCCTGCCTAATAATTCAGCGCTTTGCCTTCCTTTTAGTCACGCCTTCATGTCTGGCGCGCCCGAAAATCAGGCAAAATCGCCGCAACCCTATGCCATAG
>CAZTNV010000290.1:0-5480 GCA_964615535.1 uncultured Mycobacteriaceae bacterium | reverse complement strand
TCGTCGCAGAGGGGCGAATTCGGGGATATCAGGGCGTAGTCCAGCGTAGCGACAATCGCCGCCAACAGTTTGAAGATACAAGAAAAATGACAGAAAATCAATCACATAGACTAGCCGTGGCGCCTATGATGGACTGGACCGACCGGCACGACCGGTACTTCCTGCGCCTGATCTCGCGCCATGTCCTGCTCTATACCGAAATGGTCACCGCCGCGGCGATCCGGCACGGCGACCGGCAGCGGCTGCTCGGCTTCCACCCGGCCGAGCATCCGGTGGCGCTGCAGGTCGGCGGGGCGGCGCCGGACGACATGGCGCAGGCCGCGGACTGGGCGGCGGCGTTCGGTTATGACGAGGTCAACATCAATGTCGGCTGCCCGAGCGACCGGGTGCAGTCGGGCCGGTTCGGCGCCTGCCTGATGGCCGAGCCGGACACCGTGGCGGCCTGCGTCGCGGCGATGCGCCGCGCCGCCGCCCTGCCGGTCACGGTCAAGACCCGGATCGGCATCGACCATCGCGACTCCTACGAGGAGCTGGCGGGGTTCGTGGAAACCGTGGCGGCGGCGGGCTGCGCGACCTTCGTCGTCCACGCCCGCAAGGCCTGGCTAAGCGGGCTGAGCCCGCGGGAGAACCGCGAGATCCCGCCGCTGTGCTACGATACCGTCTACCGGCTGAAACAGGATTTTCCGGCGCTGGAGATCGTGATCAACGGCGGCATCCTCGATCTCGACCAGGCCGAGGCGCAGCTCGGGCGCGTGGACGGGGTGATGATCGGCCGGGCCGCCTATCAGGATCCGCATATCCTGCTCGAGGCCGATCGCCGCCTGTTCGATCCCGCCGCGCCGGTGCGCACGGCGCACGAGGTGGTCGAGGCGCTGATCCCCTATATCGAGGCGGAGACCGCGGCCGGCACCCGGCTGGGCGCGATCACCCGGCACATTCTCGGCTTGTTCCAGGGCGTCCCCGGCGCGCGCGCCTGGCGCCGCCACCTCGCCACCCACGCCCACCGGCCGGGCGCCGGGGCCGAGGCGGTGCGCGAGGCGCTCGACAAGGTGCCGCGCAGCCCCGCCCCGCCCCGCCGCGCCCGCCGGCTGCTGCCCGCCGAAGCACCATGGGTCGCGCCGAACTGAACGCCCGACCCTCGTGACCCGGAGCGTGCGACCGGGCCAGCCATCTCGTCATCGTCGAAGGCAGTATTCAAGGTTGGAGTTGACCAATGGCTGCCGCGACCAATCGCTGCTAAGGTAATGTTGAAGCCGACATCCGGACCCGAAAGAGAGCTTTTAAGACCGATGGCCAGCCCAAAATTTCTCAGAAAACGCAGCACCATCTTGGCCGCGCTGCGTCATGTCGAAATTGCGCCGACAACGATGGGGGAAACGATCAAGGTATTGACAATGCAGGTCGCGGAACCGGTCGGGCAGACCTCCAATTCCGCCGTCGTCGGCCCTGATCGTGCCGGTCGGCAGCCATCTCCGATGGTAAGCCGGCGCAGCGGCCGACGGCTGATCGCTTTTGGATGGTATGGCGGAAAGTTCAGTCATCTTGCCTGGCTGTTGTCCCTCTTGCCACGGACCCGTCAATATTGTGAGCCTTTCGCCGGCTCGGCAGCAGTGTTGATAAACCGTGAGCCTTCCGAGGTGGAAATTTATAATGACATCGACGGCGAGGTAACAAATTTCTTTATGATACTACGCGACTTTCGGGAAGAGCTTATAGCAAAGATTGCCTTAACGCCTTTCTCCCGAGAAGAATTTGCGTTGGCCTGTGAACCGGCCGGGCCGGAAGTTTCGGCAATTGAACGGGCCCGGCGATTCTATGTCCGGGCGAGGCAGGTGAGATTCGGGTTGGCGCAAACCGCGAGCATCGGGCGCTGGGCCAACTGTCGGAACACCAGCCGTGCCGGCATGGCTGGCGTCGTGTCGCGCTGGCTCGGCGGGGTCGAGGCCTTGACCGAGATCGCCGAAAGATTGTTGCGTGTGCAGTTCGAAAATCGGCCAGCGATTGACGTGATTAAACTTTATGACGATAAGGACACCTTGTTTTATCTTGATCCGCCCTATCCGCATGAGTCCCGCACTGACATCAAGGCCTATGGCTATGAAATGACCGATCAGGAGCATCATGCGCTTGCCGACTTGCTGTGTTCGGTCAAGGCTAAAGTGGCGCTTTCGGGGTATGAGTGCCCGCTCTTGAACAATCTTTATGGCCATTGGCACCGTCATGAGGCGCCTGCCAAGCAAAGTCATACGGCTAAAGTTCTGCGCCAGGAGATACTTTGGACAAACTACTGATCAAAAATGGGTGCGAAATTGCAAGCAAGTTCATCCCCTTCATTGCCCCCAAGTGAATTAAGAAAGCAAGCAAAAGTCGTGCTTTGGGCGATCTGGGAACCAATATTGGCAAAGCTTCAGCAGGATGGGGGCATCGTTGATGTGATTTCAGAACCGGAATTGCAAGATTTTGTTTTGGCATTGTCGGATCGGTCACAGACTTTTCCTTATGTACTTCCAACACAATTATTGGCGAAGATCGTCGATTCGTCGTTGGACGCTCGTTGCTTGCAGAAAGAAGAATCCATAGAGGGGGATGCTACCGAAAGTTATGTTCCGGTCAATGCCGGACAGCGTTTTGATCCAAGGAGCTTTTGCGTCGAAGTAATAGTCCCTTGGAATTCCAGTAACAACAATATTATCGGTAGAAGTAACGATCCATATGTCAGTAAGCCACTTCGAACTCCATGGTTGACAGTTGATACGCCACATTTTAGGAAAATGAAGTTTAGAGATATTTGGGCTGCTCTGGCACGAATACTATTTAAGGCACAGAACGAGGAAGCCTATGCTGAGAAAGCATTTGAGCAGACGCTAATTATATTGGCGCGTCGCGCGGCCTTAGTTGAGGTTGACTATCGAGTTCCAGGAAGGGTTTCTTTCAATGACTCCATCAATTTGATTGAAATGCTCCTTTCAAAGGGCAGCGGCGGTGTTGCGGCGCAGGCCGTTGCTACGGCGCTCCTGCAGGTCATCGGAATTCGGTTTGGCCTATGGGACCAGGCATCGACTCAGCATGTAAACGCCGCAGATCGCACCAGCGGTCAGGTCGCCGATATAACTTGTTTCAAGAATTCTAATGTCATATTGGTTTGCGAGGTTAAAGATCGCGCAATTTATCCGCGTGAGGTGGACGAGAAGCTGCTGGTTCTGCGTGGTAGTACTGTTCGCGATGCGTTATTTCTAGTCCGGCATGGCAATGAATCGGATCGAGAGATCTTGGATAGCATTCTACGCCGACATTTTGCTGGAGGTCTCAATGGTTACGTTTTCGACATTATCGAGTTCCTCCAGCCATTTCTTGCAGTTCTCAATGAAGACGGACGTAAGGATTTTTTAGTTGGGATTGGTGAAGTGCTTAATCATATGGCGGCACCGCTGCCGCTACGCCGCCGATGGGCTGAATTATTATCATCAGTCTGATTATGGTCAACAATAATTTGAAAGCTTGTTTAGTTATATATTATCATATTTTGGAGTCAAAGATTTTCTAATTGGGGTTTTTAGGAAATGTCTTGAATATCAAATATATTAATAATATGTAATAAGCATTGAAATAGGCGTCTATCCTCTAAGCGGGGTGTAATAGTTAATAGCTGACCGATACGGTATGGATAAGTGGAACAAGATGACAGTATAATGTCAGTGACGTTGATACGAATTAGCGATTACGTGGTTTTGTATTATTGGCGAAATAGTACGAATTCCAACCATTGTAAGAAAACAGTAACTTATAGTTCGTCTGCTTACTTAGGAATTTGGTTGACTCGCGGCTGGCTTTTGTTATTCTCCCGCGCGGGTCACGCCCCCCCAACGGGGCGCGCCTATTCTGGAAGGAATAGTCAGATATGAGCATGACGAGCATGCCCCCGGTTCGGCCGGCCGTGCCGAACTTCTCTTCCGGCCCCTGCGCCAAGCGCCCCGGCTGGACCCCCGCCGCCCTCGCCGATGCGGCGCTCGGCCTGTCCCACCGCGGCAAGCGCGGCAAGGCCAAGCTGGCCGAGGTGATCGCCCGCAGCCGCGCCGTGCTCGGCATGCCGGCCGACTATCTGCTCGGCATCGTTCCCGCATCGGATACCGGCGCGATCGAAATGGCGATGTGGTCGCTGCTGGGTGCCCGCGGCGTGGAGATGCTGGCCTGGGAAAGCTTCGGCCAGACCTGGGTCGGCGACGTCACGAAGCAGCTCAAGCCGGCCGATGTCCGGGTGATCAAGGCCGACTACGGTGCGCTGCCCGATCTGGCGCAGGTCGATCCGGCGCGCGACGTGGTGTTCACCTGGAACGGCACGACCTCCGGCGTGCGCGTGCCGAACGGCGACTGGATCGCCGCCGACCGCAGCGGCCTGACCCTGTGCGATGCCACCTCGGCGGTGTTCGCCATGGATCTGCCCTGGCCGAAACTCGACGTGGTCACCTGGTCGTGGCAGAAGGTGCTGGGGGGGGAGGCGGCGCACGGCATGCTGGCGCTGTCGCCCCGCGCGGTGGAACGGCTGGAAGGCTATGCGCCGCCCTGGCCGCTGCCCAAGATCTTCCAGCTCACCAAGGGCGGCAAGCTGATCAAGGGCATCTTCGAGGGCGAGACGATCAACACGCCATCGATGCTGGCGGTCGAGGACGCGCTGGATGGCCTGCGCTGGGCCGAGGGCATCGGCGGCCTGCCGGCCCTGATCCAGCGGTCGGAGGCCAATCTGGCCGCCATCGCCGCCTGGGTCGAACGGTCCGACTGGGCCGGCTTTCTGGCGGCCGATCCGGCGACCCGGTCCTCGACCTCGATCTGCCTGAAGATCGTCGATCCGTGGTTCCAGGGCCTGGACGACAAGGCCAAGGCGGCGGTGCCGAAGAAGCTGGCCGCGCTGCTGGAGGCCGAGAGCGTCGCCTGCGACATCAACGGCTATCGCGACGCCCCGCCCGGATTGCGCATCTGGGGTGGCGCCACGGTCGAGACCCGCGATGTCGAGGCCCTGTTGCCCTGGCTCGACTGGGCCTATGCGGCGGCGCGGACCGAACTCGCCAAGGCCGCCTGACGCCGGGCCGCCCGAACCCGACTGCCTTTTCCCACCGGACCGGAAGGCGAGGGGCGCTGCCCCTCGATCCCGCCAAAGGCCGCAAGGCCCTTGGACTTCATGAGGTATTGCGATGCCCAGAGTTCTCATCGCGGACGAGCTGAGCCCGCGCGCCGTCGAAATCTTCCAGGGCCGCGGCGTCGAGACCGACGTCAAGATCGGCCTGACACCCGAGCAGTTGATCGCCGAGATCGGTGCCTATGACGGGCTCGCGATCCGCTCCGCGACCAAGGTCACCAGGGCTGTGCTCGAAGCCGCCACCAATCTCAAGGTGATCGGCCGCGCCGGCATCGGCGTCGACAATGTCGACGTGCCGGCCGCCACCGCCCGCGGCGTGGTGGTGATGAACACGCCGTTCGGCAATTCC
>CAZTNV010000289.1:0-5498 GCA_964615535.1 uncultured Mycobacteriaceae bacterium | reverse complement strand
GAACGGAAAGGTGCATCATGATCAAGACTCTCAACTCGATAGCGGATGCCGGGCGCCGGCTTCGCCAAAGCTCCGGAGTGCCCCTCGCGACGACCGCGACCGTTGGCGGCGCGGCCCGCACGGGGGGCGCCTGATGGCGGGCTGCGGCCCAGGGCACCGGGCCATGACCGTCGCCGGCCGGCCGCGGGCCCCGGTTGATCGGGCGGCGCGACCGGCGCGGCTCGATTTCCAGGCGATTGCTCGGGCGGCTCTGGCCGCCTTGCCGGCTCTGCTCGACCGCTGGGCTCCGGGCGGCCTCATCCGCGGCGCCGAATGGAGTGGACGCAACCCGAAACGAACCGATCACCATCCGGGCAGCTTCAAGGTGAATGTCCGAACCGGCCGCTGGGCGGATTTCGCGACCGGCGAGCGCGGAGGCGATGTGGTGTCGCTGGCTGCCTACCTGCACGACCTGCCCCAGGCGGAGGCCGCCCGCCGACTGGCTGGAATGCTCGGTATCGGGGAAGACGGCCATGCCGCCGGACACCGTTGACCCGTTCGCCCGGCTGTCGCCCGAGGACCTGGCCGCGGCCGGGCCGTCCCAGGCAGGGAATGCTGCGATCAGAACGCCGATCGTTCCGGTGCCGCCCGATGCCCCGCCCATGGCTTTCCGGCATCCAAGGCATGGTGAACCATCGCGGGTCTGGCCGTATCACGATGCCGGAGGCCGTCTGGTCGGCTATGTCGCCCGATGGGATTTCGTCAATGAGGCCGGCGATCACGACAAGGAGGTGCTGCCGGTCACCTATTGCGATCTGGGAGCCGGGCGCCGGGGCTGGCGATCGAAAGGCATGCCGGCTCCCCGGCCCCTGCTCGGGCTGCCGACGATCCTGGCACGGCCGGACGCCTGGATCCTCATCTGCGAAGGCGAGAAGACCGCGACCGCCGCGGCCGAACTGTTCCCCGATATGGCCGCGACCACGCCAGCCCATGGCGCCAGGAGTCCGCACCTGACCGATTTCGGCCCGGTGGCCGGCCGGGTGGTGGTGATCGCGACGGATCATGACCAGCCGGGCCGGGTGGATGCCAAGGGCAAACCGCTCCATCCCGGACAGGACTTCGGCGACAAGGTTTGCGAGCTGACGCGGGCGGCCGGCGCCAGGTGCGTCTACCAGCTTCGGCCCGATCGGCTCGGCGCATGGATCTGGCGGGATGCCGAACGTCTGCCCCGCAACGCCCCCGTGACGAACGGGTTCGACCTGGCGGACGCCTTGAAGGACGGTTGGACGGCCGAGAGGGTGGCCGACCTGCGGGCGGCCGAGGACATCTTCGAGATGTTGCCCATGGTGCCCGAACCCGACCCGGTTCCCGACATGACCGTGTTGCGGCAAGGTCGTCGGCTTCCGCCAGCGCTGCCGCTGGAGGTCTTCGGGCCGTTCTGGGCCGAATGGCTTGGTGCTGCCGCGGAAGGTGCCGGGTGTCCGGTGGACTACGTCGCCGGGCCGTTGCTGGCGGCCGCCGCGACGCTGATCGGCAATGCCCGGTATGCGACCCCATGGCCGGGCTGGAAGGAACCGGCGGTGCTGCGGCTCGGTATGGTGGGCGACCCCTCGTCCGGGAAGTCGCCGGGCGCCGATCCGGTGCTGGAGCTGCTTCGCGCCATCGAGGGCGACATGGCCGCCGATTTCGACGCCGTCCATCGTGAATGGGCGACCCGGAAAGAGGCCGCCGCCGTGGCGCGCGAGACGTGGCAGAAGGCCGTGAAGGAGGCCGTCAGGGCCGGCTGCGGGGCGCCCGTCATGCCCGCCGATGCCGTCGATCCGCCTGAGCCGATCCGGCCAAGGGTGGCCGTTTCAGACGTGACGACCGAGGCCATGGGCGCCCTTTTGGCGGGGCATCCGAAAGGACTGCTGTTCTGGCGCGACGAACTCGCCGGCTGGTTCGGCCAGTTCGACCGCTACGGCGGCGCTGGCGGTGACCGCGCCTTCTGGTTGGAAAGCTATGGCGGGCGCTCCTACACGATCGACCGGGTGAAGCATCCGGTCCCGATCCGCATCCCGCATCTGACGATCGGCGTCCTGGGCGGCATTCAGCCGGATCGGCTGGCCGATCTGCTCCGCGGCGACGATGACGGGCTGGCGGCCCGGTTCCTGTGGTCCTGGCCGGATCCGGTGCCGCCGCGGCGGCCGACCCGACATGCGGACCCGGCGCCGGCCCTGGCCGCGTTTCGCCGGCTGGCGGCGTTGACCCTGGCACCGGCCGATGACGGTGGAATGCGGCCCTGGCTCGTCCCGCTGGCTGATGATGCCGCTGATCTGTTCGAGGAATGGCGGGCGGCACGGGCGCGGATCGAGGCGGCCGGGACGCTGGCATCTGCCGCCGGAAAGGCGCCGGGTCATGTACTGCGGCTGGCGCTGACCTTGGAATTTTTGTGGTGGGCAGCCGAGTCGGCGGCACCGGAACCCGCGAATATTTCGGTCCGCGCCGTGGCCGGGGCGGCGCACCTCTACGACGCCTATTTCTGGCCGATGGCCGAGCTGGTTTATGGCGACGCCGCCATGCCTGAGGCTAACCGGCTGGCCGCGATCGTGGCCCGCTGGATCGTCAAGACCCGGCCTGAGGTGGTCAACGCCCGCGATCTGCGGCGGAAAGCCGGGCTGCCGGGACTTCGCGACGCCGAAAAAGTGAAGCTGGCGCTGGCCGCGCTGGTCGATGCCGACTGGATCACGCCGATGTTCAGTCGGGCCGGCGGAGCCGGTGGCCGCCAGAAGGAGGATTACCGCACCAATCCGAAGTTGTGGGAGGCCATCCGATGACCAGATGGCTCGCCATCTTCCGGGGCGGTGCGGCCCCTGTCTCTGCGGATGCGCCGGGCTGTGCCAATAGTGCCAATAGCGCCAATAGGTCCCCCTTAGAATGTGGATTCGATGGTTCATCTACCTTGGCGTTATCTATTGGCACTAATGGCACAAACGGCACAGGCCCTGGCATCCGCATAGACGGACCGCCGGCCCCTGCCGCCGTCCAGGAACCCCACAGCCGAGAGTTGCGATCGGTCCCGAACCCGGAGATCGGTCGCATCATCCGCCACGCCGAACTGGCCGCCCAGCCGGACGAAACGGCCTTCGAGGAACGCGCCGCGATCGCCGAACACGACGGCGGTCTGCTGCGCGACCAGGCCGAGCGGCAGGCGCGGCAGGACTGCGCCCTGAGCGGCCCGGACGGCGATGATCGGGCGGACTGGCGCGCATGGATAGGCGCATGGGCCGAACACCACGGCCGGGAATGGGTCTGGTCCCTGGCGGAATCGGCATGGCATGGCAGGCACGGTCAGAGAGTCGACCCAGCGATCTGCCCAGGCTGCGGCATGCCGATCGGCCAGCGCCGGTTGCTGGAGATGGGTGACGGCGCCCGCGTTCACCTGGATGACCGGTCCGGTCTCGACTGCCTGATCCAGTATGGCGCCCGGTGGCGCGGCGCCGCTGCGGCCGGGCTGATAGAGATCGGATTGCCACGCCCGAAGGGCTGGACGCCATGACCGTGGCAGCCACATTGCCCCGCCCGGCCGATCGCTTCGGCCCCTGGACGCCCGGCATCGACCCGGCCGAACGGCTGGCCCGCCTGCGCTCCATGGCGGCGCTGGCGAAGGCCCTGGCCGGCCCGGCGGCGGCGCCGCTGATCGAGGAGCTTCACCGCGCCGAGCAGGGCGAGGACGGCGCCGACGAGGCGGCGCTGGCCGCGCTGGACCGACTGCCTCCGCGGATACGGCGGAACTTGCTGTCGTCATTCCAGGCCGCGAACCCGGTGCAGCCTCGTCCGCCGGCCGATCGCGCGGTCGTGACGCGGCCCGACCCGGCCGGCCCTGTCCTGCTGACAACCTACGGTCCGGCCGGTCCCGTCACGGTCAGGTTGACGACCCGCGCGGCCGCCTGGCTCGTGGCGAGTCTAAGTCGCGTCGTTGCCGCATCGCTGCCCTGAGCGCGCCAAGCTTGTCGTGGAATTTTATGCTCAGCGATCTATACATGCCGCGCCTAATAGCGGCCTGTATATGAAGTTTTCCGGGTAAATCCGGGTAAAATCGCAGCACCGATTGCCTGCCGATTTCTTGCTGTATCCCAATGCCAGTGCGGTTGACGCCTGGGTTGACACCTGAGTTGACAGTCGGGGTTGACACCTGAGTTGACAGCGGGGTTGACGCCTGGGTTGACACTTGGTCGAAGGTCGGAAAGACCTCCCTTCCGAAAGCAAGGTTCGCGGTCCGTTCGATTCTGCCGTACACATCGAGCACTTTCTTGCAGTGACCCCGAGATGGGCCTTTGCATTCGCCGCGTGCGATGGTCCGAACGCCTCGACAATCGTTGTATGGGACCCGTCCGCCACAACATAGGGGGTATCTGATCGACCGAGCCGGCGGCCGCCCGGTCGGCGCTCGATCGGCGCGACGCACCGGACTGAGCGTGGGGCGCTGACGGCTCGGGCCGAGCCGGCGCGTGATGATGGACAATATGATGGGTAGATGCCGGCGCCCTGATGAAACACCAGCCCGGATCAACGCCTTGGATTGGCGCTTTGGCGGATACCTTATCCGCCATACCCTTCCGTCGCCGCGCGATCACTGCTCTCGGCGAATGCGATGATCGGCGCCCCTCGCAGAACAATCCTTGAGCGATCCTTGAGCGATCGCCCGTGTGCGGCACGACGTTGCATTTCCCGCGTGCCACGTCCGCCTCTCGCGGAGGCCGGCCGCAAAGGGCGCAATCTGTTCACCCTTTACCTCAAAGGGTGCAGAAGTTTCACCCTTTTCGGTAAAGAGTGAAAAATCGAACGGCACGAGGCGAGTGCGGTTTGCGTTGATCGCACGCAAACCGGCAGCGGCCGTATCGCCGCCGAACCGCGGCCGAATGGCGCCCGTACCTACGAGAACGATACGGCCGTATCGGCGCCGACCATTTCATTTGGCGCGTGAAATGGTCCCCTCGCGGGTTGGCCACGGCGGGAGGCCCGGACCAATGCACCCGGCGATCGCGCCGCGGCCGGTTCCGCCTCGGTTCGATCTGGGTTTCCCAAAACGAACCCGCTGGGTTTTGGGGTTCCGGCGTTTTCAAGGACTTAGGCCCGCCGGCCGTTGCGCGATTGCGGCCGTGGCTCCGGCCGCGCTTCCGACCAGGGATGCCTCCCGGATCTTTGCGGATTTTCACGGTGAGGGGCGGCGTTTCGGACCGGTTGCGGCCGGAGTCCGGCCGTCCAGGCCGGCGGGCGTCCGATATGGCGTGTTAACATGGCGTGCAATGGATAACGTTCTTTCCGCCGTCCCCGGCCCAGCACAGCCTTCGCCGCGGACCCGATGGCTGGGCCGGGGAGGTTGGACGGACCGAACGGGGTGCGACAATCTGTCATTCGGCCGCCGTCATCCGCGCCCGGCCGCTACCGTCCATGTAGCATTTTTGCCGTACGTCGCTCGATACGACCGGGAAGAACCTGCCAAGTCCTTGAATATATTGGCGTCCCCTACGGGATTC
>CAZTNV010000288.1:0-5507 GCA_964615535.1 uncultured Mycobacteriaceae bacterium | reverse complement strand
CTGCATGATCGTGACGCCGGTTTCCGCATCGCCGGCCAGCAGCGCACGGTGAATCGGCGCCGCGCCGCGCCAGCGCGGCAGCAGCGAGCCATGCACATTGATGCAGCCGAGTCGGGGTGCCGCCAGGATCGCCCGCGGCAGGATCAGCCCATAGGCCGCGACGACCGCGGCATCCAGGCCGAGCGCGGCAAACGCCTGCTGCTCGTCGGCGCCCTTCAGGCCGGCGGGCGTGCGCACCGGGATGCCTCGGGCGGCGGCAAGCTCGTGAACGGCCGAGCGCTGCTCGTGCTGCCCCCGCCCGGCCGGCCGCGGCGGCTGGGTATAGACCGCCACGATGTCATGCCCGGCGGCGATCAGGGCATCGAGTGTCGGCACGGCGAAGTCCGGCGTGCCCATGAAGGCGAGGCGAAGCGGGGTCATCAAACGTCGCCGAATCCCGAATCCAACCGATTGCGAAAGGCATGCTGCATTCTCTGGGCCTTGCGACTCCGGGCCTTGCGACTCTGGGCCTTGTGAGCCCCTCGCCGCGCCGAACCATACGCTATCCGAACCGCGCCAGAAACCGTACGATCCGCCGGGTCCGGTCGCTGAACAGACTCGGAACGTAGAAGCTCCCGGCGGCGCGCTTGCTGACCTCACCGAGCGTCGGATAGGGCGCGATCATGTTGGCCAAGGCGCCGATCTTGAGGCCCTGGCTCAGCGCCAGCACCCAGACCTGGATCAGTTCCCCGGCCTGCGGCCCGACGATCCCGGCGCCCAGAATGCGTCCGTTCCGGGTGGTGATCGCCTTGACCAGCCCCTCGGTCCGGCGCTCCGCCTGGGCGCGGTCGTTCTCGTGAAAGCTCCAGCGCAGCACGCGGATGTCGCGATGGCGCTCGCGCGCCGCCGCCTCGGTCAGCCCGACCTGGGCCAGTTCGGGATCGGTGTAGGTGACCCAGGGCAGGGCATCGGTGCGCGCCTTGGCCGGCAGGCGGAACAGCGCGTTGCGGATCACGATGCCGGCGTGATAGCCGGCCAGATGCGTGAACTGATAGCCGCCGGCCACGTCGCCGATCGCGAAGACGCGCTTGTTGGTGACGCTGCGCAGCCGGTCGTCGACCGTGATGCCCTTGTCCGTAAAGGCGACGCCGGCCCGGTCGAGATCCAGTCCGTCGACCGTCGGCCGGCGCCCGGCGGCGATCAGCAGATCGCTCCCGTCGATCCGCATTTCCTGCCCGTTCCGCCGGACCGCCAGGGCGACGCCGGCGCCCTCCGGCTCGGCCCGCAGGATCTCGATGTCCTCGTGCAGCTCGACCCCCTCGGCCAGAACCTGGCGGCGCAGGATTTCGGCCAGTTCGGGATCGTCCTTGGGCAGGATGGCGCCGCGCTGAAGGACGGTGACCCGGCTGCCCAGCCGGCGATGGGCCTGCGCCAGTTCCATGCCGATCGGGCCGCCGCCGATCACGATCAGATGGTCCAGCCGGCTCCGGCGGTCGAAAACCGTCTCGTTGGTCAGGAACGGCACCCGATCGAGACCGGGAATCGGCGGCACCCGGGCCGAGGAGCCGGTGGCGATCACCACCCGCCGCGCCGCGATCTCGGCATCGTCCGCGACCACCGTGGTCGGGCCGGTGAAGCGGGCCTGGGCGCGAATCACGGTGACGCCCAGCCCCTCGAACCGCTCGACCGAATCATTGGGCGCGATGGCGGCGATCACGTCATGAACGTGATCGTGAACGCCGGCATGATCGATCGTTGGCTCACTATCTTCGCCGTTCGCGGCGGCAATGCCGAACCGGCCGGAAATGCGCGCCTGATGCGCGGCATGGGCGGCGGCGATCAGCGATTTCGACGGCACGCAGCCATAGTTGAGGCAATCCCCGCCCATCTTGCCGCGTTCCACCAGTACGGTGCGGGCGCCCATCTGACTGGCCCCCGCGGCGACGCTGAGCCCGCCGGAACCGGCGCCGATCACGCACAGATCGGCCTTGATCTTCCTCGTCATGGTCGGTTCTCCCTTTCGCGGGTTTCAACCTCGGGGCGCCCGAAGCTTTTTGTACGCGACCGGCAGCAGCGCCAGGAGCCCGAGCCCGATCAACGGCAGCAGGATGGCGGGATCGAAGATGATCGACAGATCGGGATCGGCCCCCGCCGCCAAGGTTGCGCCAAGTCCGTTGCCGACGCTGACATAGACGACCGTACCGGGAATGATGCCGATCACGGTCGCCAGAACGTAGGAGCCTAGTCGCATGCCGAAAAAGGCCGGCACCAGATTGACCAGCCAGAACGGCACCACCGGGATCAGCCGCAGCGTCAGCAGATAGTTGAACGCGTTCTCGCGGAATCCCGCCTCGAGCCGCTGCACCGCCGGCCCGGCGCGCCGCCGCAGCACGTCGCCCAGGGCGGTCCGCGCTGCCAGGAAGACGCCGACCGCGCCCAAAGAGGCGCCGGTCACCACCAGAAACGTTCCCCAGACCATGCCGAACAGCACGCCGCCCGCAATGGTGAGAACCGCCCCGCCAGGGATCGACAGCGCCACGACCACCGCATAGACCGTGACATAGGACAGCGAGGCGGCCGCGGCATTCTGTTCGACGAACCCGGTCAGGCCGGCATGGTGGGCGCGCAGCCCTTCGATGCTGAGCTCGCGATGAAGCCCGGATGCGAACACCGCAATCACGCCCGCGATCAGCAGTGCGAGCGGCAGGAAGCGCCGCACCGTACCGGTCCGCGTGCCGCCCGCCCGCGCATCCACGGATTTCTCGATCGTCTGTTGCACCGCGCCCAACTCCCGCTGCCCGTCGTTTCCGCCAAGGCATGGTTTCACGCCGCCCCGGTCGCCACGGACATGTAGCGGTTGGATCGCTCACCCTCCAATCACCATGCGGTGATGCAATCGCGAGCGGAAAAGGCCAGTGGCAGATGAAGAGTCGCGCATCGTCACGTGCCCGGTTCGTCGGGATCATACCGGCGTGCCGAGGCAGGTCGATGTGCAGAGACCTCCGGCTTTCGGTCCCGATATGAGGAGACCGAATCGGTGGGCATGGACATCGACGGAATTTGTCACCCCGCGTTCGGCGCGTCGCCCACCCACAATGCCCATTGCGGAATCACGGTCTGTCCGGTCGCCGGGATCGGCCGCATGGACGCGTTCTTCGCCAAGGGTCCGGCCATGCCTACCCCGGTTATATGCACCGGCATTGTGCCACCGCCAAGAGGCGACGCCCCGCCAGCGGCCGGCTCGCCGGGGTGCGGCTTTGCCTGGGGTGCACGTTGCTTCGACACCCGAAAGGCGTATCGCATCGCACCCATTGCCGTGATCGCGGGACCAGTGTGGCCACATTGGTTAACAGAATGGATGGAATAGGCGTGTTCAACGGTTGTGGTATTTTGAGAGCGGATCGGGGCGGCCGGATGGCGGCCCGACCGGAGCGCACGCGTTGAATTTCGACGAGTCCGGCATGCGCCGGGGTTCTGCGGCTTAAGCGAAGGGCGGATCGACAGTGTATCTTGGTATCGATCTCGGCATTGCGGCCGTCAAGGCGATCCTGGTCGATGACGACCAGCGGATCGTCGCGCAGGCTGAACACCCGCTCGCCCTGTCGCGGCCGCAACCGTCGTGGTCGGAACAGGACCCCGAGGACTGGTGGGAGGCCGCCTGCGCTGCGATTGCGGATCTGCGCCGCGATCATTCCGGCGAGCTGTCCGGCGTTGCGGGCATCGGGCTGGCGGGTTCCATGCACGGCATCACCCTGCTCGACGGGGCGAACCGGCCGTTGCGCCCGGCGATCTTATGGCCCGATGATCGCGCGGCCGAAGACTGCGCCGAACTGGAGCGGCGCGAGCCGAGAACGCGTGTCATTACCGGCAATCGCGCCGCGCCCTGCTTCGCCGCGCCCAAGCTGCTGTGGGTTGCGCGACGCGAGCCCGAAATCTTCGGGAGCATTGCCCGGATATTGCCGCCCAAGGATTATCTCCGGCTCAGGTTGACCGGGAGCCATGCCACCGACACGTCGGACGCCGCTGGTACGCTGTGGCTGGATGTCGGGCGCCGGCAATGGTCGGAGACCATGCTGACGGCGACCGGTCTGTCGCGCACGCAGATGCCCGAGCTTTACGAGGGACCCGAGGCGACCGGCAAGGTCGATCCCGAGATCGCTCGTGACTGGGGCATCCCGGCCAGTGCCGTGGTGGCGGGCGGCGCGGCAGAATACGCCGCCGAGGCTCTCGGCACCGGCGTGATCGAGCCGGGGCTGGCGATGCTGTCGCTGGGCGGCTCGGGCGTGATGTTCGCCGCGACTCCAGGCTTTGCGCCGAGCCCCGAGCACGGGCTGCACGCCCTGTGTCACTGCCTGCCGGAGATTTGGAGCCGTATGGCGGTGATGCTGAGCACCACGAGCTGCCTGGACTGGCTGGCGCGGCTGACCGGCGGACCCAACGCCGCGGCGCTGCTGGCCGAGGCCGGTCAGGCCGACCGCGACATCGGCGGGCTGATCTTTCTGCCCTATCTGGCGGGCGAGCGGACGCCGCACGACGATCCCGCTGCCAAAGGCGTGTTTTTCGGCCTGTCTCATGACACCAGCCGTGCCGATCTGACCCGTGCGGTGCTGGAGGGCGTCGCCTTCGCCTGTGCCGACAGCCAGGCCGCGCTGGCCGATGCCGGCACGCCGATCGACGAGGTGATGGTGACGGGCGGAGGCGCCCGGTCGCCGTTCTGGGGCCGCATCCTGGCCGCGGCGCTGAACCGGCCGCTCAGCTATCCCAAGGCGGGCAGCAACGGCGCCGCGTTCGGCGCTGCCCGGCTGGCCCGGCTGGCGGCAAGCGGCGAAGACCCCGCCGCGGTTTGTGTGCGGGCACCGGTGGAGTTCGTCGCCCAGCCGAACCCCGTCCTGGCCAGCCGTTACGCCGAAAAGTGGCAACGCTATCGCCGACTCTACCAGTCCCTCCGGCCGCTTTTCGCCGAAACCGCAAGATCGTGACCGCGCCGGCCGGGTTTCCGGGCGTTGATGCTCCGATCCCCGATCTACCAGGCGCCGATGGTCGCCGGGTGATCCAATTGGCGGTCGCGTGGGGGGCGGCTTTGCGGTAGAAGTCCGGGATGCCCGGTATGCCACGATCGGATCGCCCGATGCCCCAGCCGACTCGCCGTCGCACCCGTCCCTCGCTTTCGGTGGCGGTTTGGTTGGCGAGCGCCGGCCTGATCGTGCTGGCCGGATGCACCGGGCTGGGCGAGCCTGCGCCGATCGCCGAGGCCCAGCCGCGGCCGCTGGCGATCGGCAATCCGGCCGGATTCGATCAAGGCGCTTCCGCGGCCCTGCTGGCGCAGGCGCAGGCTGCCGAGACCGCCGGCAATCTGACCGAGGCCATCCGGCTCTATCGCGAAGCCGGGCTGGTCTGGCCGGAAACTCTGGATGCCTGGACCGGACTGGCCGCGGCCGCAGAGCGGACACAGACCCTGCCGGAGGCGGAGGCAGCGGCCTTCGTGGCCGACCGGCCGCGGTTCCGCGGCATCGGGCTCTACATCGCGC